>DATHHR010000083.1:0-6469 GCA_035317105.1 Ferruginibacter sp. | reverse complement strand
GGTATCAATAACTGTTTGAGAAACAAATTTCTGGTATTCAGAAGCAGCGGGTAAATCTTTTACAAGCGCCTGATCATAGGTAGTATATAAATGTAGCTCGTGTATGCGCGTAACAATATCTTCGATACCCGTTAAAATGTGGCGGAGGTTTATAAAGCTTTCAACATTTTCCGGCGTGCGGTTTGCATCGCGAAACTCTTCGAAGTAGCCGTGCAGCTCCTGGAAATGTTTTAGCAACAGGCCGGTTTCTATAGACGCTTTGCCGCGTTTTACCGCCAGGCCAATTTCATCCAGCTCTGTAGCAACTTCCAAAATAAAATTTTCAAAGCGTAAAAGGATATCGCTGTTTTCAAAAGTCTTTTGTAAGGCTTCATAATCCTGGTAAGATGTCATTACTCTTTCAAAAAGATCGATCGAATCACGAAATATGAGCCTTAATATTACTCCTTTATCAGTCGTATCTTTTACAATATGTCCTGTTTTAAATAATATTTCGCGGACAAGGTTTTGTTTTTCCTGAACAGCAATTTGTTGTTCCAGCATTTGCTGGTAGCTTTTTTCGTAGTCTACATTTTTATCATAAAAAGAAGCCCTGATGCGTAAATAATCGGATGTGGCTAAAATAGAATTCCCTAAAACCTGTTGCGCAATTTTGTATGGCCTGATATAATAAAGTAGCAAGCTCATTAGCATGTACCACAAACCGCCCGCAAAAATGTATAAAGCATTGTACACAACCAACCATCCTGTATTTTTTCTTTCAATGGTCAATACCATTACCATTAACACTGCTACGCCAATAGCATTCGCCCTGCTGCCGTATACACCGATCATAGAAAAAGCAAAACAAATACAGGGAATAACAACGCCTAAAACGATCGGATGGGGAACAGCAAATCCTGTAATCAATGCAACTAAAAAGCCGATCGTACAACAAGCCACCATACTGTTAATGCGGTGGGGAATTGGCCCGGGCGTATCAGCAAGACTAACGCACATGGCGCCTACTGCCACTACAATGCCGATAGGTAGTAAGTTAAAATAGTAACAGATCACTGCGGGTAAAATAATGCCAGCGGTCATGCGAACGCCATCACCCAGTGAATTACTATTAATAAAGATTCTATATTCTTTGAGAAGGTCCATCAGAAAGTCAAAAGTCAAAAGTGAAAAAGTAAAAACTAGCGCATTAAAATACTTGTAGGTTTTGCCTTTTTACTTTTGCCTTATTTTACGTGTTTTGCTTAATAAAAGAATCGAAGCTGTTGAAGCCGATCATTTTGTTCGAAATGAAACCTTCGGCATACCTAACGCCGATCATCTTCCCTAACATTTTGGCGCGGTATAAAACACTGTCCATAAAATCAGGTGTAGAAATATATGTTTGCGGTTCATTCAGATCAGGATTATGAAACTGTGTTCCGTAAGCTTTTACAGCATCAATTTTTTGATCCATCACTTTGGTGATATCAATAACGAAATTTGGAGCGAGGTATTTGTCTTGCAAATAATTAAAAACATATTTGGGCCGCCATATATCTTGTGTGGCGCCATTATCTGTAGTAACGATCTTTCTTAAACCCGATAAAAAAACAGCATCTGCAATAAGCCTTGCGCCTTTTCCATGATCAGGGTGGCGATCATCGGGTGCATTGCATAAAACAATATCTGGCTGATATTTTCTAATAGCGGCAATTATTTTTCGTTGGTGCGCCTCGTCGTTTTGAAAAAATCCATCGGCTAGCTCTAGATTTTCTCTTACGTCTAATTGTAAAATTTTGGCTGCTGCTGCAGCTTCAGTTTGCCTGGTTTCAGGAGTACCTCTTGTACCAAGTTCGCCTTGCGTTAGATCAATAATGCCCGTTTTTTTACCATTTAATTTTTCAACCAATAAAGTTCCGCCACAACTAAGTTCTACATCATCGGGATGAGCACCAAAAGCGAGTATATCTAATTTCATAAATGGTTAATTGTTAATGGTAAATGGTAAACGAAATGATACTATACAGCGATCATTCATTCAATATTGTAAATGTAAAAAAATAAGATGAGAGTGAAGGTTTTATACGAGAGATAATACAGGTGTGCGTTAACCATTTATAATTTACCATTAACCATTAGCTACGGTATCCATACATGCGCTGGACTTCCAATACTATTTTTTCTATTGGGGCATCGTCGCCGTCTCTATCGTAGGGCTGTTTTAAATTGCTATCGAAGAAAAAAGCTACTGTCTGGTAAAGTCTTGCGGTCATCCCACCTTTGTATCCTTTAATGATATTGTAACAGTTGTTGCCGGTTTCTCTGTTGATCAGCTTCATTAATATTTTCCCCTGGAAGATCGACATATTACTAAGTGGGTCGGTAAATTCTGTTCTTAATTCTTTTTCTCTTGTTTTAAGATAAGCTTTTTGGCCCTCTTCGGTTGGGATCTTTGCCAGGTGATAATTAATATCATTTATAATTATCCCGCAACGTTTTGCATAAGGGTAAGTAACATAAACGGCATTGCGCAATTCGGTCCAAGCTTCCATTGTTTTTTGTTGCCGCGCACGTTTAAGATATGCCGCTTCTTCGGTATCCGCATCGTATTTGGAATAGAGAAAACAATCAGGAAGGTATTCAAGGCTCATGGTATCGCCATTGTATATGATTGCAGGAACGGTAACGCTATTATTTGTTGCCTGCTGAGCAAAGCACGACTCGCTCTTTGTAAAAAGGCAGATTACAAGGAGAAGGATAATATTAAAAGATTTGTATCGCAAAAGATTTGCCATCGCTTGTGTGAAATTACGATATCCTTTTTATACTAATACTTGTTTTAAGTAACCCTTAAGTTAGCCCTTATTTGGCGGGGAAAATGTTAATGTGCGAAAAGAAACATGTAAAACAACGCAACAGCAATGATTATCAATGCAAAAGCGCTTGACGCAGAAGAGATATTGGCCCTTTTTCTAACACTCATTAGCAGGCCAATGGCCATTATCACCAGGCCGATCCAAACGAGGTTTATATAAGGGAAAACATAGGCTTTTACAGTAACAAAATCTATCATCTTGTCAGACTCTTTAACACCTATTTTTATTTTATGTTCATCGGTAACGCCCGCAAATTTTATGAATAAGTTTTGTGCGTAAACGGTATCGTCAATTTGATTGATGCCAAAACTATCCACCATGATGACCGGCGTTGATGCATACTTCATACTATCGGGCCCGGTGATAGTTATATGCGCCATCAGCATAGCGCCATTAGGCACGATGTCGAATTTATTTTGTTGCGGATTTTTTTCAATGCCGTTCAATACCATAAATCCTTTTGAATAAAACAGGGTATCGCCTACAGCCACTTCACGTATTTTAAACTGGGCAGTATCTTTATTTTTATCAGGATCTAATGTGTAAGAAATGTAAGTGAATACATCATGCGTTAAATAATGTTTGGTATCCGGGTTGCTGCTCATACCATTGTTTTTCATGAGGTAAACATCCGGGTTCACTACAAAAGATTCTTTTAACTCATTGGTTGCGGTATCTTTTCTTTCAAATAATAAGTGATAATAATGCCTTCCTTTTTCTGTCGCGTTGCTATCGCCAAAATAAGTAACAGTATATGGTCCCATACCCGTAGGTACATCACGGAGAAGGTTAAGGTTTTCTAACGGGTTATCCGCCTGCTTGGTTAAAGGATCAATGCCCATCGGGATAATAAAATTTTTGAACTTATCCTCGCTGATTATTTTTTTATTGGCTGAAGAGATCAGCATACCAACCAGCATCAATGCAAAACCAAGATGTGCAACAGATCCGCCGGCTGCTTTTATATTGCCATTCAACCCGCTCCAGATATAACTTGCATTGGCAATGAAAGAATAGATAACGGCAAACAAAGCGATGTAGATAGCAATTAAAAATCCTGAACCTTGTTTGGTATAATTGATCGGGTACAATAAAAACAATAAACCTGTTATGATCAAAGCGATAACAGTAGGCACTAGCAGCTTCTTTAAAAAATAAGCGGTAGCTGTATTTTTGTATTTTAAATATTGTGTGATTGCTGTCAGTATGCCGATGATGATAACAACCAGTATCAATACTTTGTTGTAACCAAATTCTATATCTTCCGGCGGTGCCCAATGCGTACCAAATACTTCATTAAAAACAGGTACCGATGTTTTGGCAATGATGAACATGGCAGACAAGAAAAATATCAACGAACCAATGAACATCCAAAATTCCCGTGAATCAGTCGTTTCTTCCCTTTGATCTGCCGGTATTTTTTTAAGGTTGGCAAAAAATAATACAATGGACAATGTTGCAAATACACCAACAAATGTTAGTATCAAAATATTCATTGCCTTGCCGGCTTCTGTAAAAGCATGTACCGATGTATCTCCTAAAATTCCGGTGCGCGTTAAAAAAGTTGAGTATAAAATGAAAAGGAAAGACAGTATCATAAACGCATAGCTAGCTCTTAATGAGTGCGTGGTCGCTTTGTAAATGACCATCGTGTGCAGCCCGGCTATCATTATTAACCACGGAACTAAAGAAGCGTTTTCAACAGGATCCCATGCCCAGTAACCACCAAATGATAAAGAGTCGTAGGCCCATTTGGCACCCATCATTATGCCCACGCCTAAAACAGTAGCACTAAATAAAGCGTATGGTAGCGCCGGTTTTACCCATTCTCCAAATCGTTTGGTCTGTATGCCGGCATAAGCAAATGCAAAAGGGACAATTGTTGACGCGAACCCTAAAAATAAAATAGGAGGATGGATCACCATCCAGTAATTACGCAATAAAACATTTAAGCCAATACCATCTTTGATCAGGCTTAAATAGCCCGGCATGCTAAAAATAGGGCCGTTAATTTCATCACGGGTCAATACGAACGGACTGTTGCCAATTTTTATAGCAGAAATATAAACACCCATTATCATCATCGCTAAAAACACCTGCGCAAAACTTATCACTGTCATTACAGGCGCTTCCCAATCTTTACTTTTGATGATAAGGAAGATACCTAAAGCGCAATGCCATATCGTCCATAATAAAAAACTGCCGCCCTGGTCTTCCCAGATACAAGCCAGTAAATATTTAAATTCTAATTCTCTGGATGTGTGTTTGTAAGCATAGAGGTATTCCAGGTAATGGTTAGAGCAGATATAAAATATACAAGCAAAGGTTGCTAACACTGCTACAACTTCTATGGCAAAATTTATTCTTGCAAAACGTATCCAGGAGGTCTTTTCGAGAAGGTCAGTTTTTCTCGATGCAATAAAATAACCGATGGTAGCTAAAAGAGAAGCGGTAAAAGAAAGCAGTACAAAAAAATGGCCTATCTGACCAACTAACAAATGTTCACCTTCGAATTGCATCTAAATTATATTAGTTGATAATGTAATTACTGCTGAAATAAAAATTAGTAATTTTTATTTGCGACTGTTTTTTCTAATTCTTTTTTATCGTCTTTGTATTTGCTCGGGCATTTTAATAATATCTCGCTGCATTCAAAAACATCGCCTTGCATTCTGCCTTTTAAAACAACCCTATCGCTTTTTTCAAGATCAGTTGGTTTGGTATTGTGGTACACCACTTTTGTTTTACCTCCTAAGCTATCCACAACAGAAAATCCCAAATAATTAGGGTTCTTTGCCGGGTCATAATCAAAGGGAACTGTTTTATCTACCGAGGCTATCAAATGCACAAACTTTCCCTGTTTTTCCCTGGCAGAACTGATAGTATCATACGTAGAAAAATCTGCCGATACCATCGTCAGTGCACCAATTGCCATGGCAATTACAACCAATAAAACAATATGTGTTTTCTTCATAAAGAAAATTTCGCTGCAAAGGTAACGCAAACCATTGCTACATTTAAATTTGTTTGGTTAAAATTCGAGTACATATTCGCTGCTATTTGGTAGCCATATCTCACAAAACCAACTCAATACTTTATATTAATAATTATTTAATGTCTCCTGATTATTCAACAATATTGTACATTTGTTTCTCTTGATGATAGAATTAAGATTATTCTTTATATTAATTAAATTTATCAAATGATCGATCTCTCTAGCTTTGATCCCAATTCAGTTGGCAATCCTAACAATAACATCTTCGGACTTCCTTTTGCCGAAGAAGATGCCAAGCTGGTTATTTTACCAATTCCATGGGAAGTTACAGTAAGTTATAACGGCGGTACAGCCCGTGCCCCCGAACATGTTTTCAGAGCCTCTTTACAGGTAGACCTTTTTGATCCAAGTGCAAAAGATGCGTGGAAGCAAGGTTATTACATGCGCGATATAGATAAAAAAGTATTGATGAAAAGCGACTACCTGCGTAAAGAGGCAGAGCTGTATATCAATTATATTTCTGAAGGGCAGATCGTAGCAGATAATAAATTTATGGCCAAGGCATTGAAAGAATTAAATGCCGGCAGTGAATTTTTAAATGCCTGGGTGTACGAAC
>DATHHR010000082.1:0-8695 GCA_035317105.1 Ferruginibacter sp. | reverse complement strand
AGAGAAGAATGATAAAATATTCGGCATCACGCCGGCAATGCCGAGCGGCTCTTCCTTAAAGTATATGATGGAGAAAATGCCTGACCGTGCTTTTGATGTAGGTATCTGCGAACAGCATGCGGTTACATTGAGCGCGGGTATGGCAACGCAGGGCATGCGTGTGTTTTGCAATATCTATTCGTCTTTTATGCAAAGAGCATATGATATGGTGGTGCATGATGTAGCGATACAAAATTTACCCGTAGTATTTTGTTTAGACAGAGCGGGCTTGGTTGGAGAAGATGGCCCAACGCATCATGGTGCGTATGATATCGCTTATATGCGTTGCATACCAAACATGATCGTGAGTGCGCCGATGAATGAATCTGAATTGCGTAACCTGATGTACACTGCGCAATTGGAATCAACAAAAAATCCGTTCGTTATCCGTTATCCGCGTGGCGAAGGTGTTATGCCGGAATGGAGAACCGAAATGAAAGAAATAACAATTGGTACCGGTAGAAAAATAAAAGACGGAGAAGAAATAGCTATTCTATCTTTTGGGCATCCGGGAAATTTTGCTGCAGCGGCTATACGTGATGTAAGAGCAGAAGGCATTAACCCTGCTTTATACGATATGCGTTTTGTAAAACCGATCGATGAAAAATTATTACACGAGGTCTTCAGTAAATTCAATAAAGTAATTACGATAGAGGACGGTACAGTTGTTGGCGGCTTCGGAAGTGCTGTGTTGGAATTTATGAACGAGCACAATTACAAAGCCGATGTAAAAATAATGGGCATACCAGACAGGCTTGTTGAACATGGCACTCCTAAAGAATTATACAACGAGATCGGTATCGATGCCAATCATATTGCACAGGCGTTACGAGAAATGGCCGGTGTAAAAGTTTCACAATAAAATTGTTTTACGCAAAGTCGCGTAAGATAGCAAAGCCGCAAAGTCAACTTTGCGGCTTAATTTTTTTCTTAGCACCTTTGCGTGAAATTTTTTATTTATTTACAGTAGTTGTATACAATATCTTTCCATTCTCATTAATATACTGTATCAACAATTCCTTACTTGTTAAGCTTGCGCCTACAAAACCGAAATCCTGCATCGCAAATTTTGCATAGGGTGCTGATGTTACAGGCGTTGCTTCTGAACCTGCTCCTGAAATAATTTCTACAAAATGATATTCTGCCGGCTGGTCATATTCCAATACATGTTCATGTCCGCAGAAATATGCATCTACTTTATATTTTTCAAATAACGGGCCGAAAGAATTCTGCATATCGCCCGTTTTTCCTTTTCTTCCGCCGGCACTGTATAGAGGATGATGACCAATTACAAATTTCCAGGTTGCGGTACTATTTTTCAAACCATCTTCCAGCCACTTTTTTTGTGCTGCTGTATCTACACCTTTTACATTTGCGCTATAGTCTTCACTTCCGTAATAATCTGTTTGAAAAGGAGTGGTATCAATAAAAAAGAATTCGGCTGTACCGCCATCACTCAATTTTTTTACAACACTGTAATACCTCGCCGGCATGATCCATCTTGCACTTATTTTACTGTACGCAACTTCTGCATCAGGATTTGTTTTGTAATCATGATTGCCTAACACAACATACCAGTCATCATACAAAGGATGTTGCGTATACACATTTTCGAATGAGCTTTGCCAGCTTGGGTCAAATACACTCATTACACCACTCGGATAAAAATTATCTCCAACAATAATATTAAAAGTTGCTTTTAATCCAACTGTTGCATCACTCATTTCCTGCGCTACATTTCTTTGGTGTTGTTCGCCATGTCTTCCCCAATCTCCCATGATCAAAAAGTTCAGCGATTTTTTTATGGTCTGCAAATTTTCGATCACGCCTGTTGGATGACCAGTTGCCGTTTGTACCTGGCTATTATCTGTTTGCGCATTGGCTACTATAAACAGTTGAATCAGAACCAAAAAGAAAAATAATTTTTTCATCACCACATTAATTTTTTAATAAAACAATGATGCAAGTTGCCTTCGCCATTTAAAGAAATCGTTAATTATTTATAAAGCAATTATTACGAAATTATTATGATATGGTTATATAGTACCGGTGGCTATGGTTCGTATTGGCAAAGCACAATATTTGCAAAAAAATTGCTCTAACGTTGAAAAAGCCCATCATAACAAAGTTATTTTTCTGCCTGATCTTTTTATTGGCGTGCACACAAGTTCGCGCTGGTAATATAAAAGGACAAGTACTGGATGACCATACCGGTGAACCGATCGTAGCTGGTACGGTAACAATAGTTGGAACCAATTTTAAAACAATCACGGGCTTAGATGGCTCTTTTACATTTAAACATATTCCTGCAGGCAGCTACACCATCACAATTACTTCCGTTTCATATGAAGTGTTAACTAAAGATATAATTATCGGTAATGATGAAACTACTGTAACTGTAGAAGCTAGGCTGATCAACGCTTCTAAAAAAATGGATGAAGTTGTTGTTACAAGAAGTGTTAACAGATCGGGCACTACTGATCAAAGCGCAAGGTCAATAGAAAAAAATGCTGATAACATCCTTAATGTTTTATCTGCCAAAACAATTCAGTTGGCGCCTGATGTAACGGTGGCCAACATTTTACGCCGTGTTTCAGGTGTTACAGTTGATAGGGGCGAAAGTGGCGAGGGCCGTTATCCTGTTATCCGCGGTATGGATAAAAGATATAATTACACCTTGATCAATGGAATAAAAATACCGAGTCCGGATGATAAGAACCGTTATGTGCCGATGGATATTTTCCCATCTGATATATTACAGAGACTGGAAGTCATTAAAGCATTAACACCGGATATGGAAGGCGATGCCATTGGTGGTGTGATGAATTTAGTGATGAAGGATGCACCCGAAAAATTTTTATTGGAAGCACATGGAGCCGGCGGTTATTCACAAATGCTTTTTGATAATACATTTTCAGTTTATAATCATAGTGCTGTTAACGCTAAATCGCCCGCGGAAATAAACGGATCTTCTTTCAATGCTTCTTATGCAGATTTCTCCAAAGCAAATCTGGTCTTTACTCCACAAAAACCTTTACCTGATGGGCAATTCGGGTTGACTTTAGGAGATCGTTTCTTCCATAATAAACTAGGGATCATTGTAAGCGGCTCATACAATAGCATCAACAGGTTTCATAAAGAAATATTTAATGAAGCCAGTCCTCAGCCTTCGGTGATTTTTGGTGGAAGTCAGCCTGCATTAACCGATATGGAATTACGCAACTATTCTATCAACGATACCCGGGTGGCTTTAATTGGTAAGATCGATTATCGAATTAATAGTAGCAATAAAATTGATTTCTCTACGGTCTTTACCCAGCTCACAACGTATCAGTCAAGATTAATAACAGACTCAATATTTGGTTCCCGCACTGAAGCAGGTGTTGCTGATGTAAATTATTCAGATCGTTCCAAAACAAATACACAAAGCATTTTCAATGCAACCTTACAGGGATTGCACCAGATCAGTAAACATATAGCCGTTGATTGGTCAGGCGCTTATTCTATCGCAACACAAAAAACGCCGGACCAGGCAGAGTTAACATTGGCGCAAAATGTTACACCTGATAGTTCAGGAACATTATTATTATCCGGGTTAGATCGTATCTGGCAACATAATGCTGATAAGGACCTTGCGGGTTATCTGAACCTTCATTATAAATTCAATATTGGTTCACAAAAATTTGATATAGGCGTTGGCGGAATGGATCGCCATAAAGAAAGAGATAATTATTACAACGAATATAGTTTTCAATTAACCAGTTCGAATGTTGCATACACTAATATTTATGATGCGCCTTTTGTGCTATTACATGGCAATCAAAAAGGAACGCCTAACAGTCCGAATATTTACTCAGCGACTGAAGATGTAAGTGCCGGCTATTTTGATATTCGCTGGACACCCAATAAAAAATGGAATATCCTTGCAGGAGTAAGGTTTGAAAGTACCAGTCAATCTTATACGCAATCCGCAGACACCACCATGTCGGGTGGTGCACCAACGGGAACTATATCCTATCTCGATCCTTTACCGAGCCTGCATGTTAAATATAAATTGAATGATAAGAGTGCCTTGCATTTTTCTTATTTCAGTTCTATTTGTCGCCCTGGTTTTTTTGAGATCGTACCTTATCAGTTCGTATCTGAATATTATACAGAAGTAGGAAACGATAGCCTGCAACATTCACAGGCACAAAATATTGATGTGCGTTACGAATATTTTCCTGGAGGTGCCGATCAGATCTTGTTTGGTGCATTTTATAAGAACATACAAAACCCGATCGAATATGCCTACGAAAGGCCCGCTACCAGCTCAAGTGTAATAAAACCCGTGAATGGCGCAACGGCAACAAATATTGGATTTGAATTAGTGTACACAAAATACTTTCATAAGTTCGGCATCTCTGCTAATTATACCTACACATATTCTAATGCCCCTACGGTTAAAAAACATCCGTACAAATATGTAGATAGTGGCGGCGATACCACAACAACGGAAAAAGATGTTACCGTAAATATTCCGTTACAGGGCCAGGCTGCACATATTGGTAATCTCTCTTTGTTATATAAAGATGGAAAAAGCGAATTGGAAATTCAATTGGCCACTATTTATACCGGCAGGCATATTACTTATTTATCAGGTTATGACGGAATGGATTACTGGCAACGCGGATCAGTGATCATGGATTTTTCTGCAGAGAAAAAATTTGGGAAACATTTTGCTGCTTATCTAAAACTGGGGAACCTATTAAATACTGCTGACATTATAGAGATGTATCAAAACAGTGATTTCTTAAAAGGCCCAGGCAGTCTTCAATGGCCATCGCAAAACCGCAGCGACAGGGTTTTAATACAAAAAAAATATTATGGTCAAACCTACCTGGTAGGTATCAGGTATCAATTTTAAAAACACGATCAACATAAACAACTATTAATTAAAATCAAAAAACACAATTATGAAATCTCTGAGAATAATCAGCTATGTGGCGGCAAGTATCTTGTTGCTTACATCATGCAAAAAAAATAGTGATAAGATCACTACGGGAGGGAACAATAATAACCTTCCTGCTAATGCAGTAAGTGATTCCGTTCCTCTTTGCGGAGCAATTAAAGGAACAATGGTTACCGGTAAAACTTATATCATCGGTTGCAATGTTACCGTTAACGCCGGTGATACTTTGTTATTACAACCGGGCGTAACAGTGAAAGTAGATCCTAACGTTATTGTTATTGTTAAGGGTACTTTTATTTCTGATGGTACGGCTGCTCAACCTAATACGATCACTTCGTTAAGCGTTAAAACAGATAACCCTTCTGCCAACCCTTTAACGGATTCTGCCTTTTCAGGAAAATGGTATGGTATCAATTGTGATACAACCTGCGCTTTATTTGTAATGAAATATACACATATTGAAGGTTCGGGCGCTACGTATGCATCTGCTCCTATATCAGGATTGGCGCCAAGTACGCCATCATGGGCTATCTTCTTCCAAAATCCTAATGGCGTATTTATATTGGAAGATAGCTGGATCTATGGAACTGTTGATGACGCGGTACGCGTGACTGATGGAAAAGTAAATATCATGAGGAACACTTTTGAAAAAACAGGACAATTCAGTGGAGAAGCATTAAATGTGAAAAGCGGTACAGTAGGTAACATCGCTTACAATTTATTTGTAGGTAGTGCCACCAACGGTACTAAAATTTCAAATGCAGGATTAACTGCTATCGAATGTAATGTGGATGTGTATAACAACACTTATATTGATTGCGGTTTCCGTCAAACAAGTACTTCTGCTCATGGAGGTTCTATTGATATTGAAAAAGGCGCTGAAGGAAATTTATACAATAATCTTTTTGTGAATTGCAAAAAAGGATTAAGGGTTGTTGGTGGAGGAAGCGCTGCAGATACTTCTAACTGTCATTATGGATATAATTTTTATTATGGAGATTCTGCCGTTATCTGTAATAATTTTTATCCTGTTGGAGATGTATCACATCCTCAAACCACTGATATCCCAACACCATCAACTTATTTACCGGGAGCCTATACGCTTGGTGCAGCTTATACCCCTACGATAAACATTATAAGCATCAATAATAATTTATTTTCAAATTTTACCTTGCCGAATTTTGCTTATCAAAATTATAACTATGCATCAGGTTTTAATTTTCATTTAACAAGTGGTTCTCCTGCTATAGGAAAAGGTTATACAGGTTTAACCCCATTTAGCAATGTACCGGTAGATGCTATTTATGGTTCATCGGCCATTACAGCGCCCGGAACCGATATTGGTTGCTACCAAACAAACGGAACAGGTAATCAACATTAATACCAACAAAATATTTTTACAACAGCTGCTTAAATTTTTAAGCAGCTGTTTTATTATAAAGTAACTTTAGATTAAGATCTACATGAAACAGTTAGTACGCTCAATATTTATAGCGATCATATTTATAATAGCATTTGCTAAAGCTGATGCACAGGGCGGCGGCCCACCCATGCTTACTGATGACCCTGCTACTTTAGATAAAGGAACTTTCGAAATAAATACTTCTATCAATTCACAAATAACAAAAGAAGTGCAGTTAGCTGTGCCCTATGTAGATGCAAACTATGGTATCAATAATGATATACAATTAAAAGTAGAAGCGCCTTACCTCATCACGTACGATGAACAAAAACATGCCAACGGAAAATTCGTTGATCCTTTATTTGGTGTTAAGTGTCATTTGGTTCATGAAGAGAAATATTTTCTGTCTGTATCAACTTATCCGCAGTTTACCGTCACCGGAACACAGAAAGGATTTTTAGTGCCCTTGTTACTGTCAAAAACAATTGGCCAATTTACTATTGGTGAAGAGGTCGGTTATTTATTTGTTGAGAAAGATTCCAGTAGTTTGCTCAATGGAAATTTATTGAGTTATCATCCAACGAAAAGGTTAGAATTGATGGGAGAATTCTTTTGGCAAAAAAGCTTTCGTCCAACAATAGCAACTGTTGGTTTTATGAATTATGGCTGCCGGTATACATTCAATAAAACATTTACGTTCATTGGTTCCGTTGGAACTCAAGTGATCACACCATCCAACCAGGAGCGGCAATATTTCTTTTCCTTCATCGGGATACAAAGCGATTTCTAAATTCGCTTATTTTTCCAACACCAGTATTTCGAATGTTCCGGGTATTAGTTTTGGTTTTGTATTCGGCACTGCAGGTTCAAAATCTGCCGTAGGCAAATAGATACGGTGTGTTTTTTGATCAACAGCGATCGTTCTGGCACCTTTCTTTGTTACAACTTTATCGATCGCTTTCAGTTTGCTCTCAGAGTTTTCTTTGATCACTGTTAAAGTACCATCCCCGCAGGATGCGAGTACATTATGCAGGGTTGAATCAAAAGCAACGCCATCACAGCTTTCGCCGATGGGTAAGTGGCTAATGATCTTTCCATTGATATTATCCATCACGATCAATAATTTATTATCACATCCCGAAAACAGCCGCTTTGTTTTTATATCAATGGCTAATCCTGTTGGGGCCTCACCTGGCGCAAGTGGCCAATGGCTCATCACTTCCAGCTTTTTCATATCAACAGCAACTATTTCATTCTTATCTTCTATGTTCACAAAAACTTTCCCTGCATTATCACTTACTATCACTTCGGGTTTACCGCCTACATCAATGCTATCAACAACTTTATCAGTAAAAGGATCAATAATGCTCAGGTTTTTACTTTTACCATTACAGGTAATTATTTTTTTGGAGAAAGGATCATATAAGATCGCATCAGGGTTTTGCCCGGTAGCTATCTGTCCAAGAATACTATCTGTCTGCAGATCAAAAACAGTTACCGTATTTATTTTCCCATCGCTTATATAGCCTTTATTTAATTCATCCACAAAAGCAATTCCATGTACACCAATAGTATTAGGAATGATGCCAGCAGAATCTCCCGTTGTTCTGTCTAAAATATTTACAACCGTAGCATGCGATTGATATAATTTATTTGACCCAGGATCAACTGCAATAAAATCCCATCCGCCCGAACCACTAATATGGAATGTTGTAGCAACATGATAACCGCTTACTGTTTGTGCATGCAAACTGTTCAATGCAATAACAAATGTCAGTAATAAAAAAAGCCTTCTGTATATTTTCATAAAATTGTATAGTTGTCAAAAATAACGAAATGATATTCTTTATAACATGATCTGCGTTTATTAACGATTTTTTATTCTGCTTTGATGTGTATGAAAAAAGCTTAGTGAAATTAATCACCAAGCCCTTTCTTATATATAATCCCCGCACCAATTTATCTTCTTCCTGCTCCGCCGCCGTGTTCTCCTCCACCGCCACCGCCGCCCATATGTTCTCCACCGCCTCCACCCATTGGTGCAGGATGTGATTCCATATGTTGTTGAGGAGGTGCCTGCATATGCTGTTGTTGAGGCATTGCATGTTGTTGCGGTGCAGGATGTGATTGCATCATTTGTGGATGCGCTTGTTCATGCATCGCCGGTTGTGGATGTGATTGCATCATATGTTGTTGTGGCGCTGCATGCATTTGCCCTTGCGGATGCGACTGCACATGTTGTGGTGCTGTTGCATGCATCTGCCCTTGCGGACGTGATTGCACATGTGTTTGTGGTGTTGTCG
>DATHHR010000081.1:0-2415 GCA_035317105.1 Ferruginibacter sp. | reverse complement strand
CCTTTTTATCGTAGGATATCTCTGCACCAGCCTCACTGTAATCTTTATCGGTATAACTGGCGCCAAGGCCCGCTTTCGTTTCTATCAGCACCCTATGGCCATTAGCTACCAATACGCCAACAGATTCGGGTGATAAGGCTATTCTATTTTCATTAAAGGAGGTCTCCTTAGGCATTCCTATAAACAACTTTGTGCCCTTGGGTTTTATATCCAGCGTTTCCTCCAGCGTATCGTAAGTAATAGAGGGTGATACAAAAGGTTTTGATGTGGCCATAATAGAAAAAATTAAGCGCCTGCAATACACAGGGTTTTAGAAGGTTACAAATTACAAATTTATTTGCATCTTTCTGCGATTACCATCCAATATCGTGATGCTTACACGTAAAGTATCCTGTGGAAAGATACCAGGTGCTTTATCGGGCCATTCTACCAGGCAAATATTATTGGAGTACATGCAATCTTCCACACCTGCATTCACCGCTTCTTCTTCGTTTTTTAAACGATAGAGATCCATGTGGTAGACCGTTTCGCCACTCCTTGTTTTATATTGGTTGATAATAGAAAAAGTAGGACTTGAAATAGTATCGGTCACTCCTAATTCTTCGCAGAGCGCGTGGATGAAAGTGGTTTTGCCGGCGCCCATTTCGCCATCAAAAGCAAATACTTTATGAACACCAACGCTGGATAGTAGTTTTTGTGCGGCCTTGTGTATTTCACTTAATGTAAAGATCAGCTCCATACAGCAAAGGTATTTTTTCCTTTTCTTGTAACAATAATAAGATGTGGAAAGACAATGAAAATTTGATCGGAGAACTAGTTCTTATTATTCAGGAATACAAAAGGTTTTGCTTCCTTTGACCTGAATGCCTTGCGCAATAACTGGGGTTTATTGCTGACCTTATATTTATTGATATCGATCACTTCGTAGGCTATTATTAAATTATCAATTCTTTCAACGTTGTACAACAGCTCATGTAACCACTCAACCTCCTGTTCGATAGATTGTGGTGTCATCAGGTCTTGATTAAACAATACCATTAGGTCACGATTAAGTTTGTTCATGTTGTGTAGGTTAATTTTTCGTTTTTAGTTTTCAAACTTACATACCGATCATTTTCACATTAGCTGCGCAACCACAACCTCTTCTCGATGCACTGCATCCTGCAAGTAGTAGTGTGAAAGCCAATGATAGCAACAATCCTATTTTAATTAATCCCTTCATATTCGTGATTACTAAATTAAACTATTTTTACCAATATTGCAATATTGGTATGAATGATGGCATATTTAACAAAAAAACGGGCTCAAAGCGGGTTTTAGTAGCTCCTTTAGATTGGGGCCTTGGTCACGCAACTCGTTGCATTCCTATCATTTATGAGCTATTAGAGCAGGATTCTACCGTAATTATTGCTGCAGCCGGCCAAACCGAAATATTATTAAAAAAGGAGTTCCCCGGGCTTGAATTCCTGCCATTAAGGGGCTATAATATCCAATATAGCCGAAAAAAAGGCTGGCTTCCGCTAAAGCTATTTTTGCAGATCCCTTCCATTATTGCCATAATTTATCATGAACACCGCTGGCTTAAAAAGATCGTGCGTAAAAATGAGATCGATTGCGTCATTTCCGATAACCGTTTTGGCTTATACCACAGCTCTATTCCTTCTATTTATATAACGCACCAGTTACTAATAAAAACAGGAAATGATTTTACCGAAAAGATCCTTCAAAAGATACATTATCATTTTATAAAAAAATATACGCAATGTTGGGTGCCCGATCTGGAAGGCGATCATTCTCTTGCAGGAGCATTATCTCATCCAAAAAATATTCCCGGCAATATAAAATATACCGGTCCGTTAAGCCGATTTGAAAAAAAGCCATTTGATAAAAAGTATGATCTGCTGATCCTTATTTCCGGACCGGAACCTCAACGCAGCATTTTTGAAAAATTACTGTTAGCTCAATTACAAACATTTAACGGTGTTGTTTTATTGGTGAGAGGTTTGCCTACAAATGAACTTATCGATCTTCAAAAAAATATTATCGTAAAAGATCATCTCGGTGCAAATGAATTAAGTGAAGCCATACAACGATCAACACTCGTTATTACAAGAAGCGGTTACACCACAATAATGGACCTGGTAAAATTGCAACAAAAGGCAGTGCTGGTACCAACTCCACGACAAACAGAACAAGAATATTTAGCTACCCATCTTGCGGAGAAAAAAATATTTTATACAATTGAGCAGGGTAAATTTATACTGGAAGATGTGTTGCAACAAACAAAAAATACCGATCTAACTATTCCAGTTATCGATATGCAAGCATATAAAAAGGCAATCACTATCCTGCTCGCTGAGATAATTATTAATTCTTAATACTGACTCCCAGATATAGAAAAGTAATTAATTCAGG
>DATHHR010000080.1:0-5600 GCA_035317105.1 Ferruginibacter sp. | reverse complement strand
TTAACTATATCATAATGCGTACCTTGATAGTAACTTAATCTTGGAATTTTATGCGAAAAATATATTTCATTGTATTTATTATAACCTCTATTACAATACAGAACACATGGGCTCAGGCGGCTTCTGGTAATAGGATTTTTTCTGAAGACACTGTGCTGCATTTTCATGAAAGATTTGTATTGAGTTTGTTGGATGAATATGATCAGCCAGGAAGATGGTTATTTTTAAATATTGATTCTTGCGCAGAAAAGAATTGGCATGAAGTGGTAAATCCTGTGGAACTTATTAATAATTATGCTGTAACTTTTAAAGGATTAAGTCGCTATAATATTTTATTCGAAGTAGGAGAATCTTTTATAATAGAAGCCGATAATCACAGAGAGGATTTTTGGTCCAGTGGTGATCCGTGCAGAGCTGATACCCTTTATGGGACCAATTCTTCGCCCTATTATGTTAAAGGAATAAAAATTAATATGGAGGTTTATAACAAACTGCATAAACAACCAGTAGGACAAATACTGCATACATACTTTGATAGCCATGGAAATTTTAAAAAAGAATATAGCAGCATATTGTATGAATTAGTAGCCGTATGTTATGTAAATAATATAAAAGTAATTACCTATTCAAATGGTGATGCTACCTACACCATATTTAAATAAAAAGAGTATAAGATTCCGTAGGGATTGCTCCGATGGAGCAATTGGAGATTGATAAAATAATAAACAGACAACTTAAGGTTCAACAAGTTGGAGCTCATTAACATCCTTGTCTACTTTTATCCATTTTGAACTATCAATAATTACAGGAGCTTTTTTTACCAGCATGAACAAATTAGAGATATGATAAACCTCAACCGTTCTTTTACTATAACCGAAAGCGCCTATATCCTGCATTTGAAACTCAATTGTTTTGAAAGATGAGTTTTTATTTTGATACAATATTGTTTGTGTCTGCCAGGGAGCTGAAGCAAAAATAATTTTGGTTGGACCGATAATTATTACCGTTAACAAAGCGATACAAGGCACAATAAATTCTATGATCGTTTTTTGTTTATAAATGATACCGAATAAATTCCAGATAGAAACGATAGGAGCGAAGATCAACATGCCTTCATAAATTAAAAGCCTCAGTAAGCTATTTTTAATTTGGAAAGAGGTAAATCTATCTAAAAGAAAAAGAATAAATATACAAATGAAAATGATGTTTAGAATGATGGCAATGATCCTGGAAGCTTTCATGCGATAAATATAATTAATTTTCAATGCTCAATGCTCAATTTTCAATGTTCAATTTTTAGATATCAAATATTTGAGATGGCTACAACTGAGCATTGAGCATTGAAAATTGAGCATTGAACATTATCTACGCTTAGATAAAAGCTCAACAATGGTATGCAGTACAAGTGTGCGACGCAACGATGCTGCACAGAACTTCAATGCCGACTAAAAAAATAAAAACTACCTTTGCTTTTCTATCAGCCAGGCTATCGCTCCGAGTGATCGGAGAGGAAAGTCCGGACAGCAAAGGGCAACACACCGGTTAAGCGCCGGCTTCCTGAAAGGGAAAGAGAAAGTGCCACAGAAAATAACTGTCCCGCTTAGGCGGGATGAGGGTGAAAATGTGAGGTAAGAGCTCACGGAAAATATAGGTAACTATATTTTCGGGTAAACCTTGTGTGCTGTAATGCCATGTAAACCAGTGTTTGAGGGCGGCTCGCCCGAGCTGGAGGGTAGGCAGCAAGATTGTAACAGTAATGTTGCAGCCAGATAAATGATAGCCATCCCGCTTCGGCGGGATACAAAATCCGGCTTATCGGCTGATAGTATTTTTTTAACGTACGATGTACGATGTTGGATGTACGATGTTGAGGTGTATAAATAATTTTTACATCGTACGTCGTACATCACACATCGTACATTTTTTTTACAGTAGCTGCTACTATCTTATCGATCGGCAACGAAACCGTATCTGCAGAAAAATCATTCCAATCAATAAATCGTACTGTTTCTATTTGTTTTGCTTCTTCGTAAATTTTTAATTGTGCTTCATCAAAATCAAAGGGCTTGTTGCGTAGCGGAGCTTTTATTGGTTCTAATGCTTTTACATAATAGTAGATAGCGATGATCTGGTGTTCTGCATTAAAAGCGCTTTGCTGATAGAAATCTGTTGTGTAGATATGATCGCCTATTTCAACTTCCAAATTCATTTCTTCTTTGAATTCTCTTTTAAGACAATCTCTTGTCCCTTCGCCTACTTCTAATCCGCCGCCGGGAAATTTTGTAAAATAATTGCCGCGGATATATTCATCACTTACTAAAACCTGCCTGGCTTCGTTGATCAGTATTCCATAAACTCTTACGCTTATATACATAGGGAAGTTTAAATATGTACGATGTGTGATGTACGACGTACGATGTAAAAGAGTTGTATCATTTACAATTTACCATTAATCATTTACCATTAATTTCTACTTCTCCTTTGAACACTAATTCTGCCGGCCCGCATAACCAGATATTTTGAAAAGTATTATCATCCATTTTATCAAATTCAACACTTAAATGCCCTCCGGGGGTTTTTACTTCTACGCGGTTAAAGCCATTGTCGTTATGTGCCGAAACCAAGGCTGCTGCTGTAACGCCGGTGCCACAGCTGAGTGTTTCATTTTCAACGCCACGTTCGTAAGTGCGTACGAAAATAGTATCGTCATCAATTGTTTCAACAAAATTTACATTGATGCCTTCGGTTTTGTATTCATCACTGTAACGGATTTCGCGACCGGCCTCAAATACATCGACCACTGTTGCATCAGGAACTAATTTAACGTAATGTGGAGAGCCAGTATCTAACACCATCCAGGAATTATGTTCTTCTACATTCATCACGTCTTTCATTTTTAAACGAACTTTTTGATCACTTTCTATTTCTGCTGCATGTGGCCCATCGATCGCTAAAAAATGATAAGGTTCTTTATGGATGCCTACATAATGCGCAAACATTACCAGGCACCTGCCCCCGTTACCGCACATGCTGCTTTGATTGCCATCGGCATTGTAGTACACCATTTCAAAATCGTATCCTTCTTTTTCGCTTAGTAACATCAGGCCATCGGCGCCTATACCGAAGCGCCTGTCGCACATGTTTTTTATTTGATCAGCCGTTAATTTAGGGATCTGTTTTTTTCGGTTGTCAAAAATTATAAAATCATTGCCTGTTCCCTGGTATTTATAAAATGGTAATGTCATGATCGATTTAAATATTTGCGTTAGTTATTATTTCTAAAGAATGTTGTATTAATTTTTCAACAGCAGCTGCGCCATCTTTCGAAAATTCTTTTGTAATGCGATTGGCTACTATCACGTTCAGACTTAAACAATGGTGCCCCATCAATTTAGATAAACCATATATCGCCGAAGACTCCATTTCAAAATTAGCGATTTGGTGGTTGCCAAAACTAAAACTTGTCAGCATATCGATCAGATCCGGATAAGCGAGGCCCAATCTTAATACCCTGCCTTGCGGCCCGTAAAAACCCGGACAGGTCACCGTTATCCCCTGGTGATAATTATTTACAAAATGCTTCAACAAATTTACGCTAGCCATGGTAATATAGGGAGATATATTTCCTGCGATCAGTTGCGTGTGTGTTTGAAAGGCTTTTAGTAAATACCTTTCTTCCTCATTATTTCTTAAGCGATAAAAATGTAATACATTATCTAACCCTAAGGCATAGGTGCCGGCTACAAAGCTATCAACGGCTATATCTTTTTGTAAAGAACCCGATGTGCCGAAACGGATAATGTTTAATTGCGTGAATGTTTCTTTTATGGTGCGGGTCTCAAAATCAATATTGGCCAAGGCATCCAGTTCGTTCATCGCTATATCGATATTATCGGGACCGATACCTGTGCTTACGCAGCTGATCCTTTTTTTGCCGATATAGCCGGTATGTGTGATGAATTCGCGGTGCTGATTTTTGTATTCTATAGTGTCGAAATGTTTGCTGACTTCTTTCACCCTATCCGGATCACCGACGGTAATGATAGTGGTTGCAATTTCTTCAGGACGGCAGTCTAAATGGTAAATAGCGCCCCGGCTATTTAGGATCAATTCAGATGCTGCAATACTACCCATGGCATGATTTTGAAGAGGTTATAGTGCGATTTCAGGCCACAGTGGCAGCACCGAAATTTTTATTTTTGTTTAAAAATACCTTATTTTCGCAACTCTTTAAAAAAGGTCCTGTGGCCGAGTGGCTAGGCAAAGCTCTGCAAAAGCTTCTACAGCGGTTCGAATCCGCTCGGGACCTCAAAAAGGATCACATTTTGTGGTCCTTTTTTGCTTTTACAGAAGAAATGAAGCTTCTTTATTTTAAGTTGTTCAGCTTGTAAGTATCGGTCCCTTTTGCTAAAACAGCCTGAGGCTTTGCGGAGTGCCATACTATTGGCTCATCATAGTTGCAGGGGATTTTAATTTCATATGCCGGCGTAGAGTATTGTATAATTATCCCGATCCTGTCACAATCACCTTTGTTATCCGAACCATGCCAGGTCAGCCCATCAAAAAGAAAGAAATCTCCTTCATTAATATCTACCGTAACCAATTCAGCTTCAGGGTTAATATTTTTACAGAACTCCAAAGCCGTAGCGTCATCGTTAATATTTAATTGCTGTGGTATTGTGTCTATTGTATGTGATGTTGTTATTAAGCTTAAAGAAGAAAGGAAGGAAGTGCCTTTTAATCCTACAAAAACAGAAACACCTTTCCAGTGCTTATGCTCAATATCTACATGCCATCTGTGTTTCTGATTTGGTTTTCTGTGGGTTGTTGATACTCCCCATATAATTATGTCTTCTCCTAAAATGGAAGCTATTTTATCTACGATAAATGGATGGTTGGCTATTGCTCTATATTCGGGAATAGTTGTGTGCATGCTTTTGAACCAGGGACGGGCATCCAGTTCTTCTTTTGTTGCTGTACTGATCTTGTCCCACGCTGTAAAATCCGTAAGCGCTTTATTATGTATCGATGTGGCCACTTCTACGCCAGATGGTGTTAATAGGGAATATTTACCTACCCATCCATTAGATCTAAAAAAGTCCACTTCTTCTGTGGTAAGATCTGTTTTTGAAACAGATGTTTCAGGAGCGAATGCTGAATTAAGTGTGTTCATATTTTAAATTTACAGTAATGGATATTATCAATAAAGAACTATAAATATAAAGCAAACTATAAAGACCAGCAAGTAGTGCAAGATTTAAAATTATACTACCTTTAGCGCCATTATGCTACCAAAATATTTAACCAAGGTTGGCCTTGCTGCCTGTGTTCTATTAGTTATTTCCTGTTTTTTACCGTGGACCTATTATGCGGATCTTGATCAGAATTTTACAGGATTTTATTCCTGGCAAAATAATTACGGTAAGCCCGGCTATTTTTTAGTGTTACTAACAGTGCTCATATTTATTTTTATGCTGGTACCTAAAATATGGGCCAAAAGAGCCAATCTTTTTTTATCGGCATTGGCAGTAGGGTACGCGATCAAAACCTATATTTTGTTTACGTCTTGCTACAACGCGTATTGCCCGGAGAAGAAAATA
>DATHHR010000079.1:0-12661 GCA_035317105.1 Ferruginibacter sp. | reverse complement strand
AGCCGGTCTTATTAAATCATTAATAATAAATAAGACGTTGAGCGTTAACCGGTAAGAGTTAATTATTATTTAGATAGGGAATGGTGATCCTTACTTCGCAACCGTTACCCGGACTGCTGTATATTTTTAATTCACCGTTGTATGATTCAATTCTATTGATCATATTGGAGAGGCCGATCCCTTTTCTTTTTTGTTGAAGGTCGAACCCTACGCCATCATCTTCTATTGACACATGCAAAGCTTGTGTATCATCCGTTAAAGAGATATTGGTATGGTGGGCATTGGAGTGTTTTAAAATATTATTCATTTGCTCCTGGATAATACGGTAGATATTTAATTTGAGGTCATCCTCCAATTCATGGTTCGATAAATTATACACAACAGTACTTTTAAGCGATGAGCCTGTACTTAGCCTGTCGATCAATGAATGGATCAGGTTCTCCAGGTCGATCCCTTTGATAGGTGTAACCTGCTCTTTACTTAACGATCGCATTTCTTCAATCGCATTATCAACCAGTTCAAGCGAGCTTTTGATCAATCCTCTTCCTGCAAATTCATCTTTCGATGCTAAGCCGAGGTATAATTTTGTGCCGGCTAATATCTGGTTAACATTATCATGCAATTCCTGTCCGATCCTGTTGCGCTCTCTCTCTTCTGCTTTTAATACGGCACGGGTAATTTTTTTCTGCTCCTGAACTTTTTGATCCAGCACTTGTTCCTGTAATAATTTTTTTTCTGTTACATCGCTCAATGTTCCGATAATGGCAGGTTCGCCTTTGTATTGCGTTCGGGTGCCAAAAATTTCCAGGCGAATCACTTCGCCGCTTTTTTTAACGCCATCAATTTCGTAAGGCGTAGTTTCTTTTACACCTTCAATGCGTTTACGCATATTGTCTCTGATCAATTCCATATAATCGGGATGCGCCAATGCTTCTACAGGGAGCTTGTTGATGACCTCATATTGATCATAACCGAATATCGCAGCAAATTTCGGGTTGACGTACATGTATTTTCCATGCTGGATAATATAAACGCCTACAGAAGATTTTTCTACAAGGTCCCTGAATTTTGCTTCTGCTTCGATCAGTTCTTCTTCGGCTTTTTTACGAACGGTAACATCGCGGATAAAAGATTGCAAGCTTCCGTCAGGCAGCATCTTGGCATTTATTTCTACCTGGAAAGGCGAGCCATCTTTCTTTATAAGCAACCTTTCCCTATAGCGGATCTGTTGATTTTTATATATTTCGAGATCTACCGGACTGGCTTTAAGGTTATTGACTTCAACAATATCCTCTAACCTAAGTTTTAAAAATTCTTCAATTGAGTAACCAAACATTTCAACGGCACTGGGGTTAGCGCTTTCAATATAATTATCTTTATTTGATACAATGATAGCATCAGCCGCCTGTTCAAAAAGATAACGATACCGGTTCTCACTTTCTTTAATTTCTTTTTCAGCCTGCTTGTCGATCAGTTTGTTTTTTTCTTCCAGCTGTGCTATCAACAAGGTATTTTTATTAACCTCTCTTTCAACTAATATCTTCATAACAAAACAACAGCTGCTAACGATAAAATACGATACGAAAGCGCGTATGCGGTTTATATCAAATTCATCTCCCGGCATTCCTTTTTGTGAGTGGCTCACACCAAACCAGCTTAATATATGATCGGAAAAAACTACTATCAACAACGGCAATAATAAGCCTGCGATCAATTCTTTTTTATTAGAAAGACTCAGCAACAAATAAGGCATGGCGGATACCCCTAACAGAAAAAAATAAAGGCTGTCATATTCAGATGTAAACACAGTGGTCCTTTTCATCGCATCCAATGTGTACAAAGACACGATGATTATAGAGGGAAGCCAACACAGATAATATTTTGCTAAACGTGTATAACCGGCGCGGTTAAATGCAAGCGGTAACAAAGTGACCAGCGCACCAAAAACCATATTGGTATTGGTGCTGATAAGGATCCTTTTATTTGCCATGCAAAAGAACAGGATACTCCGCAGGATCACCAGCGTGCTTACGGCTACAAAAAGGATAAGCGAAAAATAATTTACAATTAAAATATTCCTCCTGTCTGAAGGATTATCAGCATGTAAAGTGCCACTATGGGTGAGGTCTTTAAAAAAACTCATATCATCACTTTTTAATTAGAGATGTTAGCTGTGTCTAAAGGTAACCTGCTTTATCACTAAAGATTGTAAGTAGTTGCTAATTCTTTTAATTCAAGAAGATTGGTAACCTGTAGTTTTTCGAACATACGTGCTTTGTGTGTACCTACGGTTGAGATCTGAAGATTTAAAGAATGAGATATTTCACTTAGGGTTTCTCCGGATAATAGTAAGGATGCAATTTCAAATTCTCTGCGGGAAAGTTTATCAAAAGGGTTAGATGGTGAATCTTCAAAAGATTCATGCATTAACTTATCGGTTAAAGCAGGACTAAAATATTTTTTATCACTCAATACCTGTTGAATGGCTTTTGTTATTTCATCCAAAGAAGCATCTTTAGAAATAAAGCCCATAGCACCTGCTTTTAGAAAGCGTTTGGCATAAATATTTTCTGCGCTCATGGAAAACATAAGCACTTTAGTATCTGGCAATGTTATGTGGATGTATTCCATCAGTCCTAAAGTGTCTGTCTTAGGCATTTGAATATCCATCATAACAAGCTCGTACTTATTTTGTTTTAAAAGCTCTGTAGCGATGTCCCCGTCCGCGGCTTCATGTACTTCACAGGGCTTAAAGATTTCGGATAATAATAATTTAACCCCCGTACGCACTACCGTGTGGTCGTCTACAAGTAAGAATTTTTTCACAGTTAGGCCCTTAGTAAGTACTAAAAGTAGAAGTTTTTCTACAAAAAACCTATCTATTCTTCTACAATTTATTAACAAGCCGTTAAGGAATTTTGTGGCTCAGTCCAGATAAATGAAAACTATTGCGCAGAACCCTCTCGGGCTGCGCAATTTTTTTGCCCTAAACTGATCGATTGAATAAGATTGACAGGCAAATAGTACCCGTTTTAGGCAATTCCCGATTCATGGCATGATTTTGCCCCTTTACAACCAAACACTTCAAACATGAGAAACCCAACATTTGATAAGCAACATATCACCGAGTATTTCCTGTTTGGGTTATTGGCGGCAGTAGTATATACCATTCCGGTGATATTTTTTCTGCACAGCGATAAATACGAAAATTTCTATTATCTCTATATCGGGAGCGGATTATTTATGGGCGCCATTTTTTATCATACCTATCGTTTGGTAGACAGGCCCTATGATAAAAGCAGGGCAGTATCTATGATGCTATCTGGTTTGCTAACCACCGTTGTAGGCGTTATCATTGCGAGTATCCTGGTATCAATAAGTGTGTTCGTATTTTTTCCTGATCTGTTCTCTACTCAACCGGTTATTAATATGGTGCAAGGTGCACCGATAGTTGCACAACCAAAATATCCCGTGAATCTTTTAGTGATGATATTGGGTGTAACTATAATAATGAATACGCTGATAGGGGCTTTTGTTGCGGTGATGACATCGTATGCGACAAAGAGGGATCAGACGCAGGATAGGCCGGCGGTGATATAAGATTGAAAAGTTATTGCATTAACTCATTAATGATTGGATACTTTCAAATGAATTTAAAAAAACTTTATATTTTTCATTTAAAGATCGCTCTTGAATATCCAATTCTGCTATTAATTCTTCACTAGTGTGACAATTATCAAACTTAGAAGATTTAGGATATTGATAATGAAATATTGTATCAAAAAATTGTTGAAAGTTCTTCTTGTTTTTTGTTACAATTATATATTCGGTTATTATTTGAAAATATTCAGCAATATTGTCGTCTAATTTCATCTCTGTCGACCTTTGCTCTTGTCCTTTCTCGTATTGTTTTTTGAAAGAGTCTTCTTTTTCTATGGGGTCTTTTGTAATTTGGAAAGATCTAATATAGTATTGTTTATGTACTTTATACATTGCCAAATCCTTTAAAGTCTGAGCTATTAAATATGTTTTAGCTTTTGCTTTTGAAATTAATACTTGCCTTTTACTTTCTCTAAGTTTACTTGATTTGTAAATCTCTATTAGTAATTGTATTATTAAGGTCAGGGCAGCTCCAATTAAAAGAGGGATCAGGGTAACCCACATAGAAACTTTTTCAACTGGTTTAGAGGCCAGTGTGTCTAATGCTTTACTAATAATTTCTACTTTGCTTGAATCTGGCATATTTATAGATTATATCATTCTAAAAGTCAACGCAGCAAATTCATCAACACTCAAAGTCTCTGCGCGGCGGTCAAATAATTTATCTTGTAATTCTTCAGGAGTAAACTGGCTTTTTAATGCATTGCGCAAAGTTTTTCGGCGCTGGTTAAAAGCAGTTTTTACGAGTATCCAAAAATAGCGTTCACTCTTTACCGTTAGTTCTGTTGTTCTTCTTTTTAAACGGATAACACCACTTTGTACTTTTGGTGGCGGGTTAAAACAATCGTTGCTTACATCAAATAAATATTCAACATCATAATAAGCCTGTACCAATACACTTAACACTCCATATACTTTACTGCCTTCTTTTGATGCTGCTCTTTGCGCTACTTCTTTTTGAAACATACCGATCACTACCGGCACCTGGTCTCTCCACTCTAATACTTTAAATAATATCTGCGTAGAAATATTGTATGGGAAATTACCTACCAATGTAAATGGCTGACCATCGAAAGGCGGATCAATGTCTAAAAAACTTTGGTGAATGATATTGCCTTGTAAAGAAGGATATGTTTTATTTAAATAGGCCACTTTATCCTGGTCCAATTCAACCGCTTTAAAATGTACATTGGGTATTTTGATCAGGTCCTTGGTTATTGCTCCACCACCGGGGCCCACTTCTAACAAATTAGTGAACGGATCTTCTTTTACCGCGTCAATGATCTTGGCAATGATGGTGGCATCTTTTAAAAAATGTTGTCCGAGCGATTTTTTTATGGTGAATTTATCCAAAGCTGTTTTGAGTAGTTAATGAGCGGTGAAATTACAAACATTTAATAAGTAATAGGGAATATTGAATATTGCAAGCCTCTTCGGTAGATTTTAGGCTATAAAATGAACCAAATACTGTGTCAATCGAAAGAATTATTAATTCTTAATTATTAATTCTTAATTATCAAGTACTTTTGAAGCACTAATTTTTACAATATATATGCAACACGAACATAAACCGGTTATTGGCATTACTTGTGGAGACCTGAATGGTATTGGGCTTGAGCTGATCATTAAAATAGTTGGAGATATACGAATACTTGAAATATGCACCCCTGTTATATTTGCGAGCAATAAGGCCTTTAACTTTTACCGTAAAGCTTTACCTGAATTGAATTTCAACTTCATCAGTATAAAAGAAACTACCCGCATCAACCACAAACAGATCAACCTGTTCAATTGCTGGGAAGATGAAGTAGCTATTACTCCCGGTCAGTTGACTGATGTTGCAGGAAAATACGCCGTGTTGAGCTTAACAGTGGCTGCACAGGCATTGAAAGATGGTAAAATAGACGGGTTAGTAACGGCGCCAATACACAAAAAAAATACCCAATCAAACGAATTCAACTTTACCGGACATACACCTTACCTGAAAAATTTATTTGGTGTACAGGATGTATTGATGTTTATGGTAGCAGATAATATGCGTGTTGGATTGGTAACGGAACATGTTGCCGTAAAAGATATTGCACAGCATGTAACAAGACAAAATATTTTTAGCAAGCTGGAAATAATGAACAACTCTTTAAAAAGAGATTTCGGTATCAGCAAACCAAAAATTGCTGTGCTGGGTTTAAACCCTCATGCAGGTGATGAAGGGTTGATCGGTAAAGAAGAAGAAGAGATCATCAGGCCGGCTATAAAAGATGCCAAACAACAAAAAGATATTTTCTGCTTTGGCCCTTATAGTGCCGATGCATTTTTTGCACGCGGACAACACGAAAAATTCGATGGTGTTTTAGCGATGTACCACGACCAGGGATTAATTCCATTTAAGTCTTTGGCCTTTGGCGAAGGCGTTAATTATACAGCAGGCATTAGTGGTGTACGTACTTCACCTGATCATGGCGTAGCGTTTGATATTGCCGGAAAAAATAAGGCAGATGAATCTTCTTTCCGCGAAGCGATCTACAAAGCGATCGATATTATCAATGCAAGAAAAGAGTTTGAAGAACAACGCAGGAACCCGTTAAGAAAA
Source organism: Ferruginibacter sp. (assembly GCA_035317105.1). Classification (GTDB taxonomy): domain Bacteria; phylum Bacteroidota; class Bacteroidia; order Chitinophagales; family Chitinophagaceae; genus Ferruginibacter. The sequence continues at coordinate 6,411 of DATHHR010000079.1, read as the reverse complement.
ATGAGCGAGCGTATCGTAAACAATGCGGTAGATCAAAAAAGCACGGATGTTCCTGAATAGGATCAAAGTGTTTTGAGCATTTTATAATCGTTCATAAAATAACCATTACCAACAGGCAGGTCTTCTTCACCAATTATTTCAAAGCCCGCTTTTTTGTAAAAGCCAACAGCTTTGTTATATCGGTTTACATTCAGGTTTATATATTGTGCGCCTTTCGGTTTGATATCATTGATCACAAAATCCAATAACATTTTTCCAATACCTTTTCCATGTTGCTGCGGATCAATGTAAATTCTATGCAGCCGGTACAATGTGGAATTATCAATATGCTTTAAGGAATAAGCGGCAAAGCCAAGCGGCTCATTATTTTCCGTTGCTATAATAAATTGATGCTGTTGTTGGGTTATTTGTTGCCGGATATTGTCGAGAGCATAAAAAAGATCCATCATAAAATCCATCTGCGCTTCTGATAAAATATCCTTGTAAGTTGGCCTCCAGCTTGCATTTGCTACGGCTACGATCTGGGGGATAGCCTCAGTGCCAACTTTTTGTATGCTGATCATTTTACCTGATAGCTATTTTAACATCGGGCGCATAAAAATAATTTCCTTTATTATCTGTAACGATGATATCAGAAAAATGAATTTCTTCACCTGCTACAACTGTTTCTTTAATGGTCTTGCGCCAGATATCCGGAAGTGGGGTAGTGGTAAATTCAGCTGCTGCCAGATCAGATTCAGGCGTTACTTTACCTGTTGAATCATTTTCTACAACACCAATTCTTTTAAATGTAAATACGAAATGCGTAGTAGGATAAATATTGCCTTTTGCATCAACTACTTGTAATGTAGTATCGATCAGTTTTTGCATGGTAACAATGGTAACTGAATCTGTGGTTCCACGCATACCTCCAAAAAATGTTTTTACAACAGGCGGTTTAAATTTAGGTTTGGGTTTGCTTTGAGCGATAAGGTTATTGCCCAGCAGAACAATACCTACTAACAGCACAATTTTCGATAAAATATTTTTAGACATATAGCTTTATTTACTTGTAACGAATGTAAGGTATAATTAATATAGAAAAAGTTAATTTGATATTTAATCCTTGGCTTTTTGAAAGTCTATCGCGTTATTGGTTGAATCATAAAAAACAAAATGAGTAGCATCAAGTTTTAATATTTTTCCGGAAATAGTATAGTTGGATTCAGATATAATAGTAAGATTAGTACTGTCTTTATTTGTAATATTCCATGTATACGAATGGTAATTTCCTGAAGCATCAAAAGTGTCGAACTGCCCGTTATCCCAAAATATGCTACGTACCTTATCAAGATCCACAACATTTTCAGTGCCGCCTCTAACATAAGCCAATGTGCCAGTACCAGGCCCTTTACAGTTTTGATAAACAGAATCAATGATCCATTCCTTCCTTGTTAACAAAGACATTTTTGAAAAAGATGCTGCACATGAATGCTGCAAAGTTTTACAACTTACGCCTACCGATATTATAAAGAGTATAACAACAATATTTCTCATGTATAGAATTTAAAGGGTGATCGCCACAAACAATTAATTCAATGCAACTAAGCTTTCCTGTATCGTTTTTATCCTTGCTTCAGCATCTGCCAGTTTTTTCTGTTCCATGGCTAATACTTCCGGCCTTGCGTTTTGTACAAACTTTTCGTTACTCAATTTTTTCTGTACGCTTTCTAAAAATCCTTTTTGGTGCTCGAGATCTTTTAATAAGTCGGCTTTAAGTGTTGTGCTATCTAATTCCTTTTCTGATTCTATATAAAATTTATCTTTTTCAACAGCAACAACTATCGTATTTGCTATAGTATCATTGGTGTAATGAATATTTGCTGCGTTCACTTGCTTGCTTAAAATATTTTCTATAGAAGTATAACTTGTTTTAGCTGCTGTTTGAATATGGAGTTGAATGATATCTTTTGGCTTGATCTGGTTTTTATTTCTTGCATCACGCAGCGCAGAAATAACCTGTTTCAATAATTCGCCTTGTTTTAAAATTTCCGTATTGGGAGCTGGGTGATCGGCCAATTGTTTTATACAGAGATCAGCTTTTTGTTCTTTTAATAAATGATAGATCTCTTCAGAAATAAATGGCATAAAAGGATGAAGCAATTGCATTAGCTCATCAAAAAAATCAACTGTTTTATTGTACACCGCTGTTTCGATCGGTTGTTCAAAACCAGGTTTAACCCATTCCAAATACCAGCTACAGAAATCATCCCAAATTAAAGAGTAAACAGTTTTTAATGCTTCGCTTAATTTGAATTGCTTCATCAGGCTTTCTACTTCGTTCTTCACTTCGTTCAGCCTGTTCTCAAACCAATTGATGGCAAAATCATTGGTGATCAATTGGTTTGCATCGCCCGACTGTCTTGCTTCCCACATTTTCAACAGTTTCAAAGCATTCCATAATTTGTTATTAAAATTTCTTCCTTGCTCCAATGTGCTTTCATCAAATAACAGATCATTTCCTGCAGGAGAAGATATCATGATACCAAAGCGAACAGCATCTGCACCGTATTGATCGATCAGTCCTAAGAGATCAGGTGAGTTGCCCAGGCTCTTGCTCATTTTTCTACCCTGCTTGTCACGAACAATGCCGGTAAAATATACTTCGTTAAAAGGCTTTTCGTGCATGTATTCAAAACCCGCCATGATCATTCTTGCTACCCAAAAGAAAATAATTTCAGGCGCCGTAACCAATGTGTTGGTAGGATAATAATATTTTATATCAGCATTGCCGGGATTGCTATATCCTTTAAAAACTTCAAAAGGCCAAAGCCAGGAAGAGAACCAGGTATCTAAACAATCTTCATCTTGTTTAATATCTTCTATTTTGAATTTTGAATTCTGAATTTTGAATTTTTCAAATGCAGCTTCTTTTGTTTCGGCTACAGCAAAACTTCCATCGGGCATATACCATGCAGGAATTCGATGACCCCACCAAAGCTGGCGGCTGATGCACCAGTCTTTAATATTATCCATCCAATGACGATAAGTATTTCTGAATTTTGGAGGATAGAATTTTATCTCTTCCTCCATCACTGCTTTTAATGCCGGTGTGCTTAATTCTTTCATGCTCACCCACCATTGTAAGCTTAATCTTGGTTCAACAATAGCATCCGTTCTTTCACTAAAGCCCACCTGGCTGGTGTAATCTTCTATCTTGCTTAAATTACCTGCTGCTTCTAATAAAGGAATGATCTTTTTTCTTACTTCCATTCTGTCAATACCAGGAAATATTTGTGCGGCTTCACTCATAGTGCCGTCATCATTCATGGTGTCGATTATTTCCAGCTTGTATTCTTGTCCTAATTGATAATCGTTGATATCGTGTGCAGGCGTCACTTTCAGCGCACCGGTACCAAAATCCATCGTTACATAATCATCTGCGATGATCGGTATACGTCGATTGATCAATGGTACGTAAGCAAATTTTCCGTGCAGACTTGTATAACGCTCATCAGTTGGGTTAACGCAAATAGCGGTATCACCGGTAATTGTTTCGGGGCGTACAGTCGCCACTGTTATATATTTATCAGAAGGCTTTCCATTCTCTTCAATAAAATATTTTACATAATATAATTTGCTGGCAACTTCTTTGTGTATCACTTCTTCATCGCTCAAAGCTGTCTTAGCCCTCACATCCCAGTTGATCATTCTTTTGCCGCGGTAGATGACACCCTTTTCATGCAATGCGACAAATATTTTTATTACGGAATTGTAATAATCTTCATCCATGGTGAAGGATGTTCTGTTCCAATCAAGACTATAGCCTAATTTTTTTAACTGGTGCAAAATAATGCCGCCATATTTTTCTTTCCATTCCCAGGCATAGCCCAAAAATTCATCACGTGTTAAGGATGATTTGGTAATGCCTCTTTCGCGCAGCATCGCTACAACTTTTGCTTCGGTAGCAATAGAAGCGTGATCTGTTCCCGGAACCCAGCAGGCATTTTTTCCCTGCATTCTCGCCCTGCGAATTAAAATATCCTGTATCGTATTATTTAAAGCATGGCCCATGTGCAACACACCCGTAACATTTGGCGGAGGCATAACAATGGTATAGGCTTCGCGTTCATCCGGCGTGCTAAAAAAATATCCTTTATCCAGCCAATGTTTGTACCATTTAGCCTCAGCTTCTGTGTGTGTAAAATTTTTACTCAGTTCCATTTTTTGTCAATAATAGTGTGCAAATGTACGAATTGCCGCTGCAATTATAAACGGGAGCTAAATTGGATAAATTGCCATTATATTTGTCACTCAATTTCCATCTTTTGCAGACAGTACAGCAAAATCTCCGGCTTCAAAAAATAATCACGGCTTTAGGTATAGTATTATTCCTGATCAAGCTGCTTGCCTGGTATTTAACAGGTTCGGTGGCTATATTAACGGATGCGCTGGAAAGTACTGTAAATGTTGTTGCCGGATTGATAGGCGTGTACAGCTTATATATCAGCGCCAAGCCAAAAGATATGGATCATCCGTACGGTCACGGAAAAGCAGAATTTATTTCAGCTGCAGTGGAAGGAACATTGGTAACTGTAGCTGGCGTTATAATTATTATTGAAGCGATCGGCACATTATTTCATCCTCATACGGTACAAAAATTAGATTATGGTATCTGGCTCGTAGCGATCACTGCCGTTGTCAATTATATAGCAGGAACGATCTGTGTAAAACAAGGCAAAAAAAATAATTCATTGGCACTGCAGGCGAGTGGCAGGCATTTGCAAACGGATACTTATAGCACCGGGGGAATTATCATTGGTTTGATATTATTATTGATCTTCAAATTATGGTGGATCGATAGCGCCGTGGCGATCATTTTTGCAATGATCATTATGATCGCAGGGTATAAAATTGTACGGGAGTCTTTAGCAGGGATAATGGATGAAGCAGATACCAATCTTTTGAAAAAAATGGTAGCAACACTTAATTCTAACAGAAAAGAAAATTGGATCGACCTGCATAATCTGCGCATCATAAAATATGGCGGCACTATACATTTAGATTGCCACCTTACTGTGCCCTGGTATCTAAATGTTTTTGAATCGCACAATGAAGTAGAATCTTTGTCTGATCTTGTTAAAAATGAATTCGGTGAATCAATGGAATTATTTGTTCACTCAGATCCTTGTGTAAGCTTTAGCTGCAGGATATGTACCAAAGAAGATTGTACCGTGCGCCAGCACCCGTTTGCCAAGCAAATAGAATGGACGATGAAAAATATTTCTGAAGATGTGAAGCATCATTTGTAAGCAATTTTGTACCTTGTTATGGTAGATATTCCCCTTCTATAAAAAATCACACATATGAAAAAAAATATTTTTTCAATTGCTAAATGTATCGCTATTGCATCAATTGTGATTTCTTGTACAAAAAGCTCCGTTTCTCCAATTGCACCAATACCATCTTGTATTGAAGTTTCACTTAATTCTGCTGCTGGATCAGATTCACAAACTGTAGTTATCAATACACCTATTACACCAATTAGTTATAGCATCTCAAATACGGCCGGTCTTGATACAGCATCTTTAAATCTTGTAAGTGTAGCTGTTGCAGGGCATTTACCATCAGGATTAACAAGTTCTTTTTCAGGGGGAGTGCTTACTATATCAGGAACTCCTACCACAGCAGTGGGAAGCCCGTTTGTTTATACAATTACAACAACAGGCAACACTTGTAAAACGGTTAAAGGTGTAATCAAAGTTGGCACTTGTGCAACAATAACTTTAACCTCGGCTGAGTATTTAGATAGGGTTCAGGTTGTTTCAATTGATTCACCCATTGTTCCAATTACTTACGCTATTGGTAATGGCGGAACAGGAGCTACAGTTACAGGTTTACCACATGGTATTACGGGTAGTTTTTCCCGAGGGGTGTTTACAATTTCCGGTGCTGCAGATACAGCAACCGGCAGTGCCTATTTGCCATATACAGTAACTACTACGGGAGGTATCTGCAGCTCAACTGCTACAGGCCAGATGCGAATTACAAATGATAGTGCAAGGGTAACATTAACTTCTGCAATAGGTACAGATGAGCAGCACGTTGTTCTTGGTACTCCTATCATTCCAATAACATATAAAGTTTCAAGTTCTGTTACATACTTAAATATGATAGGGTTTGATTTTGATTATGGATCAGATTCTGTAGCCATTGTACCTGGTGTAATGGCCAGGTATAATAGTACTACTAAAATAATAACGATATCAGGTACTCCTGAAGGAGAGCCTGTGGATGATAATGCCGCAGATTATAGCATATCTGTAAGTAACAGCACTAATGGGCAAGTTGTATATGGGGAATTGCTTTTTTTCTAATACACTATCGGTGTTCTGTGGCATTAGTTCATAAAAGATAGAATGGATGATGAAA
>DATHHR010000078.1:0-6962 GCA_035317105.1 Ferruginibacter sp. | reverse complement strand
TTTCAATAGCACATCTGATAGTACCGAAATTGCACTACGCACCAACATCAATACTTTATATGATAATGTAGATTGGAACTGGTACAGGCAAAGCGGTCAAAATACTTTGTATTGGAACTGGAGCCCGAATTACGGCTTTGCGATTAATGTACAAGTTGGCGGTTGGAGCGAAGCGCTTATTACTTATGTGTTAGCTGCCTCATCGCCTACTAACAATATCCCAAAAATTGTTTATGATAATGGATGGGCGCATAATGGTGGTATGAGAAATGGTAATACATATTATGGAACTACGCTTCCGCTTGGGCCATCCAATGGCGGCCCCTTATTTTTTGAACATTACTCTTTTATGGGCATCGACCCAAGAGGCTTATCAGATGCGTATGCTAATTATGATTCGCAAACGATCAATCATACAACAATAAATTATAAATACTGCGTTGCTGATCCACATGATTATTTTGGTTATAGCACAGAATGTTGGGGACTAACTGCAAGTGATGCACCGGCGCCATATAATTATAATGCGAGTGAACCGAATAATGATATCAGTGTTATAGCACCCACTGCCGCTATCTCTTCGCTGCCGTATACGCCTGTGCAATCGATGAATGCCTTGCGCTTTTTTTATTATAAGCTGGGTGATAAAACATGGGGACAATATGGTTTTTATGATGCCTTTAGTTTGCAGGATCAATGGTTTGCTAGTTCAGACCTGGCTATTGACCAGGGGCCGCAAATTGTTATGATAGAAAATTACAGAACAGGTTTATGCTGGAATTTATTTACAAGTTGTCCGGAAGTACAAACCGGATTGCAAAATTTAGGATTTAGCGCGCCTTATCTGTAGAAAGTAAAAAGTTAAAAGTCAAAAACAAAAAAAGATGAAAAAATATTTGATCGTAATTTTTTGTTCGCTTGTAATCACAATTTCTTGTGAAGCACAATCGCATGAAATTTCGAAACAGCGATTAACCGATTCTGCCTTGCTTGATATTGTACAAAAACAAACCTTTAAATATTTCTGGGATTTTGCAGATCCTGTAAGTGGCATGGCAAGGGAAAGAAGTAATGTGGCATTTGATCATGGCAATGAAGTAGTAACTACGGGTGGCACAGGCTTTGGCATAATGGCGGTTATTGTGGCAACCGACAGAAAATGGATCACAAGAGATACTGCTGCAAAACATTTATTGAAACTGGTTGATTTTTTATTGAAGGCTGACAGTTACCATGGTGTATTTCCACACTGGATGAATGGTGCTACCGGAAAAACAATTCCTTTTAGCAGAAAAGATGATGGTGCAGATCTTGTTGAAACTTCTTATCTCTTTGAAGGATTATTATGTGCCCGTCAATATTTTACCGGCAACAACCGAACTGAAACTGAATTGAGGAATAAGATCGGTTGGCTATGGAATGATATTGAATGGAGCTGGTTCACGCAAGGCGGACAAAATGTATTGTACTGGCACTGGAGCCCGAATAATGGTTGGTCGATGAATTTTCCGATACATGGTTTTAATGAATGCCTGATAACTTATATATTGGCAGCAAGTGGAGAACGTTATCCTGTCAGCGCCGATGTATACCACCAGGGCTGGGCACAGGGAAGTTTTTTTAAAAATGGAAAAACATTTTATGGTTATACATTGCCGCTTGGGTTTGATTATGGCGGCCCCTTATTCCACTCTCAATATTCTTTTTTAGGATTAGACCCGCGTGGATTGAAAGATGAGTACGCTGATTACTGGCAACAAAATAAAAATCATACGCTGATCAATTATGCTTACTGTGTTGATGACCCTAAAAAATACAAAGGCTATAGCGATAGTTGCTGGGGATTAACTGCCTGTGATACGTATGATGGCTATGGCATATATTCGCCAACCAATGACAGCGGAACAATTGCACCAACTGCAGCGCTGTCTGCTTTTCCTTACACACCTCAACAGTCTATGGCGGCATTAAAATATTTTTATTATAGTATGGGCAATAAAATATGGGGTGAGTATGGTTTTACAGATGCATTTTGTGAAAGAAAAAATTGGTATGCAAAATCGTATTTAGCGATCGATGAAGGCCCGATCATTGTAATGATCGAAAATTACAGGACAGGCTTATTATGGAAATTATTTATGAGCTGTCCTGAAGTACAAGGAGGATTAAAAAAGTTAGGGTTCCAAAAATAAACACCATGAAGAAAATTATTCTTTTTGTATTGATATTGATAAGTATTCGCACTATTGCACAAACAACTGATTTTTCCCTGTATCAAAAACAAGTGTATATAGTTGGGACAGATACACTACCCTATCGTATTTTATTGCCGGTACAATATGACCGATCTAAAAAATATCCGTTAATAATTTTTCTGCATGGCTCCGGCGAACGCGGCAATAATAATGAAGCCCAGCTATCGCATGGAGGAAGTCTTTTTATTGAAGATAGTGTGCGTATCAATTACCCCGCGATCGTTGTCTTTCCCCAATGCCCGGCAAATAATTTTTGGAGCAATGTAATAATTGATACTGCGAACGACAGCAGGCGCTTTACTTTCAGAGCTGATGGTGAACCAACCAGCGCCATGAGATCATTGATGGGTTTATTATCTCAACTACAAAATCAGTACAAAATAGATAAGCATAGCATTTATATTGGTGGCTTATCAATGGGTGGTATGGGCACATTTGAATTGGTTAGACGAGAACCGAAAATATTTGCAGCGGCATTTTCTATTTGCGGCGGAGCCGATACAAGTACAGCACCTAAAATAAAACATACCGCCTGGTGGATATTTCATGGTTTGAAAGACAATGTTGTGGATCCTCATTTCAGTATGAACATGGCGGAAGCACTTAAAAAGTCTGGCGCAGAAGTTATTTTGAATTTATACACCAACGATAATCATAATAGCTGGGATGATGCTTTGGCAGAAAAAGATCTATTGCCATGGCTATTCTCTCATCATCGAAAATAAAAGGCCATGAAACGATTGCATAAAATTATACTACTCGGACTATTATTTTTTTCATTCACAGCAGCTGCGCAAACAAATACGGATGCACATCGAATGAAAATGTATATCAGTGCATTGATGAAAAAAATGACCCTACATGAAAAGATCGGTCAGTTAAATTTATTAACGCCGGGCGGAGGCGTACTTACCGGCGCAGTAGTAAGCAGTGATGTTCAAACAAAGATCATCAATGGAGAAGTAGGCGGATTATTTGGCGTGATCGGCGAAGAAAAAATTCGTGCAGCGCAGGAATTAGCTGTAACAAAAAGCCGTTTGCATATTCCTTTATTATTTGGTTCAGATATTATCCACGGATATAAAACAACCTTTCCTATTCCACTGGGTTTGTCTTGCAGCTGGGATACAGCCCTCATTAAACAGAGTGCAAGAATAGCTGCAACAGAAGCAACAGCCGATGGCTTGTGCTGGGCATTTTCTCCCATGGTAGATATAACGCGTGATCCTCGCTGGGGAAGGGTTGCAGAAGGTTCCGGCGAAGATCCATTTTTAGGATCGCAAATTGCAAAAGTAATGGTGCAGGGTTACCAGGGAGATGATCTTAGCAAAGAAAATACTTTGCTGGCTTGTGTAAAACATTTTGCCTTATACGGTGCTGCAGAATCCGGCAGAGAATATAATACTACGGATATGAGCCGTGTTAGAATGTACAATGAATATTTACCTCCTTATAAAGCTGCAATAGATGCAGGTGTTGGAACTGTAATGACATCCTTCAATGAAATAGATGGCATTCCTGCCACAGGAAATAAATGGTTGCTCACAGATCTTTTGCGTAAAGAATGGGGATTTACAGGAATGGTAGTTTCTGATTATACTTCTCTAAATGAAATGACCGCACATGGTATGGGCGATCTGCAAACTGTATCTGCAATGGCTTTAAATGCCGGATTGGATATGGATATGGTAGGTGAAGGTTATTTAACCACTTTAGAAAGATCATTACAAGAAAAAAAGATAACGCTCAAACAAATTGATGCCGCTTGCAGAAAAGTGTTGGAAGCAAAATATAAATTAGGGTTGTTCGATGATCCCTATCGTTATTGCGACAGTGCAAGAGCAAAAAAAGAAGTGCTATCCAATGATAAAAGAATAGCAGCACGCGAAATTGCCACACACTGTTTTGTCTTATTAAAAAATGATAGTCAGGCTTTACCGCTGAAAAGATCTGGCACTATCGCATTGATCGGCCCTTTGGCTGATGATAAAAATAATATGCTGGGCACCTGGGCCGTTAGCGGTGATCCGCAATTAGCCGTTCCTGTTTTGGATGGAATGAAAAATGTTGCCGGAAATAATACCACCATCGTATACGCAAAAGGAGCAAATATTACGGATGATACGTTACTCGCGAAAAATATAAATGTGTTTGGTTTGCGCGCTGCTATTGATAAACGATCACCCGATGAAATGATCGATGAAGCAATAAAGATCGCACAGCGTTCAGATGTAATAGTGGCCGTAGTTGGTGAAGCATCTGAGATGAGCGGTGAATGTGCGAGTAGAACAGATATCACTATTCCTGCAAGTCAGAAAAAATTAATCCGTGCATTAAAAAAAACAGGCAAACCGTTGGTGCTGGTTATCATGAGTGGAAGGCCATTGGTGCTGACTGAAGAAGATAGCCTGGCAACAGCCATCTTACAAACATGGCACGCCGGTACAGAAGCAGGCGATGCTATTGCTGATGTGCTATTTGATAATTATGATCCTTCGGGGAAATTAACGATGTCTTTTCCGCGTAGCGTGGGACAAATACCCATTTATTACGATCATAAAAATACCGGTAGGCCATTGGTGGGCGATTCATTTCAAAAATTCCGGTCAGATTATATTGATGAACAAAACTCGCCGCTCTATCCTTTTGGTTATGGATTGAGTTATACAAAATTTAGTTACAGTAGCATCAGTCTAAATAAAACATCGATGACGCCGGCAGATAAAATTGAAGCGAGCATCACAGTAACCAACACAGGAAATTTTGATGGTGAAGAAACTGTTGAATTATATATACAGGATGTCGTTGGCAGCATCACGCGGCCGGTAAAAGAATTAAAAGGTTTTCAAAAAGTATTTCTGCAAAAAGGAGAAAGCAAAACAATAAAATTTATGATCGGTATCGATGACCTGAAATTTTATAACAGTAATTTAAAATGGGTAGCCGAACCGGGAGACTTTAATTTATTTATTGGTGGCAGTAGCGATAAGGTACAGACTGCAAAATTTGCATTAACGATGTAGTACCATTTTCTATGTTATCTGCTAAAAAAAGCGCGCACCTGAAATGGATGCGCGCTTTTTTTAGCAGGATGTATTATTTATTCTATTGTAACAGTTGTTTGTGCAGTTTGTACTGAGCAGCCACCTGCAGCAGCTATTGTGTACGTTACCGTATAGGTTCCAATAGTACTGGTTGATGGAGTTACTGCTCCCGTAACAGCGTTAATTGTTAAACCTGCCGAGGAAGAAAAAGTTCCCCCGTGTGTACCGGTTAATGTTACGGCTTGAGCTACTGCATTGGTTGAACTATAAGGCCCCGCATAACTTATTATCGCCGCTGGAATAGGACTAATAATTACCCGTGTTTGTGATACACAATTTGGAGTGCCAGCGATCGTATAACTTACTGTATAAGTTCCTGTAGTACTTGTTGAAGGAGTAACAGCACCGCTTGCTCCACTTATCGTCAATCCCGCTGGTGAAGCAGTATAAGTACCACCTGTTGTACCGAGTAACGTTGGTGGTTCTGCAGCAGAGGTATTTAAACAATATGGGCCTGCATAACTTACTGTTGCTGTTGCGCAAGTACTCAATCCTGTCGCAGCATTTACTTTAATTGTACCTGTTGCTGTTGGCGTACAAGCACCACCAACTGTTGTTACGGTATAAGTATAAGGAGTAGCCGAAACTATTGTTGGTGTACCCGTTAGTGTAAATAAGCTTCCTGAAAAAGCTCCCGTAACACCTGTTGGTAAACCTGCGGCTGTTGCATTTGTAACACCACCTGCCGTTGTATATTGTATAGGAGTGATCGCTGTATTTACAGTTACTGTTTGTGCATTTGTACCTGCCGCAGAAGTTAAGCCGATCGTTGCACAAGTAACCGCATTTACCTTAATTGTACCTGTTGCTGTTGAAGTACATGCACCGCCAACTGTGGTTACAGTATAACTATAAGGTGTTGCTGAAATTACTGTTGGTGTTCCGGTTATTGTATATACACCGCCGGAAAAAGATCCTGTAACACCGGTTGGCATACCAGCAGCCGTGGCTCCTGTCCCGCCTCCGCCCAATGTGTATTGTATAGGTGTAATAGCAGTATTTACGGTTACATTCTGTGCATTTGTACCTGCCGCAGAACTTAGGTTGATCGTTGCACAAGTTGTTACTATGATCGAACCTTTAATAGTTGTTGTACTACAACTGTTGCCAGTGGTGGTAACTGTATAGGTAAACGGACTTCCAATACCAGTGGTCGGCGTACCTGATATTACTAAAACACCGCCCGAAAAGGAAGCTGTAACACCCGTAGGCAATGATCCAAAAACACTTACATGTATGGTATCAGTAGCACTGGTATCAGTTGATATATTAGCCGTTACTGCATAAGTGATAGGCGTAATAGGATCATTCACTACTACCATTTGAGAATCTGTACCGGCCGCCGAACTTCGGGTAATATTGATACAAGAACCCGCTGGTGCAGGAACGTTTGTTTTGACACAAGAAAAAATAATAGTGGCACATACTACGAATATTGTAGCAATAAGAAGTACGGATCTTTTCATAAATGCGGTGTTGTTTTAGTTGGAATTGCTATATTTCTGTAACATATACGCCTATTCCAATTAAAAGGTTGGGTAGAGGCATATTTATAGGAAGATATAATGAGTACAAATGATACTTGGCATCTTTAGAAATATTT
>DATHHR010000077.1:0-16178 GCA_035317105.1 Ferruginibacter sp. | reverse complement strand
AAGGCGAAAGACTTTTGGGCTAAATTTAGTAACCAGGTTATATATGTAGGATCAGCAGTAATAATAGTTGGCGGATTGTGGTTAGCATACAGCAACTTTATCCAAAAACCTAAAGAGGCTAAAGCTGATGATCTTCTTTTTCCTGTAGAAGGGCTTTTTGATAAAATGGCGCAGACAGGATTTAGTAAAGATTCTGTCAATATTGTGTTGAATGGCGGCAATGGTATCGCTGGCGTTTTAAAAATTGCATCCACTTATAGCAGTACGCCAGCAGGCAATAGGGCAAAATATATTGCCGGCGCTTGTTATTTACATACCGGCGATTATGCCAATGCTGTAAAAGAACTGAAAGATTTTTCTACAAAAGCTACTCAGGTACAAAGCGCGGCTTACTCTATGTTAGGCGATGCTTACGCAGAATTAAATAATAATGATGATGCATTTACCTACTATAAAAAATCGGCATCAGTAAATGATAAAGATGAGTTCAGTGCATCTGAAGGATATTTTAAAGCGGCATTGTTTGCGCAGACTACAGGTAAAACATCCGATGCTATTGAATTATTTCAAAAAGTAAGGGATGATTATCCAAACAGTGCACATGCAAGAGATATTGATAAATACCTTGCACAATTAGGCGTTCTTAATTAATTATTTTGAATGTTAAATTTTGAATGTTGAATTATTTTTTTTCATCTAGCATTTAAAATACAAAATTTAAAATAGAAATAAATGTCATTAGTAACAACATCAAATTTATACAACACATCAGGCATCCAACTACCATCGGATGCCTATGTAATTATTATACGTACAGAATGGAACGCCGGCATTGTAAATAAATTAGATGAGGGTTGCAGAAAAATACTGTGGGAAAATAAAATTCAATCAAAAACGATCACTGTACCCGGTGCTTTTGAAATTCCTTTTACAATTAAAAGAGTATGGGAAGCACACAAAAACAAAGCAGATAAGCCTTATGCATTTATTGCCTTAGGTTGCATCATTAAAGGAGATACGCCTCATTTTGATTATGTCTGCAAAGCCGTTACCGATGGCGTATTACAATTAAATTTATCGTTGCCTGTACCAAGTATTTTTGGCGTACTAACGGTAGATGATCAGCAACAGGCAGAAGAACGTATCGGCGGCAAACATGGCCATAAAGGCGAAGAAGCTGCCATCACTGCTTTGAAGATGATACAATTATCTTTGCACCCTTAGTATAGTTTTAAGTGGTAAGTAATAAGTTGTAAGTAAATTACCACAACTTACCGTTCATAACTTAAAACCTATAACTTAGAACTTACAACTATCCCACATGAAGGTTCATTTATTTATACCATGTTTTGTAGATCAGCTTTACCCGCAAACAGCCTTTAATATGATAAAGGTGTTGGAAAAAGCCTGCTGCGATGTGTATTATAATACCGATCAGACATGTTGCGGGCAACCGGCTTTTAATGCAGGTTTTTGGGAAGAAGCAAAAGCTGTCTGCAATAAATTTGCAGATGATTTTGAAGGTGCTGATTATATCGTTGCGCCAAGCGCCAGCTGCGTTGGCTTTGTAAGAAATTACTACACCAAATTATTAGAAGAATCTCCCGATGATACCAGGATCAAAAACCTGAGCAAAAATATTTACGAATTCTCCGAGTTTTTAGCGGATGTATTGAAGATAGAAAATTATGGCGCTGAACTACATGTAAAAGCTACCTACCACGATAGTTGTGCAGCGCTTAGAGAATGCAAAATAAAAGAGGCGCCACGCAAATTATTAAGTTTTGTAAAAGGCCTGGAAATGGTAGAAATGAATGATGTTGAAACATGCTGTGGTTTTGGCGGAACTTTTTCTGTAAAATTTGATGCGATCTCGATCGGTATGGCAGACCAGAAGGTTAATAATGCTTTAGCTACCGGCGCTGAATATATCATCTCTACAGACCTAAGCTGCCTGATGCATATTGATGGGTATATCAAAAATAAAAACCTGCCTTTGAAAACAATGCACATTGCAGATGTACTGGCAACAGGCTGGGAATTATAAGCCATTCATCACAGAAATCTACTGTACATACATATATTGGCACTGTTTATGGGCTAAAATCTTAACTTGTAATTAAGAAAATCATTGTTTTTTAACAAATAGCTTTGTAAGCATACAAAAGATAAAAAAGATGAAAAAAAATGCCCTGATCATTGCCTGTATGGCTGCGGCGCTTTTTTTTATTTGTAGTACCAGAGCTACGGCACAAAATATTGTTTATACTGCTCATGCACCTAGCCATAATATTAGTGTCCGAACTTTAAGGACCAAACAAAATAATTTTACTTCTTTTACCAATACCTATAGAGTCCCTTCCGAAAAATGGCTGGCGAATAACAAAGATTATATAGATCATCCCGATGCCCGCTTTCTTACAAATAATGATCCTTCACCGAATGCGGTTGAACTATTTTCAAAGCGTACTAATAATAGCAGGTATTATATTGATAAGGATACCGCAGCTAAATTTTATATTATACAATCCAATGGAGATATAAATTATCAAAAGAACGGGCAATGGCTTTGTATTGATAAACGCTTAATGCCTGTATCGAAAAACATTATTGAAGCAAGCCATCAGCAGGAACCCGTTGGTTTTGACCTGGATAAAAAAGCTTCCTACATTAAAAGTGTTTCGGGCATTTTTTATTTTAACGATTGGCAATTGTTTGGCGCTAACGGCAATACTAAAACGCTTATAGCAAAAGCAGATTGGTCGCATTTTTCTGCGGGAGATGACGGGCTGAAAATAACTAATATTTTTCCCGGGGTAGATGCCGAAATGGTCGTTGACAGAGGATCGGTGGAAACAAATTTCATTATCAAACAAAATAATTTTCCTGCCTATCAACGATTGGTATTTACAGATGGATTTTCAGGTTCATCAACAGGAGAGATGCAATTTACTGATGCACAAAACAACGAAGTGGATTTTGTAGTTGATAAAAAAGCAATTGCGCATATCAGTAAAGCAGTGATGTATGCCAGAAAGGATCCTACTCAAACCTATCAATATCTTTCTTATCAAATAGCGCAGAATAATTTATCATTGTCCATAGATACAGCCGCCTTAGATCATTTGCTGTTGGATGGAGATGTTGTTATTGATCCATTGGTATCAACTACTAAAATTATTCCAAAGGCATCTATCACCGGATCCATGAATAATGGTAACATTAATAATGCCTGTAAATATCCTTTTGTGGCAACCACGCCTGCGAAAGCTACTTTTACTAATGTTGCTGTTGAATTTGGTATGATAGCTACAGCGCCCGCAGTTAATAAAGATGCCATCTTTTTTGTAATAGCAAATAATTGCGATACACTGAGGTTTAGTGCTAACCCTAATCAGCCAAGTTATGATAGTTCAGGCTACGGCGTTACTGTTGATAACAATGGAGTAGCGGGTTTCGCTGCTATACCGGAATTTTTAAACTGTTTGCCACCACCTGCCTGTGCACCTCAAAATGTGGGATTTGTACTTGGTTTGTATAATACAGTTACAGCGGGTCCGGATAATGTTTGTAGCAACCAATATGTAAGTGCGTACGAAGATTTCCAATTGATGATACAGGGACGTACTATAGAGCCTTTGACCATTGCTGCTACGCCGCAAACAATTTGCCAGGGAAGTTCAAGTGTATTGCGGGCCACAGCTCAATATGGTGTGCCTCCGTATATTTCTTATAATTGGAGCAATGGTGTAAATAGCAACCCTGTTACCGTATCTCCATTGGTAACAACAATATATTCAGTTGCTATTGTTGATCAATGCAATGATACTGCTAAAAATTCAATCACTGTAACGGTAACGGATCCTGTTACACCAGCCGTAACTATAAGTACGGTTACGCTAACGGTTTGTCAAAATGCTGCTACAACATTTAAAGCTACTCCTACAAATGGCGGCAATGCCCCGGCTTATCAATGGTATTTGAATGGCAACCCTGTTGGTACTAACAGTAATACGTATACCAATAATGCTTTAAGTAACGGCGATAAAATAAGCTGCGTGCTGACGAGCAATTATTTTTGTCTTGTTACCAATATTGCCAACAGCGATACTTTAACGATGACCGTCCAGCCAGACATCGTACCTACGATCAATATTACAAACTCTGATAATAATTTTTGTTTTGGTAAGGACGTAACATTTACGGCACATACAACCAATGTTGGACCTTCTCCTTCGTATCAATGGTATGTAGATGGAAATCCTGTAGGAACAAACGATCCTTCCTATGCAAATAATACGGTGGAGAATAATGATATTGTTTATTGTATTGTAAGCGTTAGCAATACTGGTTGCTATACCGTACCTACTGTAAAATCGAATGTGGTTACGATGGTGATATATCCGATCCCTGTCATTAGTTTTTCTCCTGATAATATAATTTTAGCGAGATATGATAGCGTAACAATAAACACTTCGGTTGTTGGTGATATTAACAACAATTTTGTCTGGACGCCTTCCGATGGTTTGATCAACCCCGGAAGCCTTACCCCGACTGCAGATCCTACTGTTACCACTACTTATCAATTGAGTGTTACTTCAGTAAATAATTGTGTTGATAGCGCAGATATTACTATCCAGGTGTACGATAAGATCTTTATTCCGAGCGCTTTTGCGCCGAACGGGAAAAATAACATATTCAGAATTCCTAAGGGAACAATATTTAACCTTGATAATTTTTCTGTTTACGACAGGTGGGGAAATATGGTCTTCACAACAAATGATATTAATCAGGGATGGGATGGTATCGTTGGAAGTTACCTGGCTGCCATGGGTGTATATGTCTATGTTATTACTGGTTCCGACGCACGAGGTAAGATACTTCAAAAAGGAACAGTTACCCTTATCCGATAATTTATTTATTGAAATCGAAAAGCGTAGCGGTAAAAACACCGTGCTCGCGCGGTTTAAAGATCACTTTCCAATCACCATTATAGCGCAATAAAGACGGGACGAGGTACTGCCCAAAATGTGTTAGCTCAACCTGCATCTGCACATTAAAATCGTATACGCCTGCATCATGGCTCAACGTGTAGTTGCGGGCCAGCACTTCAAATGTTTTACAATCAAACCAGGTCGTCATTTCATCGATCACTACATCATTTGTAAAAGCAGGTTTTACTTTTATTGAAAAGAGATAGCAGCTTGTTGTGTCATGATCAACGATATCAATGCTCATGTCGTATTTATCTGCCATGCCATCATCAAAAATGGCTGTCTTATTAGAGATAAAAGGTATGCCATCTATTTTTTTGCCCGGATTGAAGAATAACATTTCTAATTGCTTCTTATGTTTTTCTATGCCCGACAAGCCTTCGGCTGAAATATCTTTTTCTCCTACAGTATTATTTTCTCCGCAGATAGTTCGCTTTGCAAAAAATAAAGAAGCGTATAATTCTGCCGTGTAATAATTGTATTGATGATTGTTGGTATAAAAATCTCCGGAGCTTTGTTCGCTGATCGTTTGTGAACTTCTGCAGCCATTCTGTTCTATTTGTTTTGTTTTGCTATAAAGAGAAGCGGCTGTTTCTCCTTTTTTGTTGAGCATGCGGATATCATTGAGAGAAGTATAGCCAACTATATCGAGTGTTTTAAAAGCTTTGTAAAAAGTAGTATCGTTTTTGATCCTGTTAATAAAAGCGGCCACATCTAATTTTGAATTCACCACTACTTCAGATAATAGCACTGCTTTGCCGCCAATATAAACGGCAGTATCTTTTGTCTGTGCCATTGTTGTGCTACAAAACATCAGGCAAAAAAAAGCAGGTATGATCTTTTTAATCATACCTGCAAATTATCATTAATAAAGTAATAAGTGAAAAGTCAAAACCCAAAAGTTATTAAACGTAATTAACTTTTGGGTTTTGACTTTTGGACTTTGACTTATTTTGGGAATATCATCCTGTAATCAACCTTCACTTTCCCTTTGGAAATATCATCTAATTTTCTTTTGATCATGGTGCGCTTTAGCGGCTTTAAATAATCGATGAACAGTTTTCCTTCGATATGATCGTATTCATGCAATATTACGCGGGCCGTAATGCCGGTGAATGTTTTGGTAAATGGTTTAAAATTTTCATCGACGTACGACAAGGTTACTTTTTCGCTTCTAAAAACATCTTCGCGTATTTTAGGGATGCTTAAACAACCTTCGTTGTAAGACCATTCATCACCGGCCAATTCTACAATATGTGCATTGATGAAAACGCCTTCGTAGCCCGTATCGCCGGGATATTCTTTTTCTTCGCCTTCTTCCATATTGGTAAATATCTGCTTGCTGTCGATCACAAATAAGCGGATATCTTTATTTACCTGAGGGGCTGCAATACCAACGCCATTGCTATTGTACATGGTTTCCCACATATCAGTAATTAGCTTTTGTAGATCAGGATAATCAGCCGTAATATCTTTGCAAACTTTTCTTAAAACCGGCGCGCCGTAAGCTACTATTGGAAGAATCATAAAAATAAAATAATTGGCAAATTTATGAAAATGAGGGGAGATTTCCTTTAGAAGTTTGAAGTGCTTCTCATGTATTCCTGCAGTATAATAGTGGCTGCGATCACGTCTACATTCCCTTTAACGCGACGGTCTTTTTTCTTCATGCCCATTTCCAGCATGGCATCTTTGGCCATTTTTGATGTGTAGCGTTCATCTACTGTTTTAAGCGGCATTGTAGGGAAATCTTTTTGTATTTTTTTGATAGCAGCTTCAACAAGTGGTGTACCGTGCGTATCACTTTCATCCCAGTTTTTAGGTAAACCGATGATGATAAGTTCTACTTTTTCTTCGTTTAAATATTTTTTTAAAAAAGGGATCAGCTCTTTTGAATCGATCGTCAATAAACCGGTAGCGATGATCTGTAATGGATCGGTTACCGCAATACCTGTTCTTTTTCCACCATAATCTATTGCCAGTATTCTTGCCATGATCAACGGTTAATGAAGATATCCAGTAAAACAAATACGGCAAATACAACAGAAGCAATGCCATTGGCCGTCATAAATGCCAGGTTAACTTTTCTAAGATCGGTAGGTTTTACAATGGAGTGTTGATAAATAAGCATACCAATAAAAACAACAACACCTAACCAATAGGTCCAGCTAAAATGGCCGTGTATGCCTGCAAATACAACGCAGGCAGCAGCTAATAAATGCAATAATTGAGATACCCTTAATGCATTGGCCTTACCTACTGCAGCCGGAATTGAATGTAGCTGATGTTCTTTGTCAAAAGCTTCATCTTGCAAGGCATAAATAATATCAAAACCACTTACCCAAAATAAAACGGTGAAAGAAAATAAGACAGGCAACAGATCAAAGTGGCCTGTTACTGCGATGTATGCACCAATAGGAGCCAAACTCAAGCCAACGCCTAATACCAAATGGCATAGCGCTGTAAAACGTTTGGTATAGCTATAAAATAAAATAACAAATAAAGCAACAGGTGACAATGCCATGCACAATGGATTGATAAAAAAACAGGTCACGATAAAAAGTATTGAAGAACCAATTGTAAATAATAAAGCATTTTTACTGGAGATAATTCCCGCAGGAATTTCTCTTACCGCAGTACGTGGATTTAACGCATCATATTTAGCATCAAGCCATCTATTGAAAGCCATTGCCGCGCTACGAGCTGTTACCATGCAAATGAGTATTAAAGTAAGCTTCACTGTTAATGCTTGTTTTACCAATGCATAACAGTCAATATTAGTTACGTTTACACCTGTTTGATAAGGAAAAATGAGGCCAAGTTTACATGCTTGTGCAAAACTGATCAAAGAAGTCAAGCCTAATGAGAAACCTATTAAAGCAAACGGAAGTGCGAAAATGGTATGACTAAACTTTACAAGTGATAAATAATTTTTTATAGTAGTTGCTGCCATGATATAATTTTAAGCAATTTAATTAATGTTCAATTCTTTTTCTTAAGAATTTCACGCAAAGCAATATAAGGAGCAAAGTCGCAAAGGCCTGCCTTAGCGACTTAATTACCTTTGCGCCTTTGCGTGAAATTATACAAAATGCTAACTAATTTTATTTCTAACGATCTCCCACAAAACAATTCCTGCTGCTACCGAAATATTTAAGGAATGCTTCATGCCCAATTGTGGTATTTCTATACAGCCTTCGCAAAGTGCAATAACTTCCTGTTGAACACCTTCTACTTCATTCCCAAAAACAACCGCTGTTTTCTCATCGGCACGTATGCTGAAATTTTCTAAAGAGATGCTGCTTTCCACTTGTTCAATGGCGTAAACTTTATAGCCATTTTGTTGTAATGCTTTAACCGCTTCAATCGTTGTTTCGAAATGCTTCCAGGTAACTGTTTCCGTAGCGCCTAAAGCTGTTTTATTGATGTCTCTGTGAGGAGGTTGGGCTGTATAACCACATAAATAAATAGCTTCTAACAAAAAAGCATCTGCCGTACGGAAAACACTGCCTACGTTGTGCATGCTGCGGATATTGTCCATCACCACTATAACCGGTATCTTTTCCGACCGTTTAAACTCATCAACCGACTTGCGGTTTAGCTCATCCATGCTTAATTTTCGCATCTCCCAAAATTATAGGCAAAAGTAATTCACATTGCGCAAAAACGGTGCTATTTAAGTAGGTAAGACCTTAAATTTGCGAATTAATAATTAGTAATTAATAATTGATAATTCCTTCAATTCAAGCATTATAACCGTATGAATATTAATAATTATCATACCAAAGAAAAAATTATTAATTACTAATTCTTAATTATTAATTAAAAGTATGGCCAAGGCAACCGGGGAAACTCCATTAATGCAACAACATAGTGCTATCAAGGCACGCTATCCTGATGCTATTTTACTATTTAGGGTAGGCGATTTTTATGAAACTTTCGGTCAGGATGCTGTGAATGCATCGGCAGTACTGGGGATCACTTTAACCAAAAGAAATAATGGCAATGCCGATTCATCACAACTGGCGGGATTTCCGCATCATTCATTAGATACTTATTTACATAAATTAGTTAAGGCAGGTTATCGCGTGGCTATCTGCGATCAGCTGGAAAATCCTAAAGACGTAAAAGGGATTGTAAAGCGCGGTGTAACAGAATTGGTAACACCCGGTGTTGCAACCAGCGATAAATTATTGGAGCATAATAAAAATAATTTTTTAGCGGGTTTACATTTTAATGAGAATAAGATTGGCATCGCTTTTTTAGATATCAGCACGGGAGAATTTTTTCTAGCCGAAGGCGATAAAGAATACGCTGATAAATTGTTGCAGAGCTTGCAGCCGGCAGAAGTAATTTTTCAACGTAACCAACAGAAAAATTTCAAAGAGACTTTTGGCTCTAAATTTTTCACTTACACTTTGGATGAATGGATCTTTGCAGATGCTTATGCAACCGAAAGCTTATTAAAACATTTTGGTACACATAGCTTAAAAGGCTTTGGTGTAGAAGGAATGTTCGCGGGCATTGTTGCTGCCGGTGCGATATTGCATTATTTAAAAGATACCGAGCATCCTAATTTAGGACATATCACTTCTATTCAAAGGATAGACAGAGAAGAACATTTATGGATGGATCGTTTCACTATCCGCAACCTTGAATTATTTGGCGGAGCCGAAGGAAGCAACACTTTATTAAAAGTAATAGATAATACGGTCTCGCCAATGGGTGCCCGTATGTTGAAACGCTGGATGGTGTTGCCATTGAATAATATCATCAAGATCAACGAACGGTTAAACACAGTTGAATTTTTAATAAAAGAAGTAGACGTTAGAACGCAGATAACAGCACATGTTAAACAGGCCGGCGATATTGAAAGATTAGTAAGTAAAGTGCCGCTGAAAAAAGTAAATCCGCGCGAAGTATTACAAATTGCTAAAGGCTTGCAACAAGTAGATGCGATCAAAACCATTTGTGCGTCTGTCGGTAATGATTATCTAAAACGTTTAGGCGATTCATTAAATCCCTGCAAATTAATTTTAGAAAGAATAGCCAAAGAGATCAATGAAAATCCACCGGCGCTAGCCAATAAAGGCGGCGTGATCGCAATGGGTATTAATGAGGAATTAGATGAGCTAAGAAAAATATCAAGCGGCGGCAAAGATTATTTATTAGAGCTGCAACAAAAAGAAGCGCAGGCAACAGGTATCTCTTCTTTGAAAATAAGCTTCAACAATGTGTTTGGTTATTATTTAGAAGTAACCAATATGCACAAGCCAAAAGTTCCTGAAACATGGATACGAAAACAAACGCTGGCAAATGCAGAACGGTATATCACACCTGAATTAAAAGTCTACGAAGAAAAAATATTGGGTGCAGAAGATAAAATATTACAGATCGAATTGCAGTTGTTTGAAAAACTGTTGAACGAATTGCAGGATTATATCGCTCCGATGCAGATCAACGGGAATGTTTTAGCAACACTGGATTGCCTTACTTGCTTTGCCAATAATGCATTGCATTTCAATTACAAAAAACCATCTATCAGCGATGGCAATATATTAGACCTGAAAGACAGCAGGCACCCTGTGATCGAAAGAAATCTGCCGGTCGGCGAATCGTATATTTCCAACGATATTTTTTTAGATCCTGAAACGCAGCAGATCATTATCCTCACCGGTCCGAATATGAGTGGTAAAAGTGCGATCCTTCGCCAAACGGCACTTATTACATTGATGGCACATATGGGAAGCTTTGTGCCTGCATCGGATGCTAAGATTCCGCTAACCGATAAAATATTTACAAGAGTAGGCGCATCAGATAATTTAAGCGGCGGCGAAAGTACATTCATGGTGGAGATGAATGAGACAGCTAGTATCATCAATAATATCACATCAAGAAGTTTAATATTGTTAGATGAGATCGGAAGAGGAACATCTACCTATGATGGTATCTCTATCGCCTGGAGTATTGTTGAATATTTATACAAGAGCCAGTACTCACCCAAAACCTTATTTGCCACGCATTACCACGAATTAAATGAGCTTGAAAATAAATTCGAAGGCGTAAAAAACTATCATGTTACTAATAAAGAAGTAGGCAATAAAATTATTTTCTTACGTAAGTTAGCACCAGGCGGCAGCACGCATAGTTTTGGTATTCACGTGGCAAGAATGGCCGGAATGCCGCCATCGTTGATAGATAGAGCAAATGAAATTTTAGTACAGCTGGAAGAAACACATGTAGGCAGTCCGATCGAAGACACAGTAAAACAAATTGCAGCACCTAAAATGCAGCTCAGTATTTTTGATGCACACTCTGCTACATTTGATGAGATAAGAAAATTATTAGAAAGTACAGATATTAATCGCTTAACGCCGGTTGAGGCATTGCTAAAACTGCAAGAGATAAAAGGGTTTCTTAAATAATGGTAAATGGTAAATTGTTAATGGTAAACGAAAGAAATAATATTGAGCATTGATAATTGAACATTAAAAAAATAACCCGCGAAATTTCGCGGGTTATTTTTTTAATAATATCTGGTAACATTTACCATTAACAATTTATAATTAGTTCCTGTCTCTGCTATATGTTCTTTTTCTTCCTTCGCCGCTACCACCACGATCTCCGCCTCCACGGTTTTCGCCACCACCACGACTATCGCCGGCACCTGGTTTAAATCCGCCATCCGCTTCGTTCATTCTGATCGCACGGCCGCTATGTTTTTTACCATCCAATGCACTGATCATTTTCGCTGCAGAACCTTTATCAACTTCTACCCAGCTATTCATTTCTTTCATATCAACCCGGCCAAGCACTTCTTTTTTAAGATTGCTTTCATCCAAAATGAATTGTAAGAAGTTTGCTTTGTAGAAACCGTCTTTCGTTCCAAGGTTGATAAACAATCTTGTATAACCGTTATCGCGTTGGTTGAAATTGCTTCTTTCTTTTCTGCTGTCATTATCTCTTGGAGCAAAACTACCACCATCTCTAGCCGGAGCACGCATGTTTGTGTTCAGGTCCTGTGCATTCTCGTAATATTTCAAGAAATGATCAAACTCTAATGAAGCAACTCTTTGTAAAATTTCTTCTTTAGTGATGTCTTTGAATTTTTCCTGTAGGTCAGGCATATACGTTTCGTAATCACCGTTCGATACATCGGCCAACATTAATTTATCCATGAAATGGAAAAATTGTTTGCGACAAACTTCTTTACCGCTTGGTGCGTCTATTTTATGGAACTGAGAATTAACCATTCTTTCCAATTGCTTGATCTTAAATGTTTCTCTTGAATGACAAATTGATAAACAGATACCAGTTTTACCGGCACGAGCTGTACGGCCGCTTCTGTGCGTGTATACTTCAATATCATCAGGTAATTCGTAATTGATAACGTGTGTGATACCATCCACATCAATACCACGAGCCGCAACATCCGTTGCGATCAATAGCTGTAAATGTTTCTGACGGAAACGGCCCATCACCTTATCACGTTGTTGCTGTGTCAAATCACCATGCAACGCTTCAATTTCGTATCCTTCTCTTGTTAATTTTTCTGCTATATCCTGTGCATCTAATTTGGTACGTGTAAAAATGATACCGTACATACCAGGATTAAAATCGATCACTCTTTTCAAAGCTTCGTAACGTTGGTGTGCAGCAACCGTCATGAATTGATGATCGATATTTGCATTACCACTGTTCTTTTTACCAACGGTGATCTCTTTAGGATTTTCCATGAAGTTTTTAGCGATCGCTCTAACTTCGGGTGGCATTGTTGCACTGAATAACCAAATGCTTTCTCTGTTGATGGTGTTCTTCAATACAAAATCAATATCATCTCTAAAGCCCATGTTCAACATTTCATCGGCTTCATCCAATACTACATATTTTACTTTTTGAAGATCGATCGCTTTACGTTCGATCAGATCGATCAATCTACCCGGAGTTGCAATAACGATATGCACCCCTTTTCTAAGATTCTTGATCTGCATCATGATGGAGGTACCACCATACACCGCTTCTGTATAAACACCTTTTGTGTGTTTCATAAAGATCATCAGGTCATTGGTTATTTGCAAACACAATTCTCTTGTCGGACAAACGATCAACGCTTGCGGATGCCTTTGTGCAGGATCGATTAAATGTAATAACGGTAAACCAAACGCGGCAGTCTTACCTGTACCTGTTTGTGCCAAGCCAACAAAATCTGTTGTTCCTGATAATAAAACCGGGATAGCTTGTTCCTGAATGGGGGTGGGGTTTTCGAAACCTAAGTCGGTTATCGCTTGTACTAATTGTTCGTTTAAGCCTAAGGCTTGAAATGCGTTCATGTAAAATGTTTTATGTTTACATGATATGCCACTTACCTGTTGTTAATTTGCTAAAACGTCCTTGTAATAAGGAATAAAGATCAATACTAAATTCAACAGCCATTAAGGCAACTCATGCAATACTCGTAAATAAAGCGCAAATGTACGGCTTTTTTTCCGGATAACCCAATCAAAGGCAAAGTAAACTAATTGTTACCGTTAGTTTACCCGCTCGAAGTAGTAATTAAACTACACTCAAATAAACTGACCGAAATAATTTAACTTCAATAGCTCAATCACTTACTATGAAATATTTTATTGCATTGCTATCACTATTTACATTTTCCATTCAAGCATTTTCGCAATCCCAGCCTTCTTATGCGGATTTTCTTCAAAAAGATGCTAAGATCCAATGGGCAGCGGAGTACGACCAGTTAATTGAAATAACACCACTCGTGAAAAAATTTGGAATAACTGAAATATTATCCAAACAGATCCAAAAGAATGGAGCTGTTGTTAATTACCATATCGAAAACGGCACGCTTACCAGATCGACATCTTTTACAGTTGATTCTTTTCGTTCGGATATTAATTATTCTTTTGGGTACGCTCCTTATAATAAATACTTCTTGCAATCAAATGCTGTTTATGATACAAGCCCTTTCATAGAAAATGAAAAAAAATGTGCTTGCGACGGAAGCCTGCATAAAAACAAATTCGATATCTATAAAATAAAACAGCTTATTTATTATAAAAATGCAAAGCTTTATGTTAAGAATATATTGGTTACTCCTGTATGCCTTAAAAGAGTCATCGATTCTCAGGATAGTATCATACCGCAATTTGTTTGGCAAAGTGCCTATTCGAGCTGTTATAATAACGGACAACATGGGGCGCTTACTGCCGCAGTAAAAAGTAAATGTATCGACCTGGGTAATTCAGAAGCTGTGTACGACCTTAGTTATGATATTAATGATACAACAAATACCGCCAATATTTTGACAAAGGGAAATCCGGGTTTTTCTCATCATTTATACCAGGATATAACGGATGGTAAAGTAACAGCTGTTGATCCGATGAATTATAGTGTTATCTCTTCAAAAAGCATATTGCAATATGGGGTTCCGGATATGGAAGTTCCGGTATTTGATTCTGTTGGTGTTCAGATCGGGATGGATACAGTTCACCAGGAAGTTAACCTCGATAGTTTTTACCTGTTTAACATCAATCAACATTTTTATTTTGATACCGCAAATAACATATTGTATTCAACGGTTAATTACATTAATGTCTATAAAAGAATAATAACATCGCAAGGAGTGTATTTAGGAACAATGGTATTTTACAGGGTATATTTTGTTGACCCAAAGCTGTACAAAAAACCGGTTATTAAAACATTTCTGAATTAGTAATAATTCCCTTTATGAAAAAGATAGTAACGATTGCTTTTATATTTATTTGCACGCAAAGCTTTGCACAATTAACTAAAAAGGATTTCAAATTATATTTAGATAACATTGCAAGCTCTGATTCAACATCTCATATTACAAAACAACAATTGTTAAATGCTAAAGAACTTACTGCTAATTTTCCATGGCTAACGATAAAATCTTTTTCTATTGCAATGAGTACTGGTGGTAATACTATTTGCAATATGGCACAAGAGCATATTTATGATGGGAATGTTCTGACGAACGATACAAAAAAGTTTCTTGCATCTGTTGATTCGGGTTGGATAGTTATTATTGATATCCGTGGCTATAACAGGCAAGGAATAGAAATTGATTGGCCTGCAATACCCATTATTATTAAATAATATTCCAGGCCAATCTGTCAACCTATCTCACCCATCCAAATAAAAGCTTCCTTTTCTTGATCGCCACCCACACAAGAAACATCAACACAAATACGAACCAGATATTCAATGCATCGACAATAATATCCAGGCAGTTCTCAAATCCATTTTCTATAGCTTCCTGCGCCCTTGTTACAAAAGATGGTTTATATAGTAACATGATATTTGTATTGGGAATTACGGTCTTTGTGATCATCGTGTTCTGACTTAAACTAATATTTACCTGGCTGTATTTTACACGGTCATTCATGCTGATATTATCGATGACTGTACTGTTACCTTGCAGATCTGTCGATAAAATATTTTTTTGAACGGTATCAATCTGTGTTAATTTATTATGCCCTTTATCAATCTGCGATTGCATCTTGCCGGTGTATTTATTTTGCGTATTGATATCCATTTCATTTTCCATCATTTTCAGACTTACATCTTCAACGCTAATATCGCGTGAGTTTAGGAAACCAATTTTTTGTTGTATCAATTGCATCATACTATCCAATAATGGCGCGGGTACATAAATGGTCATATTGTTGATGGTATTGTAAGTGGATACCTGTAATAAAGAATCTTTGGAATAAGGAAATGTTTGTTCATTAACTATCTCATTTTTTAAAGTTGCATTGGTTGCATAACCATTCATTTGTTTAACGATCGCATCAATTTCGTAAGCCGTTTTTTCTACCGCTGCTACTTTAAAATCATAACCGACCGTCTTAATTAATTTTCGCTGAATGTTGCCATTCAGCAGGGAAGGCGATTTGGTGTCAATACTGTTTGGATCGGTAGCCGTCTTTTCATCGGCTGTATTCGAAATAGCAGTTGAATCTGTTGTTGCAGTGTCGGCAACAGGTGTGGTGGTTGAACCACCATCACAAGAAGACATAAAAATAGCGCCAGCTATAAAAGCTGTAGTAATAATAAATTTCATAAAATAGCAATTTAAATGGTGAAGAAAGGGTGTGCCTATTTATTCTAAAAACCTTAATAGGTAACTATTTTGAAAGCCTAAAGAATTGTGAA
>DATHHR010000076.1:0-2004 GCA_035317105.1 Ferruginibacter sp. | reverse complement strand
GGATAATCAAAATAAAGCGATCGATAATCAAAATAAGGAAATAGAAGAACTCAAGAATGAGAACGAACAATTAAAGCAACTTAAAAAAGAAGTAGATGATTTAAAAATGTCGCTTCAGAAATAATAACACAATACTGATATATATACTAAGGGAGTGATCTAACAAAGTATCTATGAAAAAAATAATCATCGCAATAGGGTTTTCTCTTATTGGTTATCTGGGCACCGCTCAAATAACCTTGCAGCCTCTGTTGCCGCAAGTTGGCTTTTTTCAAAAAAGTCAATTATGGAATGTCTTGGCAATTAATAATTCAGGGAGCATGCAAGAATGCTATTTACAATTGAGTTTGCAAGACAGGAGAACAGGTTTGGAAATTATGTCTGCAACAACATCTTCTTTTACATTACCGGCAGGAACAAAACAATTAACTGAAGCAAACCTTAATCCAATACAGTATTCATATTTTTCCTCAGGAAATATCAGTGGACAATTTTTACCAATAGGAAGTTATATGGCTTGTTTTAAATTAATGGGAAGTGGCCACTTAAGTGGCGAACTTAATGAAGCATGTGCCCCTTTTGATGTAGCCCCTTTAAGTCCACCAATGCTGATAATGCCTTCAGATAGTTCTGTTTTAAAAGTGCAGCCAGGTCAATTTAGCTGGGTGCCACCATCTCCGTTTACTATGTTTCAACAATTACATTATGAATTGGTAATAGCAGAGATCCTTTCTGGACAACAGCCCCAAGAAGCTGTTGAGTTGAACGCTCCTTTTTATATGGACTTGAATGTGCCAACTAATTCAATGAATTATACAGGGGCATACCCGTCATTTGAACAAGGTAAATGGTATGCCTGGCAAATTATTGCGCAAGATGGAGAAAATTATGCGGCCAAGACAGATGTATTTGATTTTAAAATTGATACAAATTCTGTTCAATTAAAACCGTCTACAGAAATGCCCTTCATAACCTTAAAAAGAAATCTTGAAGCTGGTGCAGCCATTTGTAAAGGAGATCTACGGGTAGAATATGATAATGAGCTAAACGATAAAACAATTGATTATAAAATAATCGCACTTGATAATGCTAACAATAATATTGCGCAAAGTGGGAAGCTCCAATTAAAGCCAGGTAAAAATTTTATTGATATATCATTGAAAAATCATTTTGAAATAAATAAAATTTATTTGTTTCAATTGATAAATTCCCGATCTGAATATTGGAATGCAAAATTCTTACATTCAAAATAATATAAATCCGTATAGGTCAATGTTACAATTTCTAGCAAATAAATATCAAAAGCATATCTCATGGATATTATTCATTATTTTTTATAGTGAAATGGTATTTTCTGCTTCAGCAATGAATATTAATAAAGGTTATATGCCTAATAGCTATGACAGATATAGTCATTCAAAAAAGAAAAATATTTTTTTTAATCTTGATGATGATAATACTACTGTATCAGTAGAAAGCAAATCAAAAAAAACCGCAGATAAAGGAGGTAAATATTTTTGTTCTTTGTCGAAAATTAAAAATCAAACCGATAGCAAAATAGGCCCCGGCCAACCCGAAATGCAATCTTTCCAATCTGTAAACAGTTCTAATATGGTAGATCTCTTTACAGGGGATTTTTCTTACAATATCCCGTTAATGGATGTTGGCGGATATCCCATAAATATTGCCTACAGAAGCGGTATATCGATGGATCAGGAAGCTAGTTGGGTAGGTTTGGGATGGAATATTAATCCTGGAACTATCACGCGCAATCTACGGGGATTACCAGATGATTTTGATGGCGTTGATTCTGTTATCAAAACAACAACATTAAAAGATAACAAAACAACGGGCGGAACAATCGGTGGCGATATCGAAGTTGATGGATTTCCTTTGTCTGCCTCAAGCTCGGCAGGATTCTTTTATAATTCTTATAAAGGCTGGGGTGCAGAGTATGGTGTAAATGCAAGCATTACCGCTGGATCCAAAGGATCAGGGAAATTA
>DATHHR010000075.1:0-10636 GCA_035317105.1 Ferruginibacter sp. | reverse complement strand
AAACATTGCCTAATAATAAGCCGCCTAAGAATCCGCCACCGCCGCCGCCACGTGCCGCTAAGAAAATAATGATTATGATAATGAAGAAAATGATTTTGAAGATCGAAATACCACTTCCTCCGCCTTGGCGATAATCTGCAGGTGCTTTATACACGCCTTGTGTTGCCTGTATAATGGCATTGGTACCATCATCAATACCCTGATAATAATCATTTCCTTTAAACTGAGGTACAATTACCTGATCGATAATTTGGCTACAGGTAACATCCGGCAAAGCGCCTTCTAAACCATAACCCGGTGCAATACTTAATTTATGATTAGCGGGATCTGTGCAGATCAATAGTACTACACCATTGTTATTATCTTTTCCACCAACGCCCCAGGCTTTTCCCAGATTGACTGCGAAGTCTGTAATATCATTCTCACCAATATTTGGTACAATTACAACTGCTATTTGTGTTGACGTACTATCATCAAAAGCATCCAGCTTATTTTCAAGTGTTTGCTTTTGGTCTGCCGTTAAAATATTGGCATAATCATTTACCAGTTGTTTACCGGCATGTGATTGCAATAGATCGTTCGCATTAAAGCTTGTCTGGGCAAAACTTATTACACTAATAAAAAGCGATAGAAATATGGAGAGAAATTTTTTCATACCCCTATCCCCTGAAGGGGAATTTTGTTTAGTTGATTATTTAATTTAGATCTATTTTCCAAAAACGATATCATTCGATAATTCATTTGAATTGTCCGAAGGATCAAACGGGAATTTGGCTTTTAATGTTTGCCCGATCTCTTTAATGCATTGCTCAATACCTGCCACAATATTGTTTCCTGCAAAATGTGAGATCATATTTTTTACAGCATTATCCCAGTATGCTTTGCCTAAAGCAGTGTATATGCCTTCATCACCTAATAATGCCAGTTCTTTATGATCTGTAGCAATGTATAAAAGCACCGCATTGCGGTGCTTTGTTTTTTGCATGTGTAATTTGGCAAATACTTCTTTGGCTCTATCCAACGGATCAACAAAAGGATTTTTGCTTTCAACAAAAATTCTTACTTCTCCGCTTGTTTCTTTTTCTGCTGCGGCAATGGCATCTACAATTACTTTCTGTTCTTCGGCAGAAAAAAAAGCTTTCTTTTTAAAAAGAGGAAATAAACCCATGATCATTTAAAATTTTATTTCTACAGATTTATCGGTGCCCGCATCTGCCTGAAAACCATCCTTCGGTTGAAAGCCGGTTATATGGGCAACAATGCTTGTGGGAAAACTTCTTACACTACTTGTATAATCTGCGATAGCAGTATTAAAATCTTTTCGCGCAAATTTTATTCTTCTTTCTGTTCCTTCTAATTGTACCTGCAATCCTTTGAATGCGTCCGTTCCTTTTAGTTCAGGATATTTTTCAACTGATACTAATAACCTGTTTGATGAAGCTGCTAATGCATCCTGCGCAGCAGCTTGTTGATTATATGCATCAGCAGAAATAGTAGTAACATCTACGGAAGCAGCTTTTGATCTTGCTTCGGTAACTTCTACCAATGTCGTCTGTTCATAATTCGCTGCACCTTTTACAATGCTCACCAAACTTGGTACAAGGTCCATTCTTCTTTGATAAGCATTCTGCACTTCGTTCCATTCATTCTTAACTTGCTCATCTTTTTTTACAAGAGAATTATAGGTTACAATAAACCATCCTGCAATAATAAGTACGATCGCTACAATTATATAACTCTTCTTCATTATTATTCAGCTTAGAAATTAACTGTAGGAACTTTTTCTGCGCCTTCATCTGCTTTGAATCCTTCTTTTTCATGTAAACCTGCAAAGCCTGCAATAATATTAGTCGGGAACGACCTTACTTTAGTGTTGTACGTATTCACTGCATCGTTGAAGATCTTTCTTGAGTTCTTGATATTATTTTCAATTGACTCAAGTTGTCCTTGTAAGCGCATGAAATTATCTGTTGCTTTTAAAGTAGGATAGTTTTCTACTGTAGCTAACAAGCGGCTTAATGAACCACTTAATTGTCCTTGTGCAGCCTGAAACTGCGCCATTTTATCCGGCGTAAGATTGTTTGCATCAATATTTACACTGGTTGCTTTAGCTCTTGCTTCCACAACATCGGTTAAAGTTTTTTGTTCGAAGTTTGCAGCACCTTTTACAGTGTTCACTAAATTCCCAACAAGATCAGAACGGTTTTGATATTCTGCCTGTACATCATTCCATGCGTTTTTAACGGTCTCATCCTGACTAACTAAACCATTATAACCACTGCAACCCCAAAATAAGATAACAACTGCCAGGCCTAATATGACCCATAATACTGGATTTTTCATTGTATGTATTGTTTAGAAGATTAAATATAATGCTTTTACTAATATCAAATAAAGTGCCCTTGTCCGTTTGCCATGTAATCCTGACAAAATTGCTTATTCTCAAATAGAGCCAAATAAAAATGTCACAGCAAAACTGTGACATTTTATGTAAAAATAATATAGAAGCTTATTTAAGTGCTGCGATACCTGGCAATGTTTTGCCTTCAAAATATTCTAACATGGCGCCACCGCCTGTTGATACATAGCTAACCTTATCAGCTAAATGAAACTGGTTAACTGCCGCTACGCTATCTCCTCCACCTACTAAGCTAAATGCTCCTTTAGCAGTTGCTGCTGCTACAGACAATGCGATAGATTTGGTACCGTTTTGGAATTTCTCCATTTCAAACACACCCATCGGGCCGTTCCATAAAATGGTTTTGCTGTTTTTGATCACATCGCTAAAAGCAGTAACTGCTTTTGTACCTATGTCCAATCCCATCCAACCTTTTTCGATATTGTTATTGTCAACTATTTTAGTGTTGGCATCTGCTGCAAATTTATCTGCCACCACGCTATCTTCCGGTAACCAGATCTTAACGCCTTTTGCTTTTGCTTTCGCTAAAATATCATTTGCCAAATCAAGTTTATCTAATTCACATAAGCTACTTCCGATCTCATTGCCCTGTGCTTTTAAGAAAGTGTACGCCATACCACCACCGATGATAATGTTGTTAGCTCTCTGCAATAAGTTTTCGATGATCAATATTTTATCTGAAACCTTTGCGCCACCTATGATAGCAGTGAACGGACTTTCAGCGCCATGCAAAACTTTTTCTGCGCTGGATACTTCGCCTTCCATTAATAAGCCAAACATTTTTTTATCAGCTGTAAAGAATTTTGCAATGATCGCTGTTGAAGCATGCGCTCTGTGTGCTGTACCGAAAGCATCATTTACATACACATCGCCCAGCTTGCTCAATTTTTCTGCAAATGCTTCATCACCTTTTTCTTCTTCTTTATGGAAACGTAAGTTTTCTAATAACAATACATGTCCTGGTAATAAGGCTGCTGATTTTTTTACAGCTTGTTCTCCGATACAGTCATCAGCAAACAAAACAGGCGTACCTAATAATTTAGATAGATGCGGTACTAAATGATGTAAAGAATATTTATCTGTAGGACCATCTTTTGGTCTACCGAAATGACTCATTAAAATTACACTGCCGCCATCGGCTAATACTTTTTTGATAGTTGGTATAGCCGCTGTCATCCTGGTATCATCAGTAATATGAAATGTATCATCCAACGGTACGTTGAAATCAACGCGAATAAGGGCTTTCTGGCCTTTAAAATTGTGTTTTGCGAATTTGCTCATGGTTATTGGTATTATCTTATTCTTTTAAAATTTACGCTAAAATAGACAACAAAAAAACCGCAAACAAGAAAACTTATTTGCGGTTAATATGATTGCATTGATCAATTTATTATTAGATTTTTCCTGCAAAATAATGAACAGTACGTACCAATTGAGATACATAGCTATTTTCATTATCGTACCAGCTAACAGTTTTAACCAGTTGTTTATCACCAACAGTTAATACTTTAGTTTGTGTTGCATCAAATAAAGAACCGAATGTGCTACCGATGATATCAGTGCTAACGATCTCGTCTTCGTTGTAACCGAAACTTTCGTTGCTCGCTGCTTTCATAGCTGCATTGATCTCTTCAACAGTTACAGGTTTAGCTAATACGCTTACTAATTCAGTTAATGAACCGGTAATTGTTGGAACGCGTTGTGCACTACCATCTAATTTACCTTTCAATTCCGGTAATACTAAACCAATTGCTTTAGCAGCACCTGTTGAGTTAGGAACGATGTTAGCAGCAGCGGCTCTTGCACGGCGAAGATCACCTTTTGGATGCGGTGCATCTAAAGTGTTCTGATCGTTCGTGTAGGCGTGGATGGTAGTCATGATACCTTGAACGATACCATATTTATCATTTAAAACTTTAGCCATAGGAGCCAAACAGTTAGTGGTACAACTTGCACAGCTAATGATCGTTTCGCTACCGTCTAAAATTTCGTGGTTAACATTAAATACAACAGTTTTTAGATCACCTGTTGCCGGAGCAGAGATAATTACTTTTTTAGCACCTGCTGTGATGTGTTTTGCAGCAGTATCTTTATCAGTAAAGAAACCTGTGCTTTCAATAACTACATCAACATTGTGCGCTCCCCAAGGAATTTGTGCCGGATCTCTTTGTGCGTAAATTTTAACTTCATGGCCGTCAACAACGATAGAGTTTTCAGTTGAAGTTACTTTTTGATCGAAACGACCTTGTGCGCTATCATATTTTAACAAGTGTGCCAATACAGCAGGACTTGTAAGATCATTAATTGCTACTACTTCAATGCCTTTCATGTTGTAGATCTGACGAAATACTAAACGGCCGATGCGACCAAAACCGTTGATGGCAACTTTTACTGTACTCATGTGTTAAGGTTGATTTTAATTTTAAAAAAGAGGATACAAATATACGAAGGATTAGAGTAAAAAAAAGCCCATTCAGTCCTTGAATGAGCTTAAAATCCCGTTTTGTCAGTTTTTTTCTAATATCGACAGCTGTTTTTCATGGCAACATCATTATGTTATGATAATCCCGAAAGCTTCGGGACTATCTTCAGCCGTGTACCGTTACTGAACTTTTATTCAGTTATTGCCGAAACGGTTGGTATATGCTTATACAGGGAAGAATCAATTGGGCCATTTACCTGCATTTTATCAAAGGTTGTTGAGCCGCCGCCGCCATTTTCGCCACTCGTAGTTTTTATCACAACGGTGTGTGGAAACTGTATACCATCAACAGCACCATAATCTTTATACAAAGTATAAATAGGAGCGGCAGGATCTTTTTTGCTGCTGGCGCCAAACATGCCGCCACTTGTTTGAGCAGATTGAACCAACAGGCTCGATTTAATATCTATCCAATAAAAAATAACTTTACTGGCTTTTGTAGTTAGCTTTAATTTATAGCAAGAATCTCCGCCATAAGCAGTGTCTTTCCCAACTAATTCTACGGTATGCCCTTTTGCAGCATAATCAACTAAAGGGCCTGCAATGTCAAGCTCTGTCTGCAGTCCAGCGACAGCATCAGCAGGTAAAGGAAAAGGGTTGGGAGAACGAAATGGAATATAGAACCAGGCTTCAGTTGGTGTAACTAATGTAAAGCCGTTCTGTGTGCCCATCTCAAAATCTATCC
Organism: Ferruginibacter sp.; assembly: GCA_035317105.1. Classification (GTDB taxonomy): domain Bacteria; phylum Bacteroidota; class Bacteroidia; order Chitinophagales; family Chitinophagaceae; genus Ferruginibacter. The sequence continues at coordinate 5,050 of DATHHR010000075.1, read as the reverse complement.
TGCTTAATTTGTCTTGTACCTTGCTGACTTTTACGATATGGTCGGTCCCCATCATCTGCCTGATTCCTTCCATATACAATGTTTGTACTGATAATAATTTAGCCTTTCCGCCACGTGCATCTATGTATTTTGCAATAATGCCATCAACTGTTTGTGCAGAAGAAAATTGTACTGCAATTAGAAACATCACTAGCAATCCTAAAGGAATTAAATTTTTCATTTTATTTATTTTAATATGTCAATCGTGACCAAATTTATGCCATAAATATTATTTCTCGTTTCTGTTTATAAAGTATCTTCAATTTTGTCTAAAGCTGCAACCATGATTCAAAAGATAAGCGGAAATATAGTAGATATTTTTAATAAAACTATTTTTTACGGGGAAATTGAGGTGAAAGACGGGAAAATTGCGGCTATTAGCCAGCTCGATGCAATAGCAAAAGAACAGCAGCCTTATATTCTTCCTGGTTTTACAGATGCACACGTGCATATAGAAAGCTCCATGTTGGTACCGAGTGAGTTTGCCAAATTAGCGGTGGTGCATGGCACGGTCAGTACCATCAGCGACCCGCATGAAATTGCCAATGTTTGCGGAATGGAAGGCGTGACCTTCATGATCGACAATGGAAAAACAGTTCCTTTTAAATTTAATTTTGGTGCACCGAGTTGTGTGCCGGCTACCATATTTGAAACGGCAGGCGCTGCATTACATACAGCTGATGTGGATATGCTTTTACAAAAAGATGAAATAAAATACCTGAGTGAAATGATGAATTTCCCCGGGGTTCTATTTGGGGATAAAGAAGTGTTGGCAAAGATCGCGTCAGCAAAAAAATATAACAAACCTGTTGACGGGCATGCGCCCGGATTAAGAGGCGAACAGGCAAAAAAATATATTGATGCCGGTATGAGTACCGATCATGAATGTTTTACTGCAGATGAAGCGGTAGATAAATTGAAATACGGCATGAAGATCTTAATCCGCGAAGGTAGTGCTGCGAAAAATTTTGATGCATTGATCGACCTGATGCATGAACATTATATGATGATGATGTTCTGTAGCGATGATAAACATCCTGATAGTTTAGTAGAAGGGCATATCAATCAATTGTGTGCGAGAGCCATTGCAAAAGAAATTGATCTGTTTAAAATATTACAAGCTGCCTGTATCAATCCGGTGCTGCATTATAATACTGGCGTAGGTTTGCTGCGGGTAGGAGATAGCGCCGATTTTATTGTTGCAGAGAACCTGACAAATTTCAAGATCATCCAAACCTATATCAACGGCGAGATGGTTGCTGCAAACGGACAATCATTGATCATCAGTAAACGATCAAAAATTATTAATCAGTTTAGTTGTAATGAAAAAATTCCTGCTGATTTTACAGTGAAGGAAACTGGTTCATCAATTGATGTTATTGAAGCGTTAGACGGACAATTGATCACGAATAAATTAACCATACCACCAAAAATAATTAACGGCGAGATCGTAACTGATATAGCAAATGATATTTTGAAAATTGTAGTAGTGAACCGGTATAAAAATGCACCGGTGGCTAAAGCCTTTATTAAAAATTTTGGTTTGAAGCAAGGCGCTATAGCATCAACAGTGGCGCATGATAGTCATAATATTATTGCAGTGGGTGTTGATGATGAAAGTATTTCTAAAGCGGTGAATCTTGTTATTAAAGAACAAGGGGGCATAAGTGCAGTCAGTAGTGCTGCTTCATTGGTATTGGGTTTACCTGTTGCAGGATTGATGAGTAATGACGATGGGTATAAAGTAGCTGCATCCTATACAGCTATTGATAAAATGGTTAAACAAGAGTTGGGCTCAACGTTGGCTTCACCATTTATGACCCTTTCTTTTATGGCTTTATTGGTAATACCTCATTTGAAACTGAGTGACCTGGGATTATTTGACGGGGATGAATTTCAATTAGCTAATTAGCTGATTTGCTAATGTGCTAATTTTTTCTACTTGGGGTAATATTTAGTCAAATTCATTTAGGCGATTCATGAAAAATAGTTGCTTCCATCAAAAAAATTAGCATATCAGCACATTAGCACATCAGCAAATTATTCCAAAAGCTATTATCTTTGCGCCCTATGTTATCAATCAGCAATCGCGGAAAGCAAATGCCCTCTTCCCCGATACGTAAATTAGTGCCGTTTTCAGATGCGGCTAAGTCAAAAGGGACAAAAGTATATCACCTCAATATCGGGCAACCGGATATTGCCACGCCCGCGCAAGCCATGGAGGCTGTTCGCAATAATACCTTACGAGTTTTAGAATATAGCCATAGCGCCGGTAATGAAAGTTACCGCAAGAAATTAGTGCAGTATTACGGCAAACAAAATATCCATGTCAATACCGATCAGATCGTGGTTACAACGGGTGCAAGCGAAGCTATTTTATTTGCTTTTATGGCTTGTCTTGATCCTACAGACGAAGTCATTATTCCCGAACCTTTTTATGCCTGCTATGAAGGGTACGCTGTAGAATCGGGTGTAAAAGTTATACCGGTTACTTCTCATATTGAGACAGGTTTTGCATTGCCGCCCATCGAAGCATTTGAAAAAGCGATCACACCAAATACAAAAGCTATTCTGATCTGTAATCCAAATAATCCAACGGGGTATTTATATAGCAAAGATGAAATGGAATCTTTAAAGAGGTTGATCGTAAAACATAATTTGTATTTATTTTCTGATGAAGCCTACAGTGAATTTTGTTATGAAGGCGATCATTATAGTGCAATGCATTTAACCAATGTTGATGAAAATATTGTTTTGATAGATACTATCAGCAAACGCTACAGTGCATGTGGGGCAAGGATCGGCGCATTGATCACAAAAAATACAGCGATACTAAGTACGGTAATGAAATTTGCGCAGGCAAGGTTAAGTCCGCCGGGCTTTGGCCAGATCTTAGGTGAAGCAGCCATCGACCTGCCGGAAAATTATTTCGAAGAAACAAAAGCAGAATACAAATTAAGAAGAGACACGATCGTAAAAAGATTAAATGCAATACCGGGTGTTTATTGTCCTAATCCTGGAGGTGCATTTTATGTGATTGCAAAATTACCGATCGATGATTCGGATAAGTTTTGCCAGTGGCTGTTGGAAGATTTTTCTTATAACGACCAGACCGTAATGCTGGCGCCGGGTACAGGATTTTACAGCTCTTTTGGCTTGGGTATAAAAGAAGTGCGTTTAGCATATGTATTAAATACAGCAGACATTAATAAAGCGATGGATTGTTTGGAAAAAGCATTGGATGCTTATCCGGGGAAGATGTATAGTTAGTCTGAACCGCTGATTGAAACTGATTCTTTTGATTGACCTGATTGAAGCATCTGTCATCAACGAAATCATTTCAATCAACTACAATCAGTGGTTCAGACAAAGAAAATAAAAAAGGATGATTCGATAAGAATCATCCCTTTTTATTTTTATGCTAATAATAATTTATAGCGGATCTATCGCTTGTACTTTAGGATCTTTTTTATGGAAGTAATATTTAAGCATCAATTCGTTTGATGAACCGCCGCCGCCATCAAATAAACTGATCGGCGTGTTGTACACTTCGTATGCATAGCCTATACCTAGTGTATGATCAATTTTAAAGCCCGCAAAAGCAGTAAAGCTTTGCTGAGAGTGGTAGCTAAATCCGATCCAAAGCAGATCAGCATATTCTAATTTTAAACCACCAATAAATTCCAATGGTTCGTTAGGTAAATATTGAAAAAGTATGTTTGGTGTTAATACATTGTCTTCATCAACTTTTATACGATAGTCTGCACTAAAATAATAATGCGTGTATAATTGCCCCGGTACCTTAGAGCCATTGATAAAATTTAATTTTGATTGTATCAATTGATCAGCAGCAATACCTGCATTTAATGTAGGAGATTTATAGTAGATACCTGCATCCGCATCACCTGTAGTTCTGTTAGTAGAGCTGGCCAATATAGGATCCATCGTGTTTTGTAACTGAAGCTTACTTTTATCTACATTGAATTGTAGTAGACGGCCTGCTAAACCGAACATCAAACGTTTGCCGTTTTGAAAATCGATGCTGTAAGAAATAGCAACTTGTCCGCCCGTACGACTTGTTGGTCCGGTTACATCACTGTATAACATTGCACCAAGACCTACTTTTGATTTTTCGAAGTACGTATCTCCAAACAATAACGCAGTTTTTGGGCCGCCGTCAATACCAGCCCATTGAGATCTGTAGATGCCTCCGATAGATGGCACATCACCAGCGCCTGCAGCGGCCGGGTTGTACAAAAAACTGTGCTCCATATATTGGCTTATCTCAAATATTTGTTGAGCTTTTGCTGCTACTGCAAAAAGGCAAAAGAACAAAACAGACAATAATAATTTAATTCGCATAATATTTATTTTTATTATAAAGACACTTTTTTATTTAGAAACAAGAATGGTTGTTGAAAAAAACAACCATTCTTGTTATTGCATTTATCTAACGATTGTTACACTACCTTTTTTAATTGGGTTGGAAGTTGCGCTGGTTGCTTTAACTACATAATAGTAAGTAGCATCCGGTACTTCTTCACCATGGTATTTACCATCCCATGGATTGCTCAAAGCGTAATCATCTGAATGATATACTAAACTACCCCAACGGTTATAAACATCTACAGAGATCTTTGCAAAACAACCCAGGTCGATAACCCATGTATCATTGATCCCATCACTGTTTGGTGTAAATGCGTTAGGGATAATTAATTTACAATTTACTACAGTAATTTTTTCTTCAGCAGAACCCACACAACCTGCTCCGGATCCTGTAACAGTTACTGTATAAGTAGTAGTAGTCGGTGGCGTTGCAGTGGTGATCAGGTTGCCCGGATTATCTACTGCTCCTCCTGTCCAGGTAACTGTACCAGGTTCAGTTGAAGTAGCCGTAAGTATTATTTGAGTTCCGGCAGTTATTGACGATGCCGTATCATAATTACTGGTGAGCGTAACAAAAGGGGCAACCGGCACTGTGTTTATTGTTACCGGGATAAATCCTGAGATA
>DATHHR010000074.1:0-9547 GCA_035317105.1 Ferruginibacter sp. | reverse complement strand
AGTTCCGAACACTTTACCAGATAAAATTTGACCATCGCCTCTTAATGTAGCCATACCTAATTCAAATGAATTATTAGTTTGAGTAAAGCTTGTTTTAGCATTTGGCAAAGGAGATGTAACATTGTTAAAATCTGTACGTGTATAAGCATCAACAGATCCAGACAAAACAAAAGTTTTCGTTGAGTCAGTTTGTGCACTCGCGCTCATCGCAACTAATGCAGCTAAAAACGGAAGAATGATTTTTTTCCTTGTCATTGATTTTAAGTTTAATTGGTTAAGAGAATTTGGTAAGAACTATAAACATTCTAAAGCATGAGCTAGTACGATTGCTTTTTTATGTTAAAACAAAGTTATAGGGAATAGTTATTAATAAAATAATATTACAATGTATTTTTTTTGAAAATATGTTCGTATATGGTTATATCAAAATAAAATCGTATAACTCACTGATCTATCAAAATAGCAGACTATTATATACCTAGCAATATGTGTCAAGAAGGTTGATGAATGTTGCTCTTTCAATCATTATTGCGCCTAAACTTTTTAAATGATCAGTATAGATCTGGCAATCTATTAACTGAACAGCTTCTTTTTGCAATTGTTTTACGTAGTTGATAAAAGCAAATTTGCTCGCATTACTTGCTTTGCTGAACATACTCTCACCAAAAAATATTTTTCCTAACCTGATCCCATATAAACCGCCCACCAGCTCTCCGTTGAGCCATGCTTCGGCACTATGGGCATAGCCTAATTTATGTAAGTGGATATAAGCTTCTTGTATAGCAGGTGATATCCATGTTCCTTCCTGTTCTTTTCTTGTAACGGATTTGCAATTTTTTATTACTTCTTTAAAAGCCCTGTTAATGGTAAAGCGGAATGTGCCATTATTCAAAACGGTCTGCATACTTTTACTGATCTTTAATTTATCGGGATATAAAACGAAACGAGGATCAGGGCTCCACCAACAGATGGGCTCATCCTCGTTGTACCACGGAAAAATTCCGCTTCGGTAAGCTAATAACAGTCGTTCAGGGCTAAGATCGCCGCCGACCGCCAATAAACCATCTTCATCAGACTCTTCAACTGGAGGGAAAATCAATTCTTTATTGATCAAAAACATGATTAAAAATAAGAATTAATTTAACCCAAGTAGACTATGTAACAAATTATCTGATAACAAAATGAACTTCGTTAAAAGCAATATTGTAATAATCCTGTATCTCCAGCTTTTCCAGTTCATCATTGCTTTTTTCTTTAAACAGATCAACCAATACTTGTGCATATTCGAAATGAATGGTATTGTTACAACTGTCGATCACTCGCTTAAGCCATTCTATTGTACTATTGCCCTGGCGTTTTTCATTTTTCTCATGAAGTGATTCATTCATTGTCCTGATGAACTGATGGGTCGAAGCCGGTTTTCCTTTAACAATATGAATATGCGCCCTGATAGCGTCTTGTCTTGCTTCTTCGATCCGTTGTTTTCCAAAAACTTCCATAGCTTTTAGTATTTTGCTTTTATCTGCTTTACGGGTTAAGCTGCTTAAATCTGCCGGTTTACAGTCAAATTCATTTGCTAATATTTCTTCTGCGTTTTTCATACTCTATCTATTTAGCGTTTATTGTCTTTATATATTTAAATCATTGATCTATACACTTAGGGGTAGACAATTAAAATGCCAGAGAATAAACCATAAGAAATCCTTCAATTCACCTTACTATATTGGGAATACATGGTTAATTGCTGCGTTTTTTACCCATTTCGATATTAACTTAGTGTGTGAAAATGTATTTTGTTGTTGTGCAAGCCTTTATTAAATTGCTGCCCTTAATAAAAATCTATCTATTTGTACAGTATTTTCCTCACTCAAATCCTGCAACACAATAACAGAAAGATTAAAAAAATACGATCTCCTAAAAGAGGATCATTAAACTGTGTATAAAATAACTCAGATATAGAAGAATGGAAAGTATAGAAAAAGTAAATTGTTTAATCATCGGTTCAGGCCCTTCGGGCTATACAGCAGCCATTTACGCTTCAAGAGCTAATTTAAATCCTGTTTTGTACCAGGGCATTCAACCTGGCGGGCAATTGACCATCACAACAGAAGTTGAAAATTACCCTGGTTACCCCGAAGGTATCCAAGGGCCTGATATGATGATCAACTTCGAAAAGCAAGCGGCCCGTATGGGTGCTGATATTCGTTTTGGATTGGCAACAAAAGTTGATTTCTCTTCCCAGCCATATAAAGTACAGATCGATGAAGAAAAATGGATAGCAGCTAATTCTATTATTATTTCAACCGGTGCTTCTGCAAAATGGTTAGGAATAGATAGTGAACAACGCCTGAATGGTTACGGCGTAAGCGCCTGTGCGGTGTGCGATGGATTTTTCTTTAAAGGAAAAGAAGTAGCGATCGTAGGTGCAGGAGATACTGCTGCAGAAGAAGCTTTATATCTTTCAAAGCTTTGTACTGTAGTACACATGATCGTTAGAAAAGGAGAGATGAGGGCGAGTAAAGTAATGCAGGAAAGAGTAATCAATACCCCTAATATAAAAGTTTACTGGAACAGTGAAACACACGAAGTATTGGGAGACAAGAAAGTAGAAGCAGTGCGCATACAGAATAATATTACCAGCGAAAAAATAGAAGTGCCTGTTAGCGCATTTTTCGTAGCGATCGGCCATCATCCAAACAGCGATATTTTTAAAGATTGGATAGATATGGATGCCGAAGGATATATCAAAACTATACCTGGCACATCTAAAACCAATATCGAAGGTGTGTTTGCTTCAGGCGATGTACAGGATAAGATATATCGCCAGGCAGTAACGGCAGCGGGTAGTGGCTGTATGGCTGCGCTGGATGCTGAAAGATATTTAGGAGAAAAAGGGCTGCATTAATAATGTACGATGTTGGATGTCCGACATACGATGTTATTTAGTAGTATAGATTATATTATAGCTATTTAAATTATTTAACTCTATAACATCGTACATCTAACATATGATAACAATTCATTTACATAATCTACAGTTTACCGGTTATCACGGCGTGCATGATGAAGAAAGAGTTTTAGGCAATACCTATGAATTGAATATTGATGCTACACTAGACGCCAAACAACATATTACCCAACTCCACCAAACGGCTGATTATGTGGCTATTTATGAAATAGTAAAAAAAAGGATGGCGCTACCTTCTGCATTATTAGAAACGGTTGCACAGGATCTTACCGATCTTATTCATATCTACGACAATAGGATCACGTCTGTATCAGTTTCGATAAAAAAAATGAATCCACCGATCATCAACTTCCAGGGCTCAGTAGGCGTTACTTATAAAAAGGAATTTTAATACTGCTATTCCCCTTCGTACAATTTGCTAAAAGATTGCCAATAAATAATAAAAGGGTATCGCCTATTGATTTGGAGCACGGTTTTAATTATCTTCGGATAACTTAAAATTAACTGCTCATGATAAAGTATTGCTGGATATCATTCATCTTTTGTTGTGTTAGTATTTCTTCTTTTGCACAAACCAAACCCGACAGTTCAACATACGACCCTCATCTTTTATTCTCTCCAACATTTTATCCTTCGGCGGTAAATCTTGACAGAGCGCCAACTGGTGAGCCCGGAGTAGCGTATTGGCAGAACAGGGCCGACTATCAGATCACTGCTTCCTTAAATGATTCTACACACGAAATAAAAGGATCTGTTACCATTACATATAAAAATAATAGTCCGCATACATTGCCATTTTTATGGTTGCAGGTAGACCAAAACCTTTTTACAGCTAATAGTCGTGGCCAGGCAAGAATGCCTGTGGATAGCCGTAGCCGTTATGGTGATTCAAAAAGTACGTTTAGTGGGGGCTATAAAATTACTTCGGTAAAAATAGTAAGTGATAAAAATGCCGATGCAGATTATTCTGTAAGCGATACAAGAATGCAGGTACGTTTGTCTAAACCCGTAGCGGCGAGTGGAGATGTTATTAAAATAAAGATCGATTACTCTTTTATATTGCCTGAACATGGCTCAGATCGCTGTGGTATTTTAAGTACAAAGCATGGCGATATTTTTGCCGTAGCACAATGGTATCCGCGCATGTGTGTGTTTGATGATGTAGAAGGATGGAACACTTTGCCCTATCTTGGAGCGGGAGAGTTTTATTTAGAGTATGGTGATTATGATGTTACTATTACGGCGCCTGCATCTCATATAGTTGTATGTAGCGGTGAATTGCAAAACCCATCAGAAGTACTAACGGCAACACAAATTCAAAGATTAAATACTGCACGTAAAAGCGATAGCCCGATCATGATCAGGACAAAAGATGAAGTAGCTGATCCGTCATCAAGACCAGCAGCAACAACACTTACCTGGCATTTTAAAATGTCGAATTCACGCGATGTATCATGGGCATCTTCAAAATCTTTTATCTGGGATGCAGAGAAGATCAATTTGCCAAGCGGTAAGCCATGTCTTGGTATGAGCGTGTATCCTGAAGAGGCAGAAGGTAAAGATGGCTGGAGCAGATCAACTGAATATGTAAAAGGAAGCATCGAAGGATATAGCAAGCGCTGGTTTGAATATCCTTATCCTGTTGCTACCTGTGTTGCTACAAATATAAATGGTATGGAATATCCGGGGATAGTCTTTTGCAATACCAAAGATGGCACTTACAATTTGTTCGATGTAGTAAATCATGAATTCGGCCATACCTGGTTTCCGATGATAGTCGGTAGCAACGAACGCAAATACGGCTGGATGGATGAAGGCTTCAATACTTTCATCAATACATTCGCTTTTCTTGATTTTAATAATGGTGAGTATCCTCAAAAAATAATACCAATGCAAAGGTTCGCGCCTTATGTATTTAGCAGCACCAGCGAACCGATCATGACAAGCCCGGATGCAATGAAGGAAAAAAATATTGGGGTTGCGTTGTACTACAAACCTTGTTTAGCATTGCAGTTATTACGTGATCAGGTAATAGGACCCGATATGTTTGATTATGCATTTAAAACATACATCAGAGAGTGGGCATACAAACATCCAACGCCCTGGGATTTTTTCAGAACAATGGAAAATGCATCGGGTGAAGACCTTGGCTGGTTCTGGAAAGAATGGTTCATAGAAAATTATAAATTAGACCAGGCTGTTGTTGGCGTTAAATATGAGCAGGATGATGCAAAGAATGGTGCGATCGTTACCATTGCAAATCTTGATAAAATGGCAATGCCTGTCTGGATCGCTTATGAAACAAAATCGGGTACCAAAGGCACCATAAAATTACCGGTAGAAGTATGGAACAATACATCCAAATGGGATGTGAAATTACCTACTACCGAAGAATTAAAGAGCGTTGTTATTGACCCTAACAGAACCCTTCCTGATATGAATTATGCTAATAATAGCTGGGAAGCACAGTAAATATTTGACCTGAAATTTTAATGCCCGCTGGTAGTAGCGGGCATTTTTTTATTCCCTGCACCCACTTCGTTGAGTACAGCTTATCATTAATACTAATTTGTATCATTCTAATATTTAATTAAAAAAATTAGAGTTTTTACTGTATTTTTATTAAAACTTTACAATTAAGGTTAAATATATTTATATACTGATTTAATATATGTATAATATTTAATGAATTCGAACCAGCTCATATTCTCAAATGATACTAGAAAAAGCAATCAAAATTTGCTTATTTCATTGATTATTAGCGCTATTATACTTTCCTGTTTTGCTGCTTTATTATTTAAGAACCTTAAGATCGGTGTTGAACTACTTTTCTTACTAACATGTATCTCATTATTTTTTGATATAATGCTCCAATACATAAGATCCACGCAAAAAAAACAGGTAGACCTTGATACGGTAAAATTATACGAAACATTATTGAATGCTATCTCTCACGAATTGCGTACACCCATCGCAGTGATTATTGGAGCAACAGACAACCTGCTGCAAGAAAATATTACTATGTCTGTCAATCATAAAAAAGAGTTGTTAAACGAAATTTCAACAGCTTCTTTACGGTTGAACCGGCAGGTAGAGAATTTATTAAATACTTCCCGGCTTCAATCAGGTTTTTTACAATTGAAAAAAGACTGGTGCGATATTAACGAATTGATACATGATGTGATCGCACAGCTTGATGATCAATTACGGGATCATCTTTTAGCAGTTTCTGTTAAAGAAGACCTTCCATTGTTTAAGATCGACAGGGTATTGATCGAACAAGTATTGTACAATCTTATTAATAACGCTGCCCTGTATACGCCGATAAGGTCTTTAGTAACTATTACTGCCGCTAAAATTAACCAGCTGTTGATCTTAACTGTAGAAGATAATGGAAAAGGCTTTTCTGAAAAAGAAGCGGGCAAAGTATTTGAAAAATTTTATAGGATCGATAATACTGTAGCAAATGGAACAGGGCTTGGATTATCCATCGCAAAAGGGTTTACAGAAGTTCATGGTGGAAATATTGATCTGGAGAAAAGTATCTCAGGGGGAGCCAAATTTATTATAAAGATACCGGCCGAAAATATTTCACTTTAAACCTAACTATAAATGAGTACCGCAGAAATATTGGTGATCGATGATGAGATCCAGATCAGGAAATTGCTGGAGATCACATTAGAATCAAGTGGGTATAAAGTAGCAAAAGCAAATACAGCAAAAGAAGGTTTAGCCGCAGCTGCAACGGCTTCTTCTGACATGATCATTCTTGACCTGGGCTTACCGGATGAGAATGGCCATGCAGTATTAAAAAAATTGCGCGAATGGTATGTAAAGCCTGTTATCATTCTTTCTGTAAAAAATAATGAAGAGGATATTGTGAGCGCCCTAGACAATGGCGCTAATGATTATTTGTTGAAACCGTTCCGCACGGGCGAATTATTAGCAAGGATAAGATCCGTACTACGCAATTGTACGGTAACCGAAAGTATCCCGGCTATTAAGTATGAAAATTTCGAGATCAATTTTTCTACACGCGCAGTTAAAAAAAATAATGAATCTGTAAAATTTACTGCTACACAATATGAGCTCTTAGCTTTATTTGTAAAAAATGAAGGGAAGGTATTAACGCACCAATACATCTTACGTGAAATATGGGGACCTGATTATGTTACACAATCGCAATACCTGCGTGTATTTGTTGCACAGCTTAGAAAAAAAATAGAAAAAGATCCTGATCGTCCAAAATACATTGTTACAGAATCCGGTGTAGGATATCGTTTTGTAGGAAGTAATAATTAAAAAAGATCGAAATAAAAAAGAGCCGTAAATATGTGATAAAAAGATTAATTAAAGAAGTGGTTTAATGCTTTGGCAACGCCATCTTCATTATTTGTTGCAGTAACATAATCCGCAACTTTTTTAATTTCGTCAGGCGCGTTGCCCATTGCTACACCAACGCCTGCAAATTCGATCATTTCTTTGTCGTTAAAATTATCGCCAATGGCAATGATCTCATTTTGCCTGATACCATATCTCTCTAATAAAAATTTGATCGCTTTTGTTTTTGACGATCCTAAACTCATTACTTCGAGGTAAGTGGTCTTAGATTTCGACATATTTAGTTTATCGCCATGATCCTCTATCAGCCTTTTTTCAATGCCGTTTATCAGGTCTGCATTTCCCGCTATTAATATCTTATTGGGGCCATTCTGTTTTGCTTTCCATTCATCCACGGTTAAATGAAAGGGCTGGATCTTTATTTTAACATCGGTGATCTTTTGTTCTTTTTGTATGTGTGCATTATCTGCTTCTGCATACCAATCCATCTGGCTATAATACATGGCAGATACATCATGCGGAGCGATCTCTTTATGAACACTTACAACATCTTCTAACGGAACAGCAGATTGATAGATGATCTCATTATTCAAAAAAATATAACTGCCGTTCAGACTAACGACTGGGATAGTATCGGGAAATAATTGTTGGCTAATGGGCAATATCCCATGCAAGGGGCGGGCAGAGATCGGAACGATCAATATTCCTTTATCCAATAACTCTTTTATTACTTTCTTACTGGTATCGCTAATGGTATGGTCTTTTTGTAATAAGGTCCCGTCCATGTCTATAAAAACCGCTTTGTACATATTTCTAGCCCTTTGTTAGTTAGTGCCGCAAAATTACTTATAAGTTTCGATTTTGCCTTTGTGAAAAAATATCTACAATAAGGGAAGTAATGAGGCAATGATTATTTAACAATTAACTGTTTTACAATGAACTAAACTGGCATGAAATTTACTGTATTACTAAAAAAACTTACAATCATGGAAACAATAACAGCAACCGCAACGACTGAGGTCTTGAACGACCTGATCATGATCAATAATGACAGAATTATTGGTTATGAACGCGCTATTAAAGAATTAGAAGGAAACGACGAGGATCTGAAAATGCTTTTTTTAAGCATGATCGATGAAAGTCGCCAGCTAATAATGACATTAGGTACGGAAGTAGAAGTACAGGGAGGTGAAATTGAACATGGAACTACAAACAGTGGTAAAATTTACAGGGCCTGGATGGATGTAAAAGCTGTTTTCACAGGCCATACGCGCCATGCTATTTTATCTAATTGCGAAGCCGGAGAAGATGCCGCACAAAAGGCTTACAGATCAGCGTTAGAAACAAAAGAAATGCCTGCTTTTATTAAAGCAATTGTGTTAACACAGCAACAAAAATTAAAAGCTTCTCATAATGAGATCAAAGCTTTGAGAGATGCAGCCTATTAGTATGTTCACTTAAAAACAATATTTATGGATCATAGAAATAAATTAGCAGACTTACACAAAGAATCTCTTCAAAAATTAGAAGAAACAGTAGCGTCTAATACTTTATTAGCGGCAAGTGAAAGGAAGAAGATCCATGATGCACAGAATGAATGGCAAAATGCCTGGATCAAGTTGGAGGAAGCACTACTGATACTGGAAAAGATAGAAATATAAGTTTTGATAGCGGTAGGGAAAAAGGTCATTCTGGTTTTTATAACCGGAATGACCTTTTTTATTTATTCGTGGATGATCACTTTTTCAATTTTGTCGCCTTCTTTTACCATGTCTATTATGTCTTCGCCTTCGGTGATTTTTCCAAAGCAGGTATGTACGCCATCCAAATGTTTGGTCATATCGCGTGTCATACAAACAAAGAACTGAGAGCCACCGGTATTTTTTCCCCTGTGCGCCATTGACAGAACGCCTCTGTCGTGGTATTGTTTTTCTGCACTTGTTTCGCAATTGATGCTATAGCCGGGGCCACCTGCGCCTGGTTGTCCTTTAGCGCCTTCTTTTGTATTCGGATCACCACCTTGTAATACAAATCCTTTCAAAACACGGTGAAATGTTACGCCATCATAAAAACCACTCTTTGCCAATTTTGCAAAATTCTGTACGGTGATGGGTGTTTCTTTTTCATATAGGTCAAATTTCATTGTGCCTTTCGCTGTAACGATCTCTGCTGTCATAATTTTTGTTGTTATTTATTTTGAAGTGCAAATATCGTTGAATTATAAATAAGTAATTTTGG
>DATHHR010000073.1:0-27197 GCA_035317105.1 Ferruginibacter sp. | reverse complement strand
GAAGGAGGAAAAAGAAACCAGGATATTAAGGCGGCGGAATTACAATTAAAATTAACAGACTACGACCTTATCAATTTACATAACCAGGTAAATACAGAATATGCAACAGCAATGGCTGCATATAAAAGCAACCTGAATGATTATTATTTGATGAAAGATAATCTTGATCTGTCGACAGATGTATACAATACTATTCAATTACAATATAAATCAGGCGTCAAAACTTACCTCGATGTTGTTACCGCTGAGAGCGACCTGCGCACCTCAGAAGTAACTTACGTGAATGCTTTATACAATGTATTAAGCAGTAAGTACGATGTAGAAAAAGCTTTAGGATCTATTCAATATTAAAAATGCCGATATGTTACAAAAGAGAATGCCATTTGGATACGCACTGCTTAGTATGATAATTTTATCATCTTGTGGAGGCGCACCTCCACCCCCACCTCCACCAGTGGTGAATGTATCCGTATATCCGGTAACGGAAGGTGCCGCTGCTTATCATGATGATTATTCAGGTACTGTTACTGCATTGCAGATAGTAGAAATTCGTCCGCAGGTATCTGGTTATATCACTGCCATTTATTTTCAGGATGGTCAACATGTAACAAAGGGACAAAAATTATATTCGATCGATAAACAACAATACGTTGCCAACTACGATCAGGCAGTTGCTAATTTAAGCGTAGCCAATGCAGCTGAAATGAAAGCACAACAGGATGCTGACCGCTACGAACAGCTGGCAAAAAATGATGCCATCGCAAAACAAATATTAGATCATGCGATAGCTGATCTGCAAGCAGCTAAGATGCAGGTGCAGGCGGCTAAAGCAAATGTTTCTGCCTTAGGAAATAATGTTCGCTTCGCAGATATCAGCGCTCCTTTATCAGGAACGATCGGTATCTCACAAGTGAAGATCGGAGATGTGGCTACACCCGGACAAACTATTTTAAATACTATTTCCGGAGAAGGCCCGATCGCTGTGGATGTGAATGTTGACCAACGGCTTATTCCTGCTTTTATAAAACTGCAACAAACCAATGATCCTAAAGATTCTACTTTTCAATTGGTATTAACGGATCAAAGTGTTTATCCTTATTTCGGACATATTGCTTTTTTAGATAGAGCAGTAGATCCACAAACAGGAACGATCAAAGCAAGATTAGTTTTCCCTAATCCGGATAATATGTTGCGTGATGGTATGAATTGTAATGTACGTGTTAGAAATAATGGTGGTGGATTACAATTATTGATCCCTTACAAAGCAGTGGTTGAACAATTAGGGGAATACTTTGTGTTTGTTGCAGACAATAATATAGCCATTGAACACAAAGTAACTTTAGGTACAAAAATTAACGACAAGATCGTTATTCTAAATGGCCTGCAACAAGGTGATAGTGTGATAACGGAAGGTGTACAAAAATTAAGAGACAGCATAGCGATAAAGGTTAGTGCTGCAGGAAAAAAATAAATGTAAAATATTAAATGATGAATGTAAAATGTAAAAGTTTTGGCGTTCAACATTTAAAAACTTTACAGCTTAATACCCGTAAAATGTGGAAGTTGTTTTATAATTGAGCGCGACTTTTACATTTTACATTTAATATTTTACATTCTACATTTTACCATATTATGGAGTCATCAAATATATTTGTAAGAAGGCCTGTAACGGCCATTGTTATATCACTGGTAATTTTATTGGTTGGTACGCTGGCGATATTAGTGATGCCGATCAGTCAGTACCCCAATATTACACCACCAACAGTTTCGATCACCAGTAATTTTACAGGTGCTGATGCGCAGACTGTAGAGCAAACTACTACTACTGCTATTGAAACACAGGTGAATGGCGTTCCGGGCATGGCTTATATGCAGAGCAATAGTGCCAATGGCGGTAACTCCAGCATTACAGCTACGCTGGATATTAATGCTGATCCAAATATTGTTGCACTGGATATTCAAAACCGCGTGGGCATTGCTACGCCGGCATTACCGAGCCAGGTACAAAAATTAGGTATCACTACATTAAAACGTAATCCGAGTATTTTAATGCTGGTAGCTATGTATTCTCCTAACGGAACACATGGTATTCCCTTCATGGATAACTATGCCAATATTTATGTACGCGATCAGTTATTGCGTGTGCCGGGTGTAGGTGATGTATTTAGTCGTGCAGATAATTTTGCAATGCGTATTTGGCTGGATATTCCTAAGCTAACTCAATTAGGATTGACAGCCAATGATATTCAAAATGCCATCAATGAACAAAATTTACAGGTAGCAGCAGGTTCTGTTGGCTCACCCCCACAGGCTTCCTCTTCTACTTTTGAGTTTACGGTATTTACCAATAGCAGGTTAACATCAGAAAAAGATTTCGGGAATATAATTGTCCGCTCTAATACACAAGATGGATCAATAGTTTACTTAAAAGATGTTGCCCGTGTACAATTAGGAAAAGTAAGTTATGCAGCCAATTCATTTGTGGATGGCAAAAGGGCTTCTTATTTATTAGTGTACCAAGCTCCGGGAAGTAACGCCCTGGCAACTGCTGAAGGTGTTTACAAAGCAATGGATGCCATGAAAAAATATTTTCCGGCAGACGTAAACTATGTGGTTCCTTTTGAATCTGTAACAGTAGTTAAAGTTTCTATTTCTGATGTGGTAGAAACATTATTGATTGCGCTGGCATTGGTAACACTGGTTGTATTTTTCTTTTTACAGAACTGGCGCACAACATTGATCCCTGTATTGGCCATTCCTGTTGCCATAGTAGGAACATTTATATTTTTCATCCCATTAGGATTTACGATCAACACATTGACCATGTTTGGTTTTGTATTAGCGATCGGTATTGTGGTGGATGATGCGATCGTTGTGGTAGAAGCCGTGCAGCATTATATTGATACGGAAGGTTTATCTGCCAAGGATGCTACTAATAAAGCCTTACATGATATCACTGCTCCGGTAATTGCCATTGCATTAATATTAGCTGCCGTATTTATTCCGGTAGGCTTTATCCCTGGCATCGTTGGTAAATTATACCAACAGTTCGCCATCACGATTGCCATTTCTGTATTGATATCTGCCTTCATCGCGTTATCATTGACCCCAGCATTGTGTATGCTGTTATTGAAACCACAACACATTGATAAAGATTCAAAGGGCTTAAATAAATTCTTTTACAATTTCAATGAATGGTATAGAAAGTTCAGTCTGAATTATACCATTGGCGTAAGGAAATTTATAAAGGTTACACCTTTGGCGTTGATACTATTGGCTTGTATCATCGTAGGCGATGTAATTCTTTTTCATAATAAACCCACTGGATTTATTCCAACAGAAGATGACGGGCGTTTATACATTTCATTTGAAATTCCCGAAGCTGGTTCTACCACAAGGGCTTTGACCGTGTTAGACAGTGTAATGAAAATATCACAACACACACCCGGTGTTATGCATGTGGCAGCATTAGGTGGTTATAACGCCTTAACGAGTGGTTTTAAATCTAATAGCGGTACCATCTTCATGCAACTAAAACCATGGGATGAAAGAGATGCTGACAGTTTGAGATTGCAAGGAGTAATTGCTGCTCTGAACAAAAAATTCGCAGCGATCAAAGAAGCCAAGATCATTGTTATTCCACCACCTGCTATTCCTGGTTTAGGTAATGCTGGCGGATTCAGTATCCAGATAGAACAAAAACAATCGAACGATGATATTAAAACGTTTGAGAAAGTTGTAAATAGTTTTGTGGCCGAAGCCAACAAGCAACCGGAAATTGCGGGTGCCTTTACTTTCTTTAGTGCCCACACTCCTGGTTATGAAGTTGACCTTGACAGAGAAAAATGCAAACGCCTTGGATTAAATATTGCCGATGTATACAACACAATGCAAATGTTCATGGGTAGTACTTATATCAACCAGCTAACTATTTACGGAAGAAACTTTTATGTGGTAGCACAGGCTGATACCACTTTCCGTAACGACATAAAAAATATCGGGCAATACTATGTAAAAAATAATACCGGGCAAATGGTTCCGTTGAGCACAGTGGTTAGTTATAAGGTTACAGAAAGTGCACCGCTTATTTCCCACTTTAATATTTATAGAAGTGCGGAAGTTGATGGCGGCGCAAAACCGGGCTATAGTAGCGGACAAGCGATCGAAGCTTTACAACGCGTAGCTGATAAAGTATTGCCTGAAGGATATGGGTATGAATTCTCGGGTTTAAGTTTACAGGAATTAAAATCAGGTAATAGCGCTACTTATATTTTTGCATTGTCAATCATATTTGTGTTCCTGTTGATGGCTGCATTATACGAAAGCTGGGCTGTTCCTTTCTCGGTTCTGTTAGCTGTGCCGATAGCGGTATTTGGTGCCATCCTTGCATTAACGCTGTTACCTAAATTAAGCAATAACGTATATGCACAAATTGGTTTGATCACATTGATCGGGCTGTCTGCAAAAAATGCGATCCTGATCGTTGAGTTCGCAAAAGAAAGAGTTGATAAGGGTATGCCAATTATTTCGGCAACGTTAGATGCAGTAAAGCTTCGTTTACGCCCAATTTTAATGACGTCCTTCGCATTTATTCTTGGTGTATTACCATTGGTATTTGCATCAGGCGCAAGCTCTGTAGCACGTAACACAATTGGCACTACAGTATTAGGCGGTATGTTAGCAGCAACCGGTATCGCCATATTCTTTGTTCCTGTATTGTTTGTAGGTATTGCCAGATTAACATACAGCGATGAAAAATTAGCACAGCTAAAAAAAGAGCATGAAGCTAATAATACAGAATTACCGCAGGTATAACAAAAGATAAATTTTAAATAACAAAAATATAAATCCCAAAGTAGTATGCTTTGGGATTTTTTTATTTAAAATTTATTTGATTAACAACTTCGCTAATTCTGCCAGTTCCTGCGGCTATGAGCGATTAAGATTAAACATTTACAAAGATGCAATGATAGATTATAAAATACATTCGCAGTATTCTAAAACTTATTATAAGAATAGATAATAAAAGGCAATATCCCCTCTGCCTCTTTACCATATATAACATACCGCGTGGCATTGGGGTTTTCTGCATCTTTAAAAATACCTACATCTTTACGCAATACATACTGTCGTGTTTTCAGATCGAAGGTAAAAGCTATCAGTCTTGTCCAGTGAATATTCATATCGCCGCCATAATGCGCAAAAGAAAAATAATCTTTCCCAATGACCATCTGCTGGTAAGGCTCATGGCAACATTCTCCTCCGCAACCTTCGCACAAAACAACGCTATCATTTCTTGCGGCTAAAAAATAATTGCCTGTGCCATTTCCTTCGAGCAATAATACGGGGTGATCAAATGTTTTGGTAGATTTAAGAATGAGTATCACATCCGTACAGCTATCGCGGTTAATATCCCCGGATACGCTGTCGAGTATCTCGTAATGTTTTGGAATGAATGATTGAATGCTGCCATACGGCGCTGCCTGGGCAAACAATGCTCCATGAAAGAGCAAAGTGATCAATACAAAAAGTAAAAGCCGCTTTAGCATAGATGGGGATTGTCTGCTTCAAAAATATATAATTTTTATTGAACAAGCCGATTAATACATTTGCAAGACAAACATGGACACGCAACAACCGGATAAAGAGAATAAAAAAATTCTCGACAGAACCATCACTACACGCCAGCTAATATTTATGATATTTGTTGTGCTGTGCCTTACGCCGTGGATGTCTCCGCCAATGGCGCTGTTGCTAGGTTTGATCGTGGCACAATTTATCGGGCATCCTTTTTTGCATTTGAACCAAAAAGCAACCAGCACTTTATTACAGGTTTCTGTTGTAGGACTTGGTTTTGGTATGAATGTCAGCAGCGCTTTACAAGCAGGTAGGCAAGGATTGGTATTCACCATTTTTTCTATAGCAGGTACTTTAGCCTTGGGAATTCTTTTAGGAAAACTATTCAAGATCGAACGAAAAACATCTTATCTGATTGCTGCCGGAACTGCCATTTGTGGAGGTAGCGCCATCGCAGCCATTTCTCCAATCATTGACGCCGAAGAAAAACAAATTTCAGTTGCGCTGGGAACTATCTTTATTTTAAATGCTGTAGCACTATTTATTTTTCCGGCCATTGGCCACGCTTTGCATTTATCAGAAACACAATTTGGCTTATGGTGTGCCCTAGCCATTCATGATACAAGCTCGGTAGTAGGTGCAGCAAGTAAATACGGCCCGCATGCATTGGAAGTAGCTACAACAGTCAAACTCGCACGTGCACTGTGGATCATTCCTGTAGCATTGTTTACTACAGTATTATTCAAGAGTAATGCCAACAAAATAAAGATCCCTTATTTTATTGCCTTCTTCATCATTGCCATGTTATTAAATACTTATGTGCCTGCGATACACGCGATCGCGTTTTATTGTACTGCCATTGGCAAGACAGGATTAACACTTACCTTATTTTTAATTGGAGCGGGCTTATCAAGAAAGGTGTTGACCTCGGTAGGTTTTAAGCCAATGATACAAGGAGTAATTTTGTGGATCGTTATTTCGAGTACCGCCTTATGGGCCGTATATTCTTTAGCGTAGATTATTTTACTTTTTTATAATCAGAATAAATATAAGTAACGGAGGCTTTGGATTTTTTATCTTTTATAAAAACATCCATATAAAGATCATCCGATATCAGCTGATTGAATTGCTCATCAGCATTGTAAGAAAAATTTCTGTACATCGAGTACGTAACAACACTCATAAACTCTATCTGGAAGGAAGAGCTATCCGTAAATTCTTCTTTGTCTATCTGCTTTGTAGCTTTATTGATATAGGCAAGCCCATTACAGCGATAAAGGTTCGAATAACGATCAGGTAAATTATCCTTATTGCATTTAAATGAAATAACAATGGAGCTGCTATCTTCAAATTTTATACGCGTTGCATAAATACCTACTGTTTTACCTATGTTTTTGTTGACAGCTTTAGAATAATCATGCGCCCATTTATCAGAAACAGAATCCCCGTTCAAGGTCAGCAATTGCCAGCGCTCTTTTTCATCGCGCTGAGGATCGTAGTCGATCGTTTCCAGGTCTTTTCTTTCTGTAGAAACAGCATGCATGGTCATTTTAAAATAATGAGCAGTATCGTCCGTATGAAAAGAATGCTCAATGATATTTGAATCAATGCCCAGGGCCTTCAGTCTTTGTGTAACAGAGTCTACCTGTGCAAAAGCACCGTAGGTAAGCAGCATCGCAAACGCAGCAAGAAAAAAGATCCGACCAAAGCCCTTCATACTATTTTATATTAGCCTCACTAAAAATAATTAAATTTTACTACTTTCTTGTAGATATATCGTTAATTAGTAAGATTGGTAATAGCAGGCAAACGCAGCATGGGTTAAATAACCAATTTTTACATAAAAACATAGCCGTACACCCCAAATAAAGTGGTTGCGAAAATGGCCATTGATAAATGCAACTGTACAAGGGTGTCATCATTAAATTGGGGGTAGAAGAAATCAAAGACCAGCATGATCAACATAAAAGTAAAAATGCCGAATGGTCTACTCGGAAAATTCAACATTCTAACATTATCCGTATAAGTAACGCCCTTAAATGTATGTATGATCGAAACGCCGTGCCTGAAAATAGGCGTTTGTTTAACCCAAAATGTATCTCCTTCATTCACGCCACAATAAAGATAATAAGGGACATAGTACACTCTTCGCGACTGCGCGGTGAAACGACAGGTTCTATCAAAATCTCCTGACTGGTCATGCGGATCTGCATAATTCACTAATACTTCAGGGGTTTTTATTTTCCAGAGTAAGAAATTGTCTATTAATACGATCGCAGATATTACAGCGCTGGCAATAAAAAGTATCCTGGTTATCTTTTTCTTCAATGGTCAAGTTTACGGCTGAATGATAAAATACAAATAGAAAGGATAAATGCTGGCCGCAAACAAAAGCAGCGCGACAAAGAACAAATTATCAACCGGAAAATTTTTGGGTGAGATCAAAATAAACAAGGCGATCCCCAGAAATAAAATTACAAACCCTACTAACCACAAAGAAGTATACAAAGCGCCAATATTATGTTCAGTCAGCTGAGGGTCTTTATTATATTGAATAGCGATTGCTTTTTTTAAGATATTGGTACGTTCAACAATAAAACTATCGCCCACATTTAGTCCATGATAAACATCCGATGTTACAATATAAGTTTTGCCCGAAGCTGCAGATAAATAATAGGTCCACAGTATTTTACCTGTTACTACTTTAGCGCTATCATTGCTTGATACCAATACTTCTTGCGTGGAATTTGTTCCGGAGAAGAATGTATCGAATAGCATTAGCAGGTATACCGCTGCGAGGATTATTAAGATTGTTATTCGAAGGTATCTTATCATGGTTATTTATATAACTGCAATGTAGTAAAAAAATAATTCCTATTCCACTCGCCGCTGTTGGCATCCCTGCCAACAGCCGAAGTCAGCCTTATACTTAACAATCGCTATAATAAATTCCGTATTTTTATCTCCCTATGAATCCAAAATATCCAATCTATTGGCCACAATTCTATACAGCAACTATTTTACAATGGAAGCATCTTCTAAGACCAGATAAGTATAAAAATATAATAATAGAAACCTTGCAATTTTTAGTCGCTGACAAAAGAATTAATTTATACGCTTTTGTAATAATGTCTAACCATATGCATTTGATATGGCAGCCCTTGGCAGATCAGACTCCGATGAGTATTCAGCATAGTTTATTGACACACACAGCGCAACAATTTAAATCTGATTTGCAAAAAAATCACCCTGAAGTATCACTGCATTTTAAGGTAACCGCAAAAGATAGGGATTATCAGTTCTGGGAAAGAAATTCATTAGGGATCGATCTATCTACTCATGAAATATTTATGCAGAAACTAAACTATATACATAGCAATCCTGTTAAAGCCGGATTATGTAGACTGGCAGAAGAATACTATTATTCATCTGCTAAATTTTATGAACTTGGCGTTGATGATTTTAATTTACTTACTCATTATACTGGTTAAGACTTCGGCTGTTGGCAGGGATGCCAACAGCGGTGTGTGTTATAGGGTTCTCTCTGCAAAGCTAAATTGCATTAAGCCTTTTACTCAATCCTATTCCGACAGCCGTTGTTGGCATCCCTGCCAACAACCGAAGGGTATGATTTTCTAGTATCGCCAACAGAAAAGTGAAATTTAAATTTACACAAAACAGTTAATTAGAAATAAATTAAAATCCCCAAGCTAAAAGCTCAGGGATCAAATCTATTTTTTCTTCTTCCAAAACTGTCGCATATCCAATGTGTTCGGATATTCGCCACTTACTTCAATTGGCGGTGGATCGTAAGGGACATTTTTTTCATTTGCTTCTACATAATGCCTGATCTCTGAGATGTAGGCTCTTGGCTGTATTACATCCTGCGTGTAAGAAGTATCTTCAAACCTGTTACCACGGCGTGACTCAGCTTCGTAAGCATTTACAGGGAAAGTGCTATAATGTCTTCCGCCAGGATGGGATACGTGATACGTACATCCACCTATTGAACGGCTGTTCCAGGTATCGATAATATCAAACGTTAACGGCGTATCAACGCCGATAGTAGGATGCAATGCCGAAGGTGGCTGCCATGCACGATAACGAACACCACAAACAAATTCTTCTTTTATATGTGTTTCTCTTAATGGAACGCGTGTGCCATTGCATAATAAAATATAACGGTCACCATTCAAGCCTCTTAATTTAACCTGTACTCTTTCTAAAGATGAATCTACATAACGCGCCGTTCCTGCGCTCGACATTTCTTCACCTAATACATGCCATGGTTCTATCGCACTACGGATTTCCATTTCTATATTTTGAACTTTCACTGTTCCGTAATGTGGAAAGCGGAATTCAAAAAACGCATCGAACCAACTCATCTGGAATGGATAGCCTGCATCATTCAGATCGCTCACTATGTCTTTCATATCTTCATATGTATAGTGAGGCAACATAAATTTATCGTGCAATTCTGTACCCCATCTTACCAGGTCATGTTTGTAAGGCTGCTTCCAGAATTTACTGATCAAGGCACGTATCAATAACATTTGCACCAAACTCATTTCTTTATGAGGCGGCATATCAAAGGCACGGAATTCTAAAATCCCTAATCTGCCCGAAGATGAATCCGGAGAATATAATTTATCAATACAGAATTCAGAACGATGTGTATTGCCCGTAAGATCAGTCAGCAAATGGCGGAACAATCTATCCGTTAACCAGAAAGGAATAAATCCTTTTTCAGGAACCTGGTCGAACGCGATCTCCATCTCATATAATTTCTGATCAAGGCCTTCATCTATACGTGGCGCCTGACTGGTAGGG
The DNA here is from genome assembly GCA_035317105.1 of Ferruginibacter sp. GTDB lineage: Bacteria > Bacteroidota > Bacteroidia > Chitinophagales > Chitinophagaceae > Ferruginibacter. The sequence goes on along the minus strand of DATHHR010000073.1, from coordinate 16,790 downwards.
CCAATGAATGAACTTGAAAATAAATAAGACAACCCGGGATGATGCTGCCAGTAAGTAATTAAACTACGCAATAGATCGGGCCTGCGTAATAACGGACTTTCAGATGGTGTTGCACCTCCGATCGTAATATGGTTACCACCGCCTGTGCCGGTATGCCTTCCATCGAGCATGAATTTTTCTGTACCCAATCTTGATAAAAAAGCTTCATCATACAACGTATCTAAATTGTGCACCATTTCCTTCCAGTTCTTGGCAGGATGAATATTCACCTCAATAACGCCCGGATCAGGCGACACAACTAATCTTTCAACACGATAATCTCTTGGTGGCTCATACCCTTCTATTCTAACAGGAATATTTAATTTTTTAGCCGTTGCTTCGATCGAAGCCATGAGGTCTAAATAATGCTCCAAATATTCCAACGGCGGAATAAATAAATAAACGATGCCGTCTCTTGCTTCAATACATAAAGCCGTTTTTATAACCGGTACTTCGTAAGTTATTTTTGTAACCTCTTCTTCTTTCTCTTCTTTGGTTTTAGTTTTTTTGATCTTTACTTTTTCCGGGTGATCGGTTATTGTATCATAACGATCGGTGATGCTTTCATGAAAATCAACCAGCTCAGGTAATTCGTCAAACAAACTACGTTCTACTTTTTGCGGTTCATTTTCTTTTGCAACAGCCGGTAATGAATCTAATGGCAAACGCAATCCGATAGGCGAATTACCAGGTACAACAAATAAATGATCGCGATTTAATATCCACTTACAGCTTTGCCATTGGCTATTATCATAGTTCCATTTCAATGGCAAAACATAGCCTGCCGGTTTTTCTAAACCTGTATCTAATACTTTTGCCAATGTGCGGCGCTCAGGTGTATCTTTTAAATTGGCCTGATAAGGATCAACATTAACAGGCATCATTCCTTCTTTCCACAAAAAATAATAAACATCTTCATATGCGGCACTCACATTGTCTACACTAACAGCAATATGCTTGGCTAGTTCGTAGGCAATTTTTTCGGCGTGTTCATGTGTATATTTTTTTTCTGTTTTTTCGTGTGCTACCAATTTGATATCTCTCCAGATCGGATTACCATCTTTACGCCAAAACAATCCTAACTGCCAGCGAGGCAATGGTTCACCGGGATACCATTTACCTTGTCCGTAATGTATCATACCCGCCGGACCAAATTTTTCGCGTAATCTAAAAATAAGGTCGTGCGATAATTCTCTTTTTTCTTTACCATCCGCATCAATATTCCATTGTGCAGATTCCATATCATCGATAGAAACGAAAGTAGGTTCACCACCCATCGTCATCTTTACATCATTTGCCAGTAAGTCTTCGTCAACTTTTAATGCAGTGGCATTAATGGCAAGCCATTGTTCTTCAGAATAAGGTTTTGTTACACGGGGATCTTCATGAATACGCGTAACAACATTCGAGAATTCAAATTCTGTATCCTCACATTTGCTTGTTGCACCAACGACCGGGGCGGCGCTTGCGTAATCAGGCGTACACGCTAAAGGAATATGCCCTTCGCTTGCAAATAATCCTGATGTAGGATCAAGGCCGATCCATCCTGCTCCGGGAATGTATACTTCTGTCCAGGCATGCAGATCCGTAAAATCCTCTATCGGTCCTGATGGGCCGTCTAAAGATTCCTGATCTGATTTTAATTGTACTAAATAACCGGATACAAATCGCGCAGCTAAACCTAAGTGACGTAAAATTTGGACAAACAACCAGGCTGTATCTCTGCAAGAACCTAACTCTTTGGTTAATGTTTCTTCAGAGGTCTGCACGCCAGCTTCCATACGAATGGAATAGTTGATCGCTTTGTATAATTTATAATTTAGGTAAACTAAAAAATCGTTGATCGTTTTTTTGCTGGTATCAATTGTTTTTATCCATTCTTTTAATAACGGCCCGTCATCTTTTATTTCTAAATACGGAACCAATTCTTTTTGTAAAAGCTCGCTGTATTTAAAAGGAAAATTCTCTGCATATTCTTCCACAAAAAAATCAAATGGATTTAGTGCGATCATGTCCGCAATAATTTCCACTTCAACTTTTAATTCGGTTGTTGGTTCATTAAAAACAACCCTTGCCTGGTAGTTACCAAATGGATCCTGTTGCCAGTTAATGAAATGTTCTTTAGGAGAAATTTTTAGCGAATAAGATTCAATGGCAGTCCTTGAATGTGCAGCGGGCCTTAAACGAAAGATGTGCGGGAACAAAGTAACAGCCCTGTCATATTTATAAGTCGTCTTGTGATTGATCGCTACACGTATTGCCATAATTTATCTATATTGTTTTGTGTTAGAGAAGCAAGTCAATCCTTATAAAAGTAACGGATTTTTCTATAGTTTCAAAATTATTATATGTGTTATATTGTTATAAATAGCCTAAATACATATAAAATAAAAAGCAGTCATTTTCAGACTGCTTTTACTATTTGAATTTTTACCAAAATTTAATTTTTTAACAGCACCAATAGCTTTGCCAGTTTACATTTCAATTCTTTTCTTGGAATGATAAAATCAAGAAAACCATGCTCTAATAAGAACTCGCTGCGTTGGAAACCTTCGGGCAGATCTTTTTTAATGGTCTCTTTAATAACTCTCGGACCGGCAAAGCCGATCAATGCACCTGGTTCACCACAAATGATATCGCCCAACATCGCGAAAGATGCGGTGGTTCCACCAAAAGTAGGATCAGTACATAAAGAGATATAAGGAACGCCTGCATCTGCCAGCTGAGATAATTTACCCGAAGTTTTTGCTAACTGCATTAAAGAGAAAGCGCTTTCCATCATCCTTGCACCACCACTTTTATTGATGATCATGAAAGGAATCTTGTGCTTGATGCAATAATCGCAGGCACGTGATATTTTTTCTCCCATCACACTACCCAGACTACCGCCAATAAATTCAAAATCCATACAAGCCACTACCAGTTCATTGCCGTCAACTTTACCGTGGCCCACTGTTATTGAATCATGGATATCAGTTTTTTCATACGTTTCTTCCAAGCGTTGGGCGTATGGTTTAAGATCAACGAAACCTAAATAATCTTTTGAAACGATGTTGGCGAATAATTCTTCGAAAGCGCCATCATCAAATATGATATCGAAATATTCTCCGCTACCAATTCTATGGTGATACTCACATTTAGGACAAACGAATTTATTTTCTCTAAGCTCGCTGACGGTGCAGGTCAATTTGCAGTTAGGACATTTTGTCCAGATCCCTTCGGGTGCATCTGCCTTATCTTTCGTGGCAGTAAGAATTCCTTTTTTTATCCGCTTGAACCATCTTCTTTTTGTTTCTTCAGTTTGTCCATCTTCACCAGCGAGGTTGGCGTCAAAATCTTCTTCTTTTCTCATTTCTTTTTTAATTAATAATTAGTAATTAATAATTAATATTTATTATACCTACAATCGTTTTCGATTATCAAATCTTCTTAAAAAGAATTAAGAATTAATAGTCAACAATTTTAAAAGATCAATCGATTAGCTTGAACTAATACAAATCTGAAAAATTATTAATTACTAATTCTTAATTATTAATTGGAATTATTATTTATTACGCCCGATGCAATTCAAATCATCAAAAGCAACTTCTAAACGTTTAACAAAACTGTCCTGGCTCTTACGTAACCAAACACGCGGATCATAATACTTTTTGTTTGGCTTATCAGCACCTTCAGGATTTCCTAACTGGCCCTGTAAAAATGCTTCGTTCTTTTTGTAAAAGTTCAAAGTACCTTCCCAGAATGCCCATTGCATATCGGTATCAATATTCATTTTAATAGCGCCGTAACCAATTGCTTCTCTGATCTGATTTTGAGGAGAACCGCTACCACCATGGAATACAAAGAAAACCGGTTTTGGTCCTGTCTTCAATTCTTTTTCAATGAACACCTGGCTATTGTGTAAAATTACCGGCGTTAACTGTACGTTACCTGATTTGTACACACCGTGCACATTACCAAATGCCGCAGCTACCGTAAACATATTACCTACTTTAGACAATTCTTTATAAGAATAAGAAACGTGTTCCGGTTGCGTATATAATTTATCATTATCAACATCGCTGTTATCAACACCATCTTCTTCACCACCTGTTACACCTAATTCAATTTCGATGCTCATACCCAATGGAGCCATACGTTTGTAGAACTCAACTGATGTGTGGATGTTTTCTTCGATCGGTTCTTCGGAAAGATCCAACATATGAGAACTGAATAATGGCGTTCCTGTTTCTTTAAAATGTTTTTCACCTGCATCGATCAATGCGCTGATCCACGGCAGCCATTTTGCAGAAGCGTGATCTGTATGTAAAACAACCGGTACACCATAATGTTTTGCTACGTTATGAACGTGTAAAGCACCAGAGATAGCACCGGAAATATTTGCTTGTAATTTATCATTCGGCATTCCTTTACCAGCCATGAACTGTGCACCACCGTTTGAAAATTGTATGATCACAGGAGAATTAACTTTAGCTGCTGTTTCAAGAACCGCGTTAATAGTGTCGCTACCGATACAGTTAACTGCGGGTATGGCAAATTTGTTATCTTTTGCGTCATTATATAAAGCTTCCAATTCTTTACCAAATAATACGCCAGCTGTGTACTTACTCATGTGTTATTTTTTAGTTTTTTTAATTATTAGGCCTGCAATATACGGCATAAAAAATAATCGGGTAAAATTGATAGATAATGGCTGCCAGTATGGGTATAAAGGCCTGGTAGTAGCATAAAAGTAGCAATTGTAATACCCTATTTTGCCAGACTTTGTATAATATCATATTTTGTTACAATATGATATGCTCCGCTTTCATCCTTACTCAATACTGCCCCATTTTCTTTGGTAATATAAGAGCTTAACCGCTCTACCGGTGTATCAAAAGAAACTACAGGATACGCTTTTTCCATAACAGATGAAATGGTCTGCGTTTTAATATCGCCGTTAGTTACTATCTTATTGAATAGGCCACTTTCAGATATGGCCCCGATATTTTCTTCGCCATCGATCACCGGTATATTTTCAATATCATATTTTTTCATGATCTGAATAGCTTCGGCAACTGATTGCTCGGGTTGTAATGTGATTAACGGATGGATACTTCTGCTGCTGATCAGGTCCTTAAAAGTTTTGACTTCTAAAAATCCGCGTTCCATCATCCACTGGTCATTGTATATTTTTCCTACATAACGGCTGCCATGATCGTGAAAGATACAAACCACTACATCGCCTTTTTTTAATTTATCTTTTAGCTGCAGCATTCCCTGTAAACAACTGCCCGCACTATAGCCACAAAATAATCCTTCTTCTTTAGCGATACGGCGCGCCATGATAGCGCCGTCTTTATCCGTTACTTTTTCAAACAGGTCGATCACACTCATATCATAATTCGCCGGGATAAAATCTTCACCAAAGCCTTCGCTGATATAAGGGTATACTTCTTTCTGGTCCAGCTCGCCTGTATCAAAATATTTTTTTAATAAAGAGCCATAACTATCGATGGCCCATATTTGTATGTTTGGATTTTTTTCTTTTAGATACTGAGCAGTTCCAACGATCGTTCCGCCTGTACCTGATGCTACCGCCAAATGTGTGATCTTGCCATCTGTCTGTTCCCAAATTTCAGGACCGGTTTGTTCGTAATGCGCTTGCCTGTTTGCCAAATTATCATACTGATTTACATACCAGCTATTCGGTACTTCAGAAGCCAGTCTTTTTGAAACAGAATAATAAGAGCGCGGATCTTCGGGTTCAACATTTGTAGGACAAACAATTACTTCTGCACCAACCGCTTTTAAAATATCCGCTTTCTCTTTTGATTGTTTATCGGTAGTAGTAAAAATACATTTGTAGCCTTTTACGCAAGCCGCCAAAGCCAGTCCCATACCGGTATTGCCGCTGGTTCCTTCAATGATGGTCCCACCCGGTTTTATCTTTCCTTCTTTCTCTGCCACTTCTAACATTTTAACCGCCATGCGATCCTTGATAGAATTGCCGGGATTAAAATATTCCACTTTCGCCAACACAGTGCAAGGCAGGTCTTTCGTGATCTTATTTAATTTGATCATCGGCGTATTGCCGATCGTATCAAGGATACTGTTTAACCACATAATACTAGTTTTAAGTTATAAGTTTTAAGTCATAAGTTTTGGCCGCTGTTTTACACTTAAAACTTACGACTTAAAACTTATAACTATTTCAAAATGCTAACTGCTTTATTAATTCCATCATCATCCGTATTCATCGTTTCATAAAAACCTTCGCTGCGCCATATCTCTCTTGCTATCGATGCCTTGATGCGAAGCCCGATGTCCGATCTTTCTTTTGGCGAGATAGTATTTACGCCGATAGAATCTTTTGCAACCGCTGCCGTAAAATTTTTCCAATCAGCATCCGACAATACAAATTGTTTATCGAAATCAGCGATGCTTTTATACATCGCCAAACGGGTTTTATTTTGCAGGTAATAGGCATACGCAAAATCTCCAACAACACCGCTTATATACACCGCCGAAATATTTGATGAATAATTGGCTGTATCTAAAGGAATAAAAATATCAGGTGTTATACCGCCGCCGCCATACACAGTTTTGCCGTGCATGGTTTTAAATACTTTAGTAGTATCATGTTTGGTAGAATCTGCACTCAATACTTCTCCATCATGAAAACGGTTAGCCACTTCTTCATAATACGCTTTATCGCCATTCGCATAAGGGCGCTGAATGCTTCTTCCGATCGGTGTATAATACCTGGCAATAGTTAGCCTTAATGCACTGCCATCATTCAGGTCGTATTGTTGTTGTACCAATCCCTTTCCGAAAGTTCTTCTGCCGATGATCGTTGCCCTGTCCCAATCTTGCAGGGCGCCCATTAATATCTCACTGGCACTGGCTGTTCCTTCATCTGCCAATACAATTAATTTTCCATCTTCAAAAGCGCCCGGATGCATACAACGGTATTCTTTTTTGGGTGAGTGTACACCTTCTGTATAAGTGATGAGTTTATCTCCATCTAAAAATTCATCGGCAATGGCTGTAGCTTGTTCTAACACGCCTCCACCGTTTCCTCTCAGGTCAAGTATCAAACTTTTCATTCCTTGCTTTTGCAATGCTTCTAAAGAGATCATGAATTCCCTGTAGGTCAATTCAGAAAATTTATTCAGCCTGATATAACCAATGCTATCTCCTATTATGTAACTCGCATCAACACTACTAACGGGGATCATACCACGAACTATGGTGAAAGACTGCAGCTTGCCATTTCTTAAAACACTCACCGTTACTGTAGATGCTGCGGCTCCTTTTAATAACGTCCTTACCCTTTCTGCCGTTATTTTTTCACCTGCCACCAGGGTATCATTCACTTTGATAAATTGATCACCAATTTGTATACCTACTGCAGCGCTTGGCCCGTCGGGCAATACGTTCAATACATTGATCGTATCGTTAATGATGCTGAACTCAATGCCTACGCCATAAAAATTGCCTGCTAATTCTTCATTGATATCCTGCAGGTCTTTTGCAGGAATAAAAACAGAATGCGGATCAAGCTTACTCAATATAGCAGTGATAGCCGTATCGCTTAAGTCATTCAATTTTACATCATCCACATATTTATTTTGGATAAGGCTCATCACTTGTAATAAAGAGCTGCTTTTATCGATCGTAAAAAAAGATTTGCCCGGCATATTACCCCGCATCGTAAATCCTAAATAAATACCTACTACCATTGTAATGCTTAAAAGCAGTGGTTGCCAAACTTTTTGATTCTTCTTCATATTTGTAATAATGTGCTAATTAGCTAATATGCTGATGTGCTAATTTTTTAATTTATACCAGCCTACTTATTTTACCATATCTCATTAACAGATTAGCACATTGGCTAATTGGCTAATTTTACAGGCTGGTGCAAAATTGTCGATAAATATTGGTTGTTGACAGTATTAATCAAAATTTGTTTCAATTTCTGCTATTATCTACTGCTACATACCTATTATTATGTTACTTTTAAGCGCGAATTTTAACTAACCTCAACTAATTTATGGCTATCAAATTAATAGCAGACAGTGGCTCAACAAAAGCAGCGTGGTGCCTGCTTGACGGCAAAAAAAAGAAGACCTTTTACACACAAGGGATCAGTCCGTATTTTCTTTCTGCGGAGCAGATACAAAATATCTTAGCGTATGAATTATTGCCTAAAATGAAAAACGCGGTTCCGGTAGAAGTGCATTACTACGGCACAGGCTGCAGCAACCCTGCCAATATAAAAATAGTAAAACAAGCCATCAGTAAAATATTTCCAAAAGCAAAAGTGACTGTGGACCATGACCTGATGGGCGCTGCCAAAGCATTGTGCGGCGATGAAAAAGGTGTAGCCTGTATTTTAGGAACAGGTTCAAACTCTTGTTATTATAATGGAAAGAAGATCGTAAAGAACAGCCCGGGCCTTGGGTTTATTTTAGGTGATGAAGGCAGTGGCGCCTATCTCGGAAAAAAAGTAGTGCAATATTATTTGTACAATACTTTTGATGCCGACCTGATGGACCGCTTTAAAGCAAAATTTAATACCAACTCCGTTGAGATCCTGGATGCAGTCTATAAAAATCCATTACCCAATCGTTACCTGGCCTCTTTTACTGCTTTTTTGGTAGAAAACCGTGGCCATTATATGATAGAGAATATCATAGAAGACGGATTCAATGATTTTTTCTTTAACCATGTATATAAATACAGTGAAAGCTGGACATTGCCCGTACATTTTATTGGCAGCGTTGCCTTTGGCTTTAAAGATGTGCTGAAAGAGATGTGTGCTACCTATGAACTGCAATTAGGCAAGGTTTTAAAAACACCCATGGATGGACTGGTTAAATACCATAGTTAGATTGAAAATGAGCCAGTTAGCTATTTTCTATGATCAAATTTTTGGTTCACATATGTAATTTTTGTAACTTCCCTTTAGAAAATACTAACGCTAAACCTTGCTCGCATGACTATTAAAATTTTACTTCTTTCCACATTTACCGTTATTTCTTTTTTTGCCAAAGCACAGGATCAAACCTATGCCATCACCGGCAGCAATACGCACGATTCTTTGTGGAAGAATATACATTCAGTTGATGCCACTACCGGCAAACTAATAAGAGATATTCCTGTTATAGGCAGTAACGATATGGTAGCCGCAGCGGCATTTGATAAAAAACATAATAAGCTGTTTTTTTGTACGCTAAAGACCGGTGAGTTAAAATGGATCAACCTGGGCGATAAAACGGTTGAACTCAATGAGAATGTATTACCGAATCAACACTTCAGCACAACCAATAACATCTATGATGAAAGCGACAATGTAACAAGGATGTGCATTGGTGCAGATGGGAACGGTTATGCCATCAGCAATGATGCCAATCATTTATATGCTTTCACTACCGGCAATACGGTCATTACTGACCTGGGTAATTTAACAGATGATGCTGCCAACGGTGGCGCTTCTGTACACAACCAATGCAGCAGCTGGGGTGGAGATATGATCGCTGATGCTTCAGGAAAATTATATTTGATCACTGCTAACCATTACGTGTATAGCATTAATATCACAACAAAAATCGCCACATTGATCGGTACTATTAAAGGATTGCCGGGTAATTTTTCTACCAACGGTGCAGCTGTTACCGCCGATGGAATGGTATTAGTATCCAGCGCTATTGGCAAAGAAGGTTTTTATAATGTAGATTTTACTACGCTTTCTGCAACAAAAATTGTAAATGCTGATACAAGCTACCAGGTATCTGATCTTGCGAGCAGCAATCTATTATTTCAAAACACCACGAGCTCTACAGACTATACCACTGAATCTGTAGCAGCGACAACTACAGATTCAAAAATTTATCCTAACCCTATTACAGGGATGTCTTTTACTGTTTCGTTAAATGAACAAAAGCAATCAGGTAAATATACTGTTGAGATAGCGGACCTTCAGGGAATAACATTACAATCAAGCACTATCGTTGTTTCAGCAGGCAGTCAAACGGCCACTGTTAACCTGACAGCGAAATTGGCACAAGGCATGTACATCATAAAAGTGCTGAATGAAGATGGAGACATCGTTGTGTTAGATAAAGTGTTTATTAATTAACAGATCGATATAAATTATATAGAACGCCTTAATTTTTTAAGGCGTTTTTTTATTTATCAACAATTGTAATTCTATTCAGCACCGTTGCGTCGCACAGTTCAGCTACATATCTTTGTGAAACTTTTTTTATACCTTACAATAAATAGAAATGCATGATCCGTTTTTTATTATTATTTACAATTATTATATTCAGTAATGATTGCTTTTCTCAAAATGCAGCAGCGCTTGGACACGTTCATGGTTTCATTTATTTTCCACCACAAACTTTCAGTCAGAATAATATAAAAAAAGAAATTTGTTACTCCCTATATACTGATAGCGGAAAGATCGATTCCTCCATGTATAAAATTTTATTTTACGATTCCTTAGGCAATGTAAAAGAAGAAATAGAAATGGAACCAGCAAATTATCCAGATAGCGCTACGATTAGTGATACTACTATTTATTATTACAATTTACAACACCAGGGTATAAAAGAAGTAACTAATGGGAATACTGCCGATGAAGATGAAAATGAATACGATGAATACGGCAATAGAATAAAAAGATATTATAAAATGAATAATAAAATAATGTCTTCATTTATAGACTCATTTAATACTAAACAGCAACTAATTAAATATACAAATATTATTAACCTGCAAAATATTGATACCCTTAGAACCGAATGGTATTATTATAATATTGATGGAAAAATAGATAGTATTGTAACTTCTGCTAAAAAGGAAAAATACACGCAGCTTGGTCAATACAATAAAAACGATGATACGACCGTATTATACCGCAAAGATAAATTTGAAATAATCAGGTGTTTTTATAATGATAAAAAACAATTGGTAAAGAAAGTCTCTACAGTAACAGCTAATGGCATTACTGATATTTATAATAATAAAAAGAACTTACTATCGGTACAAACTGATATATTTTCATATAATGCAAACGGGACAATATATAGCGAAGAAACCGAAATAAAATTTACGGTAGACACGAAATTGATCAGCAATGATCATACAATCTATCATCATTATTATTTTCAATAGACATGCCTAAAATATTTTTATTATCCATCATTTTTTTTTACAGCCACTACTGTTTTGCACAAACAAATGAAGCCGCTTACATACAAGGTAATATTTCTATTTCTCCAAAAATTTTCAGTCAGAATAAAATAAAAAAAGAAGTTATTTTTTCTGTTTACATGAACAGAGCAAAAGAGGATTCTTTTATTCACAAAACGAAGTTTTATGATTCAACAGGCTATATCACCAAAGAGACCTACCCTTTTTTGACGGGAACAGGCACTACGCTGTTTTCTTATGGGCCCCATAACAAGCTTATTAAAGAATATAGTCCTGATACACCTTCGGAAGATGTTGAGTATTCCTATGATCAATATGGCAATTTGATAAATACCAGTAAAAAAAGCAATGACAAAAAACTTAGAAGTGTTCGATCAGAATATAACGCCCAACAGCAGCTTATTAAAAGATTGGATATAGTAGGTGATAACGATATCAATAGCACTGAACAATACTGTTATAATGCTACCGGGAAAATCGACAGCATTATTATTTTTCAAAATTCCGAAAGGTATGTTCAATATTACCAATACAGCAAAGACAATGATACAGTTACTATATTTTACAATAACAAAACTATCAATGGTAATAATCGATATATATATAATAAGGACAAGCAATTACTAATGACGATCACAAGAGAAACAAGCCAACAGTATTCAAAAGAGGTCGTAGTAGAGTTCTTCTATAATGCTGATGGCACAATTCGACAAGAAAATACTTCCAGCAGCGAGTCGCAGGGTACGTATTCTTCTGTAAGGCAAACAAGCTACGACCATTATTATTTTCAGTAACCTAAAAAAATATTTAATAATTCTTTTTATTTCTAATCTTTATCGTAATATTGCAATATTAAACTAATGTAATGGGCGCAACAAAAACAGATCATTTTACCGATAAGCAGAATGCCATTGCCACTTTAGCAAAAGCATTAGGGCATCCTGCAAGGATCGCTATCATTGAGTACTTGCTGAAAGTTGATACCTGTATCTGCGGAGATATTGTTAATGAACTACCGCTTGCCCAGCCTACTGTTTCGCAACATTTAAAAGAATTGAAGAATGCAGGCATTATCAAAGGGAATATTGAAGGCAATGCTATCTGTTATTGTATCGATGAAAAAGTATTCGCCAAACTACAATCTTACTTTACCGGTGTTGAAACTAAAATAGAAAAGAAAAAAAATAACTGTTGTTGATCATTAAAACCAAAAAAAATGAAACTATCAGAAATAAAAAAACATCTTGTCGAAATAGAAACAGTAAATTTTAAATTATCAACCGGCGAATATGTCCCCGAACATTTTCACGTAACAGAGGTGGGGCTGATCTCTAAGCATTTTATTGATTGTGGAGGTACAGAGCGTTTTGAGAAAGTAGCAAACTTTCAATTATGGAATGCAAACGACCTGGAGCACCGCTTAAAGCCTGAAAAACTACTCACCATCATTACTCTTTCTGAAAAAATAGTAGGTGCAGAGGATGTAGAAATTGAAGTAGAATACCAATCAGATACTATTGGTAAATACGGGCTGCATTTTACCGGCAAAGAATTTTTACTTGTTCCAAAACAAACCGCCTGTTTGGCACAAGACAATTGCGGTATTCCAATAACAAAACAAAAAGTACAATTAGCATCGCTTCAGGAAAAAACAAGCTGCTGCTCGCCAGGTGGTGGCTGTTGTTAATAGTTCCGGATAATTCAATGCGTTAATAAATATCAATGGAAGTAGTAATCAAACATAAAAAAAAGATCATCATCACCTTCTCGATAATTATCCTGGATATTATTTTTGGGTTTGATGCAAAATTTACACTGATCAATATTATTTGGTTATTCGTTTAAAAATACAAAATGAAAAAAGTACTTGTATTATGCACAGGCAATAGTTGCCGTAGCCAGATCGCCGAAGGTTATCTTCGTTTTTTTGCAAAAGATAAAGCAGAAATATATAGTGCAGGTATTGAAACACATGGGGTAAATCCAAAAGCAATTGCTACAATGAAAGAGGTTGGCATTGATATCTCATCCCAAACTTCAAATAATATTGAAGAATACGCCAATATCGATTTTGATTTTGTTATTACGGTTTGTGATAATGCTAAAGAACGCTGCCCTTTCTTTCCAACCAAAGCCATAAAATTTCACCATAATTTTCCTGATCCTGCAAAAGCTACAGGAACTGCAGAAGATACACTGGGATCATTTCGTGCTGTAAGACAAGAAATAAAAGACTACTGCCAGGAATTTGTAGCCAATAACCTATAAAGAATTTACCGGATGTTTTTCCAATAACGCTTTCAGATCTGTTAATACTTTCATCCAGTTTTGTTCCGAGTGCTCTTTCATTTTTTCATCGGGTACATTATCCTGTGTAATGATCAACCTTGTACCACCTTCTGTTGCATGCAAGTCATAAGTGATCAACACATAGTTTTCCGGTTTATCTTCAATACCAGACATCGAGCTCCAATAATTGTATTTGAATAATTTATTTGGAATGATGCTCACGATCGTACCCTTGTCTTCATATTTTTTGCCCTGCCATTCTCCCCTGAAAAATATCTGTCCGCCAACTTTCCAATCGGAACTAACATCTGTTCCAAAAAAATATTGTTTAATGATCGATGGTGTGGTTAATGCTTCCCAAACTTTCACCGGGTAGGTATCAATAGCAATGCTTGCTGTTGCTGTTATATTATTTTTCATTTCGTTTGTTTTTATTAGGAGCGCTAATTTAGTGCCAAAAACTGTCTGCTGTTCCTGTTCTGCTTATTCATAAATAAAACAATATTTTTGCACCGCGCTCAAGCGCAATACTATGGCAGCATTAACATTTGACCTTCAACACACTGATCCCACTACAAAAGCAAGAGCGGGTAAAATAACAACCGATCATGGGGAGATATTAACGCCCATATTTATGCCCGTAGGAACCGTGGGTACGGTAAAAGCCGTTACACAACAACAATTGATAAATGATGTAAAAGCACAAATAATATTAGGCAACACCTACCATTTATATTTGCGCCCGGGTTTAGAAGTGCTGGAAGCCGCAGGCGGATTACACAAATTTAACGGCTGGGATAAACCCATATTAACAGACAGCGGTGGCTACCAGGTATTTTCTTTGGCCAATAACAGAAAGCTGACGGAAGAGGGCGCCTTATTTCAAAGCCATATTGACGGCAGTAAACATCTATTTACGCCAGAGAACGTAATGGATATACAACGTGTTATCGGTGGCGATATCATTATGGCGTTTGATGAATGCCCGCCCTATCCAAGCGATCATACCTACGCAAAAAAAAGCATGGAACTAACGCATCGCTGGTTAGACAGGTGCTTTACAAGATTTAACGAAACACCAGACAAGTACGGCTATACGCAGAATTTATTTCCCATTGTACAAGGCAGTACTTTTAAAGAATTGCGTACGGCTTCTGCAGAATATATTGCGGCTAAAAATGCCACAGGAAATGCCATCGGTGGCCTAAGTGTGGGTGAGCCTACAGAAATGATGTATGAATATACTGAGCTCTGCTGTGATATTTTACCCGCACAAAAACCGCGTTACCTGATGGGCGTTGGCACGCCCTGGAATATTTTAGAGTGTATCGCTTTGGGTATTGATATGTTTGATTGTGTGATGCCTACCCGTAATGGCCGTAACGCCATGCTGTTTACCAGCAAGGGTATCATCAATATTGATAATAAAAAATGGGAGAAAGACCTTAGCCCGATAGATGACGGTATTGATTGTGAAGTGAGTAATTTTTATTCAAAGGCTTATCTCCGTCATTTAATGAAATCACAGGAATATTTAGGTCTTACGATAGCCAGCGTGCACAACCTGGCCTTCTACCTCTGGCTCGTTGGCGAGGCCAGGAAACATATTATTCTGGGTGATTTTGGCAGCTGGAAGACAATGATGGCAGAGCAGTTACAGCAGCGTTTATAAAATTCAATACATACCGCTGGTGTAAAATTGCACTTGGATAATGATTTTTCAATATCTTTAAGATGAAAAATAAAAACTTGACTATTATGAAACAAAAGATTTTCTACGGTCTGCTTATAATATTAGCCCCGTTTTGGGTAAAAGCGCAGGCACCTGTAGCTAAAGGAGCGCTGGTAAATGTTACTATGGAAGATGCCAAATCAGGCAAATCGCTTAGCAACGAAATAATCGTTTTCAAAAGTTCTGTAAACAGTATGGAATACCAGGGTTTAACGGATTCTACAGGAAAATTTTCATTAACCTTGCCACCGGGAGCTAACTACGAAATATTCATTCTTGGCTTCCAGGATTCTACGAGCTACAACGTTTTAGAGATACCTGCTTTAAAAAATCCAAATGCACATTATACGCAGCCTTTTGTGGTAGATATTCAGTTTGAAGCACCCAAATCGTTTGTTTTCAATGGTTGTAATTTCGAAACAGGTAAATCTGATCTAAAACCGGAATCTTTTGGAGTGATAGATAACCTGGTAGATTATTTAAACAGAAAAACAGACGTTAAAGTAGAAATAGACGGCTATACCGATGATGTGGGAAGCGACGCTTCTAACCTAGTTTTATCCTTGGCAAGGGCTAATACGGTAAGGGCTTACATATTAATGAAAGGCATTTCTCCGGACAGAATATTTGCAAAAGGCTTTGGAGCAGACGATCCTATTGCGGATAATTCAACTGCACAAGGCAGGGCACAAAACAGAAGAATGGAAGTAAAAATGCTGGATAACAACTAATAATTCCCTTACAATATCATTAAAAGAAGTCGGCGTATACCGGCTTCTTTTGATTTATACACTACAATTTTAGCAATTTAAGTTGCCCTATTCATTTTAAAGCTTATAGTTTTCAGTTACTTTTGCGGCGGACCATTTTATGAAGAAGATCGATCGTTACATATTAAAAAGTTATCTCTCAACTTTTTTCTTTTGTATATTATTATTTACAGCCGTTGTAGTAGTAATAGATATCAGCGAGCACGCGGATGATTTTGCCAAAGCCAAATTATCTTCTTGGCAGATATTGACGCAATTTTATATTGGCTTTATTCCCCGTATCGATGCCTTATTATTTCCTTTGTTTGCGTTTATCTCCGTTATATTTTTTACCGCAAAAATTGCTGAAAGGTCAGAAGTGATCGCCATTTTAAGCAGTGGCGTTAGTTTCAAAAGGTTTTTATACCCTTATTGGATAGGCGGTATTCTTTTGGCTTCCGTATTGTGGATCAGTTACCGCTATATAGTACCAAAAGGAAATGAAATTTGGGGAACTTTTACTACCAAGTACATCGATTCCAACGTGGGCGATTTTGATCAGGGCACGATCAAAGAAAATGTTTACTTCCGTATTGATTCTACTTCTTATGCCGGTATCCGTTATTATAATTCAGATTTTAAGAACGGTAATAATTTCTTCGTAGAAAAGATCGTTGACAACAGGTTGGTATACGACCTTAGGGCGCAAAGCATTGTTTGGGATTCCACCACAAAAAAATGGAGGCTCTATAATGCTGCTGAAAGATTTTTTAATGGCG
>DATHHR010000072.1:0-15311 GCA_035317105.1 Ferruginibacter sp. | reverse complement strand
CCATCGATCTCTCCATCCATAACAGGACCAACATTACCTACTTCATAATCCGTACGATGATCCTTGATCATCTTATAAGGATGAAAAACATAGCTTCTTATCTGGCTGCCCCATTCAATTTTCTTTTTGCTGGAGTTGGTGGCGTCTAATGCTGCCTGGCGCTTGCGCATTTCTTCTTCGTATAAACGGCTTTTTAGCATGGCCATGGCCTTATCCCTGTTCTCGCCTTGTGTACGTGCCTGCTGACATTCAACAATAAATCCGCTTGGTTTATGTGTTAACCTTACCGCTGTTTCTACTTTGTTTACGTTTTGTCCGCCGCTGCCGCCACTTCTAAAAAATGCCCATTCAACGTCAGCAGGGTTAACATTTATTTCGATGGTATCATCAATTAACGGGTACACGTAGACGCTGGCGAAAGAAGTATGCCGCCTAGCGTTGCTATCAAACGGACTAATGCGCACCAAACGATGCACGCCGCTTTCTGCTTTTAAAAAACCATAAGAAAAAGGCCCGTCGAATTGAAAAGTACAGGTCTTGATACCCGCGCCATCACCCCATTGCCAATCGAGCTCTGTGACTGTCCAGCCTTGTTTTTCGCCGTACATGCGGTACATGCGGGCGAGCATTTCTGCCCAGTCCTGGCTTTCGGTACCGCCGGCGCCACTGTTGATCTGCAGTACTGCGGGCAATGAATCGGTGGGTTCGTTGAGTGTGCTTTTAAATTCCGCTTCGTCGATGGCGGTATTGGCTTTTGTGTAGGCTTCCTTAACTTCTTCTTCGGTTGTTTCGCCTTCTTTCCAGAACTCGAAGAGCACGGCAAAATCATCTACTAACGACACTACATCGTTGTACATATTTACCCAATACTCGTTAACCTTTGTTTCTTTTAAAATGGAAGTGGCGCGGGCATTATCATCCCAAAAGCCGGGCGAAAGCGTGAGCTGCTTATCATTTTCTATTTTGGATTCTCTGTTAGCGACGTCAAAGAAACCTCCTCAAGACCACCACACGGTCTCTCATATCCTTCAAATGTTCTGTTGTCATAGGTGCAAAGATAATTGATTTGGTGGATAGGGTTTATTGAAAAATTTGTATATTTAGGAATGCTTTTACAGTTAGAAAATATAGATGCACATGACGTAGACAAATTATTAGCATTTGCCCGTCAAAATCATTTGAAATTATCTATTATAGATGATAATGAAAATAACTATGTACTGCCTGGAAAACCATTAACCCCTGAGGAACTAACGGCATTGATAACAGAAAGCCGTAAAAGCGGCGTTATATCTATGCAAAATGCCCATGAAATAATTCGTACCAAATATAATGCAGATCGACTATAGCTTAGATGCTTTCACATCTTTAGCTGAACTTGTAAATTTTATCGAAAGAACAAACACTTTAGGTGCAGGGTTGCGTTGGCTTAGTAAGTATGAGAAGTACTTAGAGAAGACATTTCGTGCACCTCACAACTTCAGACTCTGTCATAATCAGACATTCAGTAATCTACACCTTAACTGTATTTATTTCAACGACTGGGTTATTGCATTTTCAATTCATGAAGAATCTGTTTTAATAGAGGCAATATTGCATAAGTCCAGAATCTCCGATTAATTTTGTTTTACCGGCTTTTGAACAACTATTTAATATCGTTGTGTCACTCACTTGTACGGCATATCTTTATTGGGCTTTCTATTGAAACAGTAGTAATCTAATACCTAAAATATATGTCATGTTTGAAAATATCAAATCCTATTATGAGTATCTTGAAAATGATAATGGGTTATTAAATAACCATAATATTTCAAAAGAAATCGCATCTCTTCGAGATAAATCTAACACTACTGAATTAAAATCAGAATGCTCTTATGAAATTTTCTTTACTGATTATAGTATTACAAAAGCGAAAATTACACCTCATATAAGATATGCTAATGGAGATGAATACCCTAATTTATCTTTATTTGATGATGACTTAAAGTATATCCAATCACGAGCAAAAGATATAAAAAATCCAAAATACAAAGCAAAATATAACAACCTGTTATGGAACAGTAAACATAAACATCTCAATTATGCTAAACAGTCTATAGATAGTTATATTGATTTTATAACCAGTATTTTATTTCCCTTAAGTGATAATTTATCGAATAAAGCTTTTGAAATTTATTTTGAAAACTTATTTATTTTGAGTCAAAGTATAAATTATAGAAAGGATGAGGTATTAAATTTTTTAATTTCAATCTTAAAAACAGACAACGTAAATGGGTATAGTAAATATTCTTTAATGAAATTTATTGTAGTAGACGGAAAGAGAATTGGCATTTCAATTCTTCAATCATTTTATGATTTCTCAAACACGATAATTATCGATAATGTTTATACAGATTTTAATCAAGAATATCTAGAATTATTAATACTGCTTTGTCCTAAATTAAATATCTCTCCAAAATCTGATCATAACAAATTGGCAGATTTTTATATAATGGAATCTGAAAAACAGGAGGAGAGTTTTGTTATCCACGATTTTTATATAAAAGCATTACGAGAATATCAAAAAAGCGGCAATAAAAATAAAGTTGAAGAAATAACTGTCTTAATAGAAAAGGTCAAGAAAAATATAAGTTTTAAAGCAATTAAGATAGAACATACAGATGAAAAGGTGCAAGAATGGTGGAATTGGTTAAATAAATTTACAGATAACTTAATAGAAAAATTTGAGAGTAAAGATATTTACCAGTTTATTATTCATTCGGATAAAATATTTCCTAAATCAAAATTACTCACTGAAAATATTCAGCCTACAATGTTTAGCTATATTAATGTTATGACCTTTGATATTAATAAGAATATTGGAGATAAAAAAGCAAACGTTATTAATGCATATTTTATTTATGTTCAAAATTTTACCATGCAATATTTATTGCAAATTTTTATAAAAGGTATCAAAAAAGGTAATGTCTCATACGAGACATTAATATCGTATTTACAAGATAACTCTTGGTATGGAAAAATTTCTAATGGTACAAACTCTGAGGGAGAAAAGGAGAATTTTAATTGGATGGAGTTATTAGCTCCATCTTTATTTAGTTTTTTTACTCAATCTGAAGTTGATATTAAAACTGGAAAAAACAACAATGAAGCATACATATTAGCTATCGATTCATTAGTAATAAAATTTGAAGGGCTACTTAGAGAATTTTCAAAAAATATAGGAGCGCAAACAATAGAAATTAAAGATAACGGAACCCAAGAGAGAATTTCTTTTGAAAAATTGTTAGATAATCAAAAAGTAGTTGATGTCATTCCCGAAGATGATATCGCGTTATTTAAATTTTTATTTACTTCCGATGGAATGAATTTAAGAAATAATATTGCACATTCATTTTATAAAACAAATAATTATTCAGCAGGATTAATGTTATTACTTACTGCAGCTTTACTTCGATTAGGAAATTATAAATTTGAGGGTATTTAAGCACAAAATTTTTCAGTCATAATAAATTGGTTAACTTCATAAGAAGCAAAATCAACCAAATGACTTTCCCAAAACTCATATCCACAATAGTATTTATCTTTTGTTGCAGCACCTCCTTCGCACAAAAAAGCATCTACAATCCGCAAGAATTATTTGCGCAAAATGTGTTTACAAAAAACGGCAATGAGTTTCGTTCTGCCAATGGAACACCTACAACAAAATACTGGCAAAATCGCGCTGACTATGAGTTAAAAGTTACGATAGATACAAGCCTGAATAAATTAAGTGGCAATGAGATCATTCATTATACCAATAACAGTCCGGACTCATTGAGCTCTCTGTGGATGCAGATCGATCAGAATACTTATCGTACTGATGCACGTTCTAACTTTTACACAACACCGCAACCAACAGAATTCACCGATGGGATGGATGTCGAAAAAGTGTATATCCAATACAAAGGGAAAGTTATCAAAGCAGATTATATCATTACCGACACAAGATTGCAGATACGTTTGCCGTATAAATTATCAACAAAAGATAAAATAGATATCGGTATACAATATCATTATACTATTCCCGGTGCATTTGGCGGCAGAACAGATTATGCCGAAACGAAAAATGGGAAAATTTATGAGGTAGCACAATGGTATCCGCAAATGTGTGTGTATGATGACCTGGAAGGGTGGAGCACATTACCATTTTTAGGCAGCGGCGAATTTTATTGCGAGTATGGTGATTTTGATTATACCGTAACCGTGCCGGCAGATATGATCGTTGCCGGTAGCGGCGAATTACAAAATGGTGCTGAAGTGCTTACTGCACAACAGTTAAAGCTTTTGGCCGCAGCTAAAAAAAGCGATTCAACCATTATTATCCGTTCTGTTGCTGATGTAGATTCCATGGCGCTGAAACCAGCGCCTACGGGCATGAAAAGCTGGCATTTTAAAATGTTTAATACACGCGATGTAGCTTTTGGCGCATCAAGGGCCTATGTGTGGGATGCTGCTAAAGTGAATTTGCCTAATGGCAAAACATCATTGGCTATGTCTGTTTACCCGGTTGAAAGTGTTGGCCCGCAAAAATGGAACAGGGCAACTGAGTATTTAAAAAAGTCAATAGAATATTTCTCCAGCAAATGGTTCGTCTACCCCTGGCCGGTAGCTGTTAACCAGGCAGGCATTGCCGGCGGTATGGAATATCCCGGAATTGTTTTCGATGGCATGAACGATGAAGGAGGCGTATTATATTGGGTAACGGCACATGAGATAGGGCATAACTGGTTCCCGATGTTGGTTGGCAGCGATGAGAGGCGCTACGGCTGGATGGATGAAGGGTTTAATACCTTCATTGATATCTATGCATCTGATAATTTTAATAAGGGAGAATATGCGCCTAAGCGCGATGCGGAATATGCACCCGGTCTGGGAAATCCTGCAACCGAGATCGTTCCTTTATTAAAAGACAGTGCTGCGCCGGCGATGATGTCGAGAGCTGATGCGATCCCTGAAAAATACCGTCACCCGGTAGTGTATTTTAAACCTGCATTTGGGTTAGTGTTATTGCGCGAAGTGATATTAGGTCCAGATAGGTTTGATTACGCTTTTCAAAAATATGTAGAGCATTGGGCCTACAAACATCCTTCACCTGATGATTTTTTCAGGGAAATGAATAATGAATCGGGAGAAGACCTTAGCTGGTTTTGGAAAGAATGGTTTTACAATAACTGGCAATTAGATATGTCTGTCGACGGTGTTTCGTATAAAGACAATGATCCTGTAAACGGCGCAGATATAACGATCAGCAACCTGCAAAAAATGGCCATGCCTGCAACCATTGAGATCGTTTGGAAAGATGGCAGCAAAGAACGCTTTCAATTACCGGTTGAAACCTGGCTGCAAAGTGCCACACACACCATTCATGTAACCGCCACACAAAAAGTACAATCTGTAACGATCGACCCTGATGCGATGCTACCTGATAGTAACAGGAAGAATAACGCGTTATCTTTTTAATGCCAGAAATGTTAGAGGGGAGAAAAATCTGCCAGTTGCCAAACAACTGCTGAAAATGATCAAAGGGAAATTAGGTGGTGGCGACAAAAAGCCCATAATTTGTTATAGACTTTACAAGTGCTGTCGGGGTCCGTTAGGCTTTGAAGAAAGCCATTTGCAGACTATAATTGCAAATGATATTATTCAGTGTATAACCTGATAATCCACACTATAAGATAAATACCAACAGTCGCAATTACTAATGCCGGGACTACCGTACTTAATAAATTGATTGATTTTTTTAACATGGTTTTACTTTTTAATGGTTATATATTTTATTTCTATTTAATCTATTGTTTTATCTTATATCCCACAATTAAGATGCCATGATCTTAATTTATTACCACAATTATATAAGCGAGCAAAAGAAAAAATTCCGACAAATGATCAATAAAAACTAGTGCCTATCAAAGCAAAATTCTTATTTCAAGGAACCTGGTGTTAGAGGAGGGATCAAAAACAAATAATTATAATATGACTTATTATTTTCTTATCTGATACAAATGTACAAATGTTAAACCTAATTAACACATATTTTTTAAATTAATTTGACGTTTGGGGATAAAAAATACCGATTTTTTGTAGAAAGGATTGAAAATCAAGAAATATGAAAAAAGGGATGTGGATAACAATCGGCTAAAAAAAGTACTTAAAGGGCCTTCAGATCCGTTGCTGCGCCTATCATTGGATTGATAATGGGTATATTCCTTCGCTTGCTTTCTGCAGTTATCCTGTTTATCGGTTCGTCCCATGCATGCAGGGATAAGGAGAATTTTGACCAATGTACAGGTAATATGATCGTAGCTTTAAGATCGATCCCTGCCTGAATTACTTCTTCAGGCATCATATGTATATATTTCCAATAAGGGTTGTATTGTCCGCATTCCAAAATGGCAAGGTCAAATGGGCCGAATGTATTACCGATCGTGCTAAAATGGGTATCATAACCCGAATCTCCGCCAAGGAAAATTTTCATAGTGGGGGTTTTCAATACAAAGGACATCCATAAACTACGGTTGCGCTTAAATTCCCTGCCTGAAAAATGCCTTGCAGGGGTGGTATTTACAATAAAGCCCGGTGAAAGAGTAATTTCCTCGTTCCAGTCTTTTTCAATGAGCTGGTCCTTGGTATAACCCCAATACTGCAAATGGCCGCCAACGCCCAAGCCGGTAATTACTTTTTTTACTTTGTGCCTGAGCTTTACAACTGTTTCATAATCCAGATGATCCCAATGATCGTGTGAGATAAACAGGTAATCAATATTGGGCATATCGTCTGTTGTATAAATATCAGACCCTCTAAAGCTTTTGGTGGTAAAGCTAATAGGAGAGGCACTGCCACTAAAAACAGGGTCTACCAATATCTTCTTGCCATCTACCTGTATAAAATAAGAAGAATGCCCAAACCATACCAATACATTCTCATCTGGATCAAGCGTTAGCAGGTTGGTTTTAACAGATGGCAAAACATGCGAAGGAATATTTCTGTTGCTTTTCTTGAATAAAAAATCATACAATACCGTAAAATAGCTAACGCCTTCAGCAATATCCGGCGTGTTGTTTATATTCTGGAATTTGCCGTTTTTGAAATTAGGAGATTTTTTAAACTTTATCAGGCGTTCATCATCAAGCTGCACACCAAATTTTGGCTGCTGTATAAATGTAAATGTTACGATAAATAACACTGCAATTATTGATGCGATGGCGATCATGTGTTAGAGCAAAGGTGTTTATAGTGTTAGAATTAATTGTAAGATTAATGAAATTTTTCGAGCAATAGAATTTATTATTTTGCCCGTTCATATTGAGCCGGCCATTTAATATCAGCATTTAATAACCTTGCTGCATGCAAAGGAAAATAGGGATCCCGCAACAGCTGACGTGCCAGTAATATAATATCTGCCTGTTCGTTTTGTAATATGCTTTCTGCCTGTTGTGCATTGGTAATTAAACCTACGGCACCTGTCAGCACATTTGCCTCTTTTTTGACCCTTGCCGATAGGGGTACCTGGTACCCGGCAACCAAGGGGATCTTTACATTGCTTATATTTCCTCCGGAAGAACAATCTATCAGGTCAATCCCAAGTCCCTTTAATAGTTTACTTAATGTAACAGATTGTTCAATATCCCAGCCGCCTTCTTTCCATTCAGTAGCGGAGATCCGCACAAATAAGGGTAGCTCTTTAGGCCAAACGGTTTTTATGGCATTTACCACTTCTACTAATAAGCGTATCCTGTTATCAAAGCTTCCGCCATACTCATCCGTACGTTGATTGCTAAAAGGAGATAAGAACTGGTTTATTAAATAGCCATGTGCCGCATGAATCTCTATTACCTTAAAACCGGCAGCGAGTGCGCGTTGTGCCGCGGCTTTAAAGTCACCTATTACTTTGTTGATGCCATCCTGTGTTAATGAAATAGGTAATTCGGCACCTTCATGAAATGGTATAGCGCTTGCTGAAACTACTTTCCAGGCACCTTCAGCAACCGATAATTCTTTGCCGCCTTCCCATGGAACATGGTTGCTTGCCTTGCGGCCCGCATGCGCTAATTGTATACCTGCCACTGCATCATGCTGATGAATGAACGTAGTAATCCTTTTCAGGTTTGTAATGTGTTCATCTTTCCAGATGCCCATATCCCCGGGCGTTATTCTGCCTTCTGTAGATATAGCCGTTGCCTCCATGATCACCAATCCTGCGCCGCCAACTGCCCTACTGCCCAAATGAACCAGGTGCCAGTCATTGGCAAATCCATCTTCCGAAGAATATTCGCACATTGGCGAAACGGCGATCCTGTTCTTGAAAGTGACAGATTTTATTTGCAATGGTTCAAAAAGCTTTGCCATAAAATGAATTTGAGTTTGTAAGATACTCGTTTTGCGGCTTATTTATAGAGCTGTTTTGTTATAGTCTTGTAAATTAATAGACTTATCCGCTCATAACAAAATATTTTCCAGGAATGAGAATTATCTATTTTCGTAGCAAATAATCAAACAATAATATATGGTAACCGCAATAGATAAAAATACCGCTTTAGTAGTGATCGATATGCAAAAAGGGATCGTAAAATTCCCTGTTGTACATGCTATCGAAGGCGTGGTAGACAATGTAGTGAAATTGATCGCAGCATTCAGGAAAGAAGGTCTGCCAATAGTGATCGTTAATGTAGACCCTGCTGGGAATATTGCTGCCAAGGCACGTACCGATGCATCAAGAGGAGCCGCTCCAATGCAGTTTCCGCCTGAGTTTTTGGAGATCATCCCAGAAATTCCTGTGTTACCGGGAGATATCCGTGTTACAAAACATAGCTGGAGCGCTTTTCCTACTACTAACATAGATGAGGAATTAAAGAAAAGAAATATTACGGGAATAGTGATGACAGGTGTTTCAACAAGCATCGGTGTAGAAGGGACGGCAAGAAATGCCAGTGAAAAAGGCTACAATATTACTTTCGCTAAAGATGCCATGACAGATATGAAATTAACAGCTCACGAAAATAGCGTAGATACAATTTTTCCAAGGATGGGCGAAGTAGATGATACAGCTGCGATCATTGCAAAGCTGAGCGATAGGGTTTAATTGATAATGGATAATTGGATAATGGATAATAATTGACCAGTTTTTTATTTATCAATTATCAATTAACCAATTATTCATTATTTTTTTTATTCATTATTCCAGGCGTCTCTTTCATCCGGACTAAATTTCCATGGCGCAAAATTGTTTTCGATATTGCCGAACATGGTGTTCCATTCTTGCGGCGCATTGCTGTCTTCCATTACCAAGGCGCGGCGCAATTCTATAATTATATCGAGCGGACTGATACTTACAGGACATTCCTGCACACATGCGTTACAGGTAGTGCAGGCCCTTAATTCTTCCACCGTGATATAATTATTAAGTAATGTTTGTTGATCGTCTTTAAAACTGCCATTGGCATTGATATTTTTTCCAACAGCTTCCAAGCGGTCACGCGTGCTCATCATTATTTTGCGCGGACTTAATAATTTACCTGTCTGCGTAGCAGGGCAAGCAGCGCTACACCTGCCACATTCTGTACAGCTATAAGCATCTAATAAATTTTTCCAGCTAAGGTTGAACACATCTTTGGCGCCAAATTTTTGCGGAGCCGTTTCACCCGTCGGCGCCAGCTCGGGTTGCATCATGTACTTCACTTCATTCTGTACATTGGGCATATTATCAAACTTGCCATTCACTTCTAACCTTGCAAAATACGCGTTAGGGAATGCCAGCATAATGTGTAGATGCTTGCTGTACGGCAGGTAATTTAAAAATACAAATATGCCCGTGATGTGTAGCCACCAGCAGGTCCTTTCAATTACCAATAAAGTATGTTGCGGCAGTTCGCTGAATAACGGTGCAATGATACCTGAAACAAAAAAATTGCCTGTGTTGTGAAAGCCTGCTGTGCTTTGTAATTGTAGTGCCCTGTCTGCACTGTTCATGGTAAGAAACAATGTCATCAATATGATTTCTGCGATCAGAATATAATTGGCATCGCTGTGTGGCCAGCCTGCAAGGTCCTTACTGATAAAGCGCTTTAGCTTGATGATATTTCTTCTGATTAAAAAAATAACACAAACGGTAATTACACCAAATGCCAGCATTTCAAAAAAATCAATGATAAAAGTATAAGATGAACCGAGATAAGGAAAGAACAAACGGTGTGTACCAAAAACACCATCTAACACAATTTCGAGTATCTCTATATTGATGATAAGAAAACCTGCATAGATCACAAAGTGCATGACAGCAACCAGTGGATTTCTGAACATTTTTTTTTGTCCGAATGCCAGCAGTAATAAATTTTTCCAGCGCATGGCGGGATTATCGGATAGGTCCTCATCTTTCCCTAATAAAATATTCCGGCGTATCTGTAGAATGTTCTTTGTAAATAACCCAATAGCCACAACCGCTAACGCTACAAAAATAATTTGCTGAAGAAGGTGCATAAGCAATGTTTATCTTACTAAGATAGAGAATAACAGTAATTTTTACCAATTATTTTTAATATCCTTACATTCGCATAACTCATAAATTTGCGTTGGTAATGAAAAATTATATTTTATCAAAAGAAGTAACGGAAAGGAAATTACGCCGTATGGCGCTGGAAGTTGCTGAACGCAATTCTGAAGAAAAAAGTTTGCTGTTGATCGGCATCAAAGATCATGGACTGGCGATAGCGTATACGATCAAAAATTATTTACAGGATATTTTTAAAGGAGAGATAAAAGTGATCGGCTTAGAGCTTGATAAAGCCAAGCCCGGAACAATCACATTAAGCGAAAAAGTAGATTTCAACGGCCAGTCGGTATTACTTATCGACGATGTTGCCAATAGCGGCAAAGCAATGTTGTATTCATTAAAACCAATATTGGAAGCTTATCCTAAAAAGATAGAGACCATGGCTTTGGTTGAAAGAACGCATAAAACATTTCCTGTTAAAGTTGATTATGTTGGGTTTTCAATTTCTACCACTTTAGATGAACACATCTATGTAGAGGTCGCGGGCGACAAAGTAATTGGTGCCTGGATGGAATAGCTACATATTGCTGCATACGCCTTTCATCACATTTAGCATATCATTATCGTTTCTCTTTTTATTTTTGGTATGGTTTTTAAACCTTAATTGTCAAAAGGGGTCTTTCATTAAACCATCATACATCACCGAATACTAACGCTACTAATTTTTGCAAACGGCTATAAAAATATCATTACTGTTTTATCTGCTGTTATGTGGCTTTGGAGTAAAGGCTCAGTTCGAAGTAATACCCAATGCTATTTTTGATGTTACACCTCCGGCACAGACAAAAACAGATTTTGATAAACAAAAAGATATCACGGATGTTTTTGCTCAAATATTTAATAAACATCAACAGCGTATCGATACGATGGCTGAGTTAAAGCCATTCAAGCTTCATTGGTCCACCGTTCCGGCAATTGGCTATACTTTACAAACAGGGTTTGCTGCTTTATTGAGTGAGAACGTAGCGTTTTATACGAGTATTGCACCTAGTCAAAAAATATCAAGCATTTCTACAAGCATCACCTACTCTCAATACAATCAGATCATATTGCCTTTACAGGCAGATATCTGGACGAAGGATAATAAATACAATTTGATCCTCGATTGGCGGTATATGGATTATCCGTCTACTACTTATGGTTTAGGTGGCAACAGCCTTATACAAAATGGTTACCGCATCGATTTTAATTATGCAAAAATTCACCAGTCTGTTTTGCGAAGAATAAATAAAAATCTGTACGCCGGTGTAGGATATTACCTGGATTATTTTTGGAACGTGCGTGAAATAAACCCAACACAATTACCAACAGATTTTGAAAAATACGGATTAACAAAAACATCTGTTTCATCTGGTGTTGCAGCGCGTTTAATCTTTGATTCGAGGTTAAACCAGATCAATCCATCACAAGGTTTTTACGCAAACATTGCTTTCAGGCCCAACTTTACTTTTTTAGGAAGCGACAATAACTGGAATTCGATGGTGCTTGAATTTCGTAAGTATTTTAAATTTTCTCCTTCCTCAAAAAATGTATTGGCATTATGGAGTTATAACTGGTTAACGGTAGGAGGTGGCCAGCCGCCTTATTTATTATTGCCAAGCACCGGTTGGGATGATTTTTTTAATACGGGCCGTGGCTTTATCCAGAGCAGGTTCCGGGGCAGCAATATGGTCTACCTTGAATCTGAATATCGGTTTGGCATTACTAATAATGGTTTGTTAGGCGGTGTTATTTTTGCAAATGCAGAATCTTTTTCTACCACACCAAGCAATAATTTTTCTACCATTGCACCGGGTTACGGATTTGGTATAAGACTTAAACTAAATAAATTTTCCGGCGCTAACCTTTGCGTTGATTATGGTTTTGGTACCGAAGGATCAAGAGGGATAGCTGTAAATTTAGGTGAGGTGTTTTAGTCTGAACCGTTGATTGAAGCTGATTTTTTTGATTGATCTGATTGCGGATTTTTGTCTGAATTTGGATTCGTCCGATTATTGGATTTTGGGATTTGTTATTTGGGTTTTTCTTTCTTCTTTCTTATTATCTTTAACGCTATGGGCATAGGAAGATTAGAAGCATTCAGCGATGGTGTATTAGCCATCATCATTACCATCATGGTATTGGAATTGCATATTCCGCATGGCGGAGATTCGTTGACGGATCTTAAACCCATCTTGCCTGTTTTTTTAAGTTATATACTCAGCTTTGTAAATGTTGGTATTTATTGGAATAATCATCACCATATGTTACAAGCTGCTAAGGTTGTTAATGGCAGTGTGTTGTGGGCGAATACCCATTTGCTTTTCTGGCTTTCATTGATACCTTTTGCATCGGGTTGGATGGGTGAAAATCATTTTACCGAACTACCTGTTGCTTTCTACGGAGTAATACTATTAATGTGTAGCATAGCTTACTATTTATTGGCACAGAGCCTTATTAACTTGCATGGTAAAAACTCTACTTTGGCTATTGCTATCGGGCGAGATAGAAAGGGTATCGCTTCAACAATAATATATATGATTGGTATCGGGTTAAGCTTTGTAAATAACTGGCTGGGTTTTTCTATGTACGTTGTGGTAGCTATTATCTGGTTCATTCCTGATAGAAGAATTGAGAACGTGATCGATAAAAATTATAAAAAAGCAGAATGACCGCTTATATAATTTCCCTGTCTTCTTTTAAGTTACGGATCATCTGTCCGTAATCAAAGCCTTTAAGCATGGCCGTTATGGTCTGATTTATTCTCTTTGCTCTCGTGGGTTCCGTCTTGGCTGCTTCGATCCAGTTGCTGAAATAATTCCGGTGGCCCTTCGTTAGTTTATCAAAAGCTTCCAAAGCCTTGGGCTCATCAGCCAAACATTCCATCAGTTCAGAAGATATCTTTATTTCTTTTTCATCTGCTTCGATCTGTACCTGTAGCGAATCGCCTTTTTGTTTGCGGATGGCTTTTCTAACGGTGCCGTTTAAGGCCATAATAAAATTACCATCGCCCATTGGCATCAATGCAATGCCTGCAATAGGATGATCATCCAGCTTACCCTTTACGCGAAAAGATTTTTTGTTGCCCGGTTTTAAACGCTGCGCAAGGTTAGCGGAGATATTGATATAACTCCAGCCGGTCTTTTCGCCCTGCTCGCCAAATTTTAATATGGTGGTTGTAAATTTTACCATTGAGGGTATAAATTTCTGTAATCATTTTTACATGACAAATTGTTTGTTAACATTAAACTAATCCGGTCAATATATTTTTAGAAAACCTTAACGCTAAAACAATTATATTTAAGGATATGATATTGCTCAAAAAGCTTCCCTTACTATTATTGGTATTGATAACCACAACAGCTTTCGCACAAAAGACGGATGGTGATTTTGCTGTTGTAGATGAGTACATAAAAAAAATAGGCCCGCTAGATACATTGAACATGGGCACCATCAGTTATATCATCACCAGAAAATTTCCCGATAAGGTAGATAAGGCAAGAGCTATTTATGACTGGATCGCTAATAATATCAGTTACGATTGCAGGGCGGCAAAAGCAGACGATAATAAAAATGATAACAGTGCTGCCATTTTAAAGTACAGGATGGCAACAAGCGTTGGTTACGCTACGCTGTTTCAGGATATGTGTAGTGTGGCGAATGTCAGGTGCTTAACAATTGATGGGTATATAAAAATATCCATCGAAGACATAGACAATAAACCCGATGCCGTGAATTATATGTGGGATGTAGTGCAGCTAGGCGAGGCATCTCAGGATTGGTATTATATTGATCCTGCAGCAGGGAGCGGACATATGAACGATAAACAAACAATTTTTATCAAATCTTTCAGTGATAATTATTTCTTTGCCGATAAAAATATTTTTAATAACCAGCATTTTCCTGATAATACTGCCTGGGTATTGGGCAACGGCTATACCAATATAAAAGATTTTTATGGCCTGCCGATCGTAAAAGATGCAGCCTACGATTTTAAAGTGTCGGGTTTCCAACCGGGTAGTGGGCACATTAAAGCGAAAACGGGCAAAGCGATCCCATTTAGGATCGGCGTATCAGGCGCAGAAACGATCACTACAGTAGCACTAGCAATAGGCGATGGCAAAAGCAGAAAAATAAAACCAATGAATTATTTGGCAGATGGAAACTATCTTGAATTCGGTTACAAGTTTGATGATGCAGATAGCTACCCGGTAACGGTTTTGATCAATGGAAAAGAAGTGTTGAGTTATTTGATCGATGTAGAAGATTAATAATGGTTAATTGTTAATGGTTAATTATTAATGAAAGCTTCAAATATTTGGAATCTCTACGTTAACCATTAACCATTTATCATTTACCATTAAATAAAAAGCCTCGATAGAAAACTATCAAGGCTTTTTTAGTACCCGGGAACGGAATTGAACCGTCACTCGCATTACTGCGAACAGGATTTTAAGTCCTGCGTGTCTACCAGTTCCACCACCCGGGTGACACAATCATTCTTTGCAGAATGAGTTATTTCAAAAAAAAAGCAGATAACCGAAGCTATCTGCCCGAACTATGAGCGGAAGACCGGGCTCGAACCGGCCACCTCGACCTTGGCAAGGTCGCGCTCTACCAAATGAGCTACTTCCGCGTATTTATAAGAACTGTTTGTTTTTTTTCGGACTGCAAAAATAAGGGTTGTATTAGAACCACAAAATTTTTTATTTGTATTGTGGGTTATAAAGCGTGTTATCCGGCACAG
>DATHHR010000071.1:0-13832 GCA_035317105.1 Ferruginibacter sp. | reverse complement strand
GGCTATTTTTTTCTTTGCTTCAATTAAATATTGGTTGACTGCTTTTCTTTGTGCGTCAACTATTTTTTCGATACGAGGCTTAAGGTCGAAGAACTGTTGTGTGTTATCGCTATGTCCAACCGGTCCGCTAATGATCAACGGCGTTCTTGCATCATCGATCAAAACGCTATCCACCTCATCCACCATCGCAAAATGATGTTTGCGTTGTACCATTTCATCTGGGTTGTGCACCATATTATCCCTCAGGTAATCAAAACCAAATTCGTTATTGGTACCGTAAGTAATATCGGCATTGTAGGCATCGCGGCGCGCATCACTGTTTGGATCATGCTTATCAATACAATCCACCGTAACACCCAACCATTCGAATATCGGGCCGTTCCATTCACTATCACGTTTTGCCAAATAATCATTCACTGTTACAATATGAACGCCTTCACCTGCTAATGCATTTAAGTAAGCGGGTAGTGTACTTACCAAAGTTTTACCTTCACCCGTTGCCATTTCGGCGATCTTTCCCGAATGCAAAACAGCACCACCTATCAGCTGCACATCATAGTGCAACATGTTCCAGGTAACTTGTCCGCCGCCGGCGATCCAGGTATTTGCGTAGACAGATTTATCTCCGCTTATTTTGATATGTGATTTTTTAGCCGCTAACTTTTTATCAAGTTCTGTAGCCGTACTTTCCAGTGAAGTATTATTTTTAAAACGGTTAGCCGTTTCTTTTACCACTGCAAATGCTTCGGGTAATATCTCTTCTAAAATTTCTTCGATCTGTTTGTTCTTATCCTTCTTCAAAAGATCTACTTCCTGATAGATAAGATCTTTGCCAGCGATGTCATCAACAGGCAAGCCTTCAGCTTCCGATTGTTTGCTACTGATCTTTTCGTCGATCTCGTTCAAATGTTGTTTGATACGTTGACGGAATTCCTGCGTTTTATCGCGAAGCTGATCATTACTCAATGATTGATATTGAGCAAAGAATTGATTAATTTTCTCTACCTGAGGGCGAATTTGTTTTACGTCTTTTTCGCTCTTGTTACCACCAAATACTTTTGCTAAAAACCCTATCATAAAATTTGTAATTGTATATATTTATTAAATCTTCCGGTTCAAATGTCAAATATGATGCTGAAATAGTTTCAGAGTCAAATTGACAGGACGGCAAATGTACAAATTTAATATGTCGGATGTGTGATGTACGATGTACGATGTTAAAAAAGCCATGTTAATTCTTTGTTTATAAAAAACATCGTACGTCAAACATCGTACATCGTACATAAAAGCTTAATAATCAGCCAAAACAGCACTATTTTGCCTTTTTACTCCCTGCTTTTAACTTTTTGCTTTCCTCAGCAAACCTTAACCATTTTTGCCCTACCTTTGCCACCCAAAAGTATAGTATTCACTATTTCTAATAGATTATATGTCAGGAGCTTTAAAAGAGGTACGTAATAGGATAAAAAGTGTTCAAAGCACACAACAAATAACTAAAGCCATGAAAATGGTGAGTGCTGCCAAATTGCGCCGTGCTCAGGATGCGATCACACAAATGCGCCCGTACGCACAAAAGCTACAGGAAATGCTGGGCAATATTGTTAGTACAAGCGAAGGAGATATTAATGTGGCATTGGCTGCTGAAAGACCGGTTGAAAAAGTATTGATCATTGTTGTTACAAGTGACAGGGGTTTATGTGGCGGCTATAACAGCAACCTGATCAAATTAGCTAAGCAAGTGATCAGCGATAAATATGCTGCGCAGGATGCTAAAGGAAATGTGCAGATATTACCAATTGGTAAAAAAGGATACGAGCATTTTGCTAAGAACGGTTTTAAAGTAATTGATAAATACTGGAATATTTTCACAGGATTAAGTTTTGACAAAGTACAGACAGCTGCTCATTATGCCATGGAAGCTTTTGCTACCAAACAAATTGATGCGGTAGAATTAGTGTACAGCGAATTTAAAAATGCCGGTACACAGATCTATGTGGATGAACAATTTTTACCGGTGAAGAAGGTTGTTAAAACTGCAGGTAAAAAAGCAGATTTTATATTTGAACCCGAAAAAGAAACGTTGATCACTGAATTGATGCCAAAAATATTGAACACACAATTATTTAAAGCTGTATTAGATGCGAACGCCAGCGAACACGGCGCCCGTATGACAGCAATGGATAAAGCAAGTGACAATGCGAACGAATTATTGAAATCATTAAAAATTAGTTATAACCGTGCAAGACAAGCGGCCATTACTACTGAATTATCAGAAATAGTAAGTGGTGCTGCAGCATTAAACGGATAAGCAATGTGATAATGTGCTGATATGCTAATTAGCTAATTTTTTAAATTCATATTAGTATTATTGTATTTCATTAGCACATTAGCAGATTAGCTAATTAGCAAATTAACAAGATGGAACTTTCTCAGATCATACCTCATATTGAAGCGTTGGTTTTTGCCAGCGACAAACCTTTGACTAGTCTTGAATTAGTTGACCTGGTAAATAATGCCCTTGGTTTTATTGAAGACAAAGCTTCATTGGACCAGGTAGAATCTGCCATTGAAGGTATCTGTGAAAAGTACAGCGCTGAGTTTTACTCTTTTGAATTGAGAGAAAGCGGTGGCGGCTGGCAGTTCCTTACTAAAAAAGAATACCACCAAACGATCGCGCAATTAAATGGCGATAAATTCCTGAAGCGATTGTCAACTGCTTCGATGGAAACCTTATCTATCATTGCCTACAAGCAACCTATAACAAAAAGCGAGATCGAATCTATACGTGGTGTGAATTGTGATTATGCAGTTCAAAAATTATTAGAGAAAGACCTTGTGGTAATTGCCGGTAGAAATGAAGAAGCAGTTGGCAAGCCATTAATATATGCTACGTCTAAATCTTTCATGGATTATTTTGGTATCAACAGCGCGTCTGACTTACCTAAGATAAATGAAGTGCTGATGGAAGAATTAGTCAAGGCCACCGTGGTTCATCCTGAAGAAGAACCACAAATAACAATAGCAGAAGAAACTAAAACTGTATTAGCTGTTACAGAAGAAGGCGAAATAGTAGAGAACGATGGAACAGAAGGCAAGGACGGTTTTTCAGAATCATAAATTATTAGAACAATATTTTAATAAGGTATGAA
This sequence comes from Ferruginibacter sp., assembly GCA_035317105.1. Classification (GTDB taxonomy): domain Bacteria; phylum Bacteroidota; class Bacteroidia; order Chitinophagales; family Chitinophagaceae; genus Ferruginibacter. The sequence goes on along the minus strand of DATHHR010000071.1, from coordinate 10,683 downwards.
GAGCATGTTTTCATACCTTTTTTTATAACCTTTTTTATAAATGGCTGATCAAAAAATAAACGATCGGTCAAACAATTTAAAACAATGACACAGGTATTAACCCCACAACAATTAGTTGACATCGCCAATGAATTTGGCACACCGGTTTATGTATATCATGCAGAAAGAATAGCAGAACAATACAATAAATTAAAGCATGCTTTTGAAGGATGCAATGCACGTTTTTTTTATGCTTGTAAAAGCTTGACCAATATTAACATCCTTAAATGGATGCACGAAATAGGCGCTAACCTTGATTGCGTAAGCATCAACGAAGTACAATTAGGATTGAGAGCAGGCTTTCAACCAAAACAAATTTTGTACACGCCGAATTGCGTAGATTTTGAGGAAATTGAAGAAGCGAAAAACCTAGGTGTAAATATCAACATCGATAATATTTCTATCCTTGAACAGTTTGGAACACGCTTTGGCAATAGCTATCCGGTTTGTATCCGTTTAAACCCGCATATTATGGCGGGTGGAAATTACAAAATCTCTACGGGCCATATCGATAGCAAATTCGGTATCTCTATTCACCAGATGCGCCATATTGAACGCGTTGTAAAATCTACTAAACTTCATGTTGCAGGTATCCACATGCACACAGGCAGTGAGATCAAAGACGTAAATGTTTTTTTACAAGGGTTAGAAGTGATGTTTGAAATGGCTAAACATTTTCCTGATCTTGAATTCATTGATCTTGGTAGCGGATTTAAAGTTCCTTACCAGGCTGGCGATGTTGAGACAGATGTAAACTTGTTAGGTAAAAAATTATCTGAAGCATTTCAGGAGCATGAAAAAGAAACCGGTAGAAAATTAGAAGTATGGTTTGAACCAGGCAAATATTTAGTGAGTGAATCCGGTTACTTTGTTGTAAAAACAAATGTGATCAAACAAACTACTGCTACCGTTTTTGTTGGTGTTAACAGCGGTTTTAATCATTTGATCCGTCCGATGTTCTATGATGCTTTTCATAGAATTGAGAATATCACCAATACTACCGGTGCTGAAAGAATTTACACCGTTGTAGGTAACATTTGCGAAACTGATACTTTTGCCTGGGACAGGCAATTGACCGAAGTTAAAGAAGGCGATTTTTTGGTGTTTTATAACGCCGGTGCTTATGGTTTTGAAATGTCTTCTAATTTTAACTCTCGCCTAAAACCGGCTGAGGTTATGGTTAAGAATGGCGAGGCTAAACTGATCCGTAGAAGGGATGTTTTTGAAGATCTTTTGCGTAACCAGGTTATTGCTTAATACATACTTGTTATAAGGCCTCCTATTCGGAGGCTTTTTTTATTCCACCATAAGCTCTTTTTGGTTTTATCTCTTTGATCGCTCATAGCCGCTGGGCTGCGTTCCTTCTCCAGCGCTACTTTGGCCACTGCCAAAACATGCTGCGCATGATTTTGTCTGCTCGCTTCGCTTGCACCGTAGCCAAAGAGGCGCTTCCTCAGGAACTGGTAGAGTTGGTAGCACGTTGGTTAGGGTGTCTGGTAATTATTCAATCCTGATCAAAGCCAACCCAAATGCTTAAAAAGTAAATTACTCAACCAACATTATACTGCCCTACTCCAAATTTCCACCAGTAACTGCATAAGCCGCCTCTTTGGGAATGGTGCCAGCGCAGCGCGGCAGAAAAAATAGTGCGCAGCACTTTTTTTCAATTGCCAAAGGAGCGGCGTTGCAGTTACGATGCCTGCCGGCATGAGGCAAAAACCAACCATAAAAAACAGGTAAAAAATATTTAACATTTTCACCAACTAATCTGTATCTTAAATCTCGCAAAAACAACGTTGCTTTAGGTCAATATTCCACCAACTATCAAACTCTACTCACATGAACTCCTATCCCGGTTTCCGCTTAAAAAAGCTACAGATCGCTTTTTTATTTGCTATTGTATGCACTGCTGTAACATTCTCTTCTTGTAAAACAAAAAAGAAATGGTTCAGTGTAGACCCTGCTTATGCAAAATACATCGATGCCTACACATCAGGTGTTATTTCAAAAACAGCTTCCATAAAAATTGAACTGGCAGATGATGTACCTACAACACACGCAGTAGGCGAAGTGGTAGATAAATCAGTGTTTGATTTTTCTCCATCAGTGAATGGAACTGCTACATGGGTTGATGCAAGAACAATAGAATTTAAACCGGAAAAGAATTTAGAGCCCGATCAATTATATGAGATCTCTTTTAAATTAGGCAACGTGACTAAAGTGCCGGATAGTTTTGCCACTTTTAATTTTAATGTGCAAACGCTTAAGCCGGCTTTTAAAGTAACCGATTATGGTTTGCGTAGCACGAGTGCAAAAGATAAAATGATATTACTCGGACAAATTGAAACAGCCGATATAGAAGCATCTGCAACTGTAGAACAATTATTAACCGCAACACAAAACGGCGCATCACTAAAAATAAACTGGCAGCATAACGAGGCTACCAAGCTCCACAACTTCACCGTGGAAGGCATTACAAGAGGCAGCGATGCATCTTCTGTATCCTTAAGCTGGGATGGCAAACCATTGAATGTTGCTATCGCAGATAAAAAAGATTTTGAAGTGCCTGCCGTAGGCGATTTTAAAGTGTTGAATATTGTTGGGATGAATGATGTGCAACAATATGCGTCTATCCAGTTCAGTGACCCTATTGCAATCGGACAAGAATTCACAGGCTTGATCGGTATTTCGGATCAATCAGATCTTAGTTATACGATCAACGGTAGCGAAATAAAATTATATACCAGCGACAAATTAGACGGGAGTTTTACAGCCAATGTAAATACAGGTATAAAAGATGTTTGGGGCAACACATTGAGCCAGGCATTTACAGCTAATATATTTTTCGAGAACAGAATGCCTTCTGTAAAAATCCAGGGGCGCGGAAATATTTTGCCTAACTCGGGCAAATTACTATTGCCTTTTGAAGCGATCAATTTAAAAGCAGTTGATATCAGCATCATCCAGATATTTGAAAGTGATGTACCGCAATTTTTGCAGAACAATGATATGAGTGGAGATGATGAGCTTCGTCGCGTTGCTAAACCAATTGTTGAAAAAACTTTGCGTTTGGATGATGACAAGACCTTGGATCTTCATAAAAAACAACATTTCTCTTTAGATATTGACAAATTTATAAAAACACAACCCGGCGCTATCTATCGTGTTGTGATCGGGTTCAGGCCTGCATATTCTGTGTATGCTTGTCACACTGCAGACACAACTAGTAAATCTACTATTGAAGGATCAGGCGATGAAGAAGATGATGGATCGAGCGGAGATGCAAGCGGTAGCGGCTTAGATGATAACGATGATTTTTGGAATCGCTACAGCACCGATTACCCTTATGGGTATGATTGGGATCATAAAGATGACCCATGTTATAAATCTTATTATAATAAAGATCGTTGGGCCGTAAGAAATATTTTAGCGTCAAATATCGGGCTGACAGCAAAACGTGGCGCTAATAATTCTTTCCAGGTGGCAGTATCTGATATTATATCAACAGATCCGATGTCGGGTGTTGACCTGGAAGTATTGGACTACCAACAACAGGTGATCGGGAAAGCTACAAGTGATAATGATGGCTTTGCCACATTCGATCTAAAAGAAAAACCATTTTTGCTTGTTGCTAAAAAAGCAGCAGAAAAAGGTTATTTAAAATTAGATGATGAAAGTACATTGCCGTTAAGTCGTTTTGATGTTGGCGGTGCAGATGTTGTAAATGGCATCAAAGGATTCATTTTTGGTGAGCGTGGCGTTTGGCGCCCGGGCGATTCTTTATTTATCAATTGTATTGTAGAAGACAAAGAGAATAAATTACCAAGTGATATCCCTGTTGATTTTAATTTATACAATCCGCAAGGGCAATTATACAAACGCATTGTACAACATAATGCCAACGATGGTTTCAATGTTTTTAAAACGGTAACGGATCAGGGTGCGCCAACAGGTAACTGGAATGTAAAAATTAAAGTAGGTGGTGCTACTTTCGAAAAAACGATCAAGGTAGAAACCATCATGCCTAACCGGTTAAAGATCGACCTGAATTTTGGCGACTCGATGATGGAGAAAAATGCCGCAACGACAGGAACACTTTCTTCTAAATGGTTATTTGGCACACCGGCAAAAAACCTGAAAGCAAAAATTGATGTATCCTTATACGCTACAACAACAACTTTCAAAGGATTTGATGGCTATAGTTTTGATAACCCAACAGGCACCTACTCTACTCAAACAAAGACAATGTTTGATGGCACATTAGATGCAGATGGTAATGCAACCGTTAAACCTGATTTTGATATTGATGATAATGCGCCGGGTATGTTAAATGCGAATATGCTGGTAAAAGTATTTGAGCCGGGTGGCGCTTTTAGTATTGATAATGTAACGCTTCCTTACAGTCCGTATACAAGCTACGCAGGTATAAAATTACCTGAGGGCGATAAAACATGGGGCTTCTTGTTAACTAATAAAAAACAGACCGCACAAATTGTTGATGTGGATAGTAAAGGAAAACTGATCCCTGGAGAAACAGATGTGCAAGTACAGTTCTATAAAATTCAATGGCGCTGGTGGTGGGATAATAGCGGCGAAAGCTTAAGCAACTTTACGCAGGACCAGTATAATAAATTGATTAAGAAAGAAACCGTTCAATTAAATGATGGTAAAGGAACATGGGATTTTAAAGTTGATGATAACCAGTGGGGAAGGTATTTAGTATTAGTAAAAGACCCGAAAAGTGGCCATACAACCGGGCAGGTTTTATATTTAGATGAAGCAGGATGGCAGAGCAGGAATGATATGGATGATCCAACTGCCGCATCGATGTTATCATTCACCTCGGATAAACAAAAATATAATGTAGGTGATGATGTAACGCTTACCATTCCAAGCAGCAAAGGTGGCAGGGCTTTGATCAGCATTGAATCCGGCACAAAGATCCTGAAAACATTTTGGGCCGAAACGGAACAAGGGCAAACCACCGTAAAATTCACGACAGATAAAATTATGTCTCCTAATGTTTATGTGAATGTTAGTCTATTACAACCGCATGCACAAACGATCAATGACCTCCCGATTAGGATGTATGGTGTGATACCAATTTTTGTAGAAGACAAAAACACGATCTTAAATCCGGTGATCGATATGCCGGCTACTATCAAGCCCGAACAGCAATCATCCATTACCGTTAGTGAAAAGGATGGCAAGGCAATGACCTATTGTATCGCGATCGTTGATGAAGGTTTATTAGACCTTACAAAATTTAAAACGCCTGATCCACACAGTTATTTTTATGCAAGAGAAGCATTGGGTGTTAAATGCTGGGACCTGTATGATTACGTGATAGGCGCATGGGGCGGAGATCTCGATAGGATATTAACAATAGGTGGTGATCAGGACGCGGGGCCGGCTAAACAAAAAAAGGCTAACCGCTTTAAACCGGTTGTTCAATACCTTGGGCCGTTTCATTTGGATGAAGGAGAAAGCCAGACACATAATTTCACCTTGCCACAATACATCGGCTCTGTAAGGGCAATGGTTGTAGCGGCTGATCATGGCAGTTATGGTAATACAGAAAAAACAGTAACGGTTAAAAAGCCATTGATGATATTGGCCACAATGCCAAGGGTTCTTGGTCCGACAGAAACCATCAAATTACCGGTAACGGTTTTTGCGATGGATAAAAATGTAAAAGACGTAACCGTTTCTTTACAATCAAACCCATTCCTTGATGTGGTAGGTTCTTCTACACAGACCGTAAGTTTTACAGAGCCTGGCGAACAACAGGTTTATTTTGATGTAAGCGTAAAACAAAATATCGGCATTGGTAAAGTAAAAGTTTCAGCAACAAGTGGCAGCGAAAAAGCAGATTGCGATATTGAATTGGACATTCGTAATCCAAATCCACCGGTAACAAGCGTTACACAAAAGCTATTATCAGCGAATGAACAATGGACTGTTATTGCCGCACCAATTGGTGTAGCCGCAACAAGTAAGGCTACTCTAGAAATATCAAGCGTGCCGCCAATGAATCTTCAAAAGAGATTGGATTACCTGATCGAATATCCTTACGGCTGTATTGAACAAACAACCTCTGCGATATTCCCGCAGTTGGTATTAAATCAATTAACCGACCTGGATGATTATAGAAAAGCGGAGATAGATAGAAATATAAGATCAGGTATTATTAAGATACAGGATTTTCAACGCAATGATGGCGGCTTTAGCTATTGGCCGGATGAAGGCGAAAGCGATGAGTGGGGAACAAATTATGCCGGTCATTTTTTATTGGAAGCAAAGGCAAGAGGTTATAGCGTAAGCGATGCCATGATCCAGCAATGGAAAGCATACGAACGCAATAAAGCAAATGACTGGGCGCCTTCTTCAACTAATTTTTATGGTGGCGATCTTATGCAATCATACCGGTTATTTTTGTTAGCACTGGCAAAAGCTCCAGAGCTGGGTGCTATGAACCGTTTGAAAGAATTCAAATACCTTTCTCCGGAAGCCAAATGGCGCCTGGCGGCAGCTTATAAATTGGTTGGCCAGGATAATGTGGCCTTAAGCCTTATCAGTGGTTTGCCTACAACGTTCAGTGCGCGTTATTCGCCGGGCTTTACGTTTGGATCTGACCTACGCGACCAGGCAATGGTATTGGAGACACTAACGCTAATGGGCAGACGAACACAAGCCGCGGAATTAGTAACCACCATTGCAGCCAAATTATCTCAGGATGATTGGTACAGTACACAGACAACAGCTTACTCGCTGGTAGCCATCGCAGAATATTGTGGTAAAAACCCTTCCGGAGCAAAAATTATGGTGAGTGAGAATATTGGGGGTAAAACAACAAACATTAATTCGGCCTCTTATTTTTCGCAAACTCCTGTTGATGTAAAAAATGGCAGTACAAATGTTACTGTCAGTAATAAGGGCAACAATGCATTGTATGTAAGGGTAATAACACAAGGACAACCTTTGGCAGGAAGTGACCTGCATGTCAATAATAATCCTGCTGTGTTATCGATGAATGTTAGTTATATAGCACAAAATGGATCTCCTGTTGATGTTAGCTCATTAACGCAGGGCACAGATTTTATTGAGAAAGTAACGATCAAAAATCCGGGTAAACGTGGCGATTATACGCAGATGGCTTTATCACAAATATTCCCTAGTGGTTGGGAAATATTAAATACAAGAATGATGGATGGAGAAGGGAGCTTCCAATCATCCCCATCAGACTACCAGGATATTCGTGATGACAGGATCTATACTTATTTTGATATCGATGGCGGCAAAACACTTACGTATTATGTGCAATTAAATGCATCCTACTTAGGCAGGTATTTTTTACCGGGCACTTTCTGCGAAGCGATGTATGATAATTCTATTACCGCAGGTGTGAATGGCAGATGGATCCAGGTTGTTGTGCAGTAATTGTTAGTCTTAAATAAATTGTTTTTTACAGTTCCATCGGAACGGCATATTAGTAGCAACAATTATTTATTATTGAGCTCCGTTAGGAGCGACAGCTTATGTCGCTCCTAACGGAGCTCAATGGTTTGTTTCATTTTTTTTATTAATATAACGTTCCTACGGAACTAAAATGATCTCAGTGAATTTTTTTGTACAGATAGTAAATAAAATAAAAAATACCAAACGCAGTACTAAAATTGTGTTGGGCATTCTATTGATCTTATTTATTTGGTTTTGGTTATCATTACCTGCCAAATTATTTAACGTACCTACCAGTTATGTTATTGAAGATAGGGATGGTAATTTATTAGATGCGTCTATTGCAACAGACGGACAATGGCGTTTCCCTTACAATGATAATGTGCCCGATAAATTTATCAAATGCATTACCACTTTTGAGGATAAAAGATTTTATACACATCCCGGCGTTGACGTAATTGCGATGGGCAGGGCCATTGAAAAAGATATCAAGCATAAAACAGTTGTACAAGGCGGCAGCACACTAACGATGCAGGTTATCCGCTTAAGCAGGAATAAAGCCAAAAGAAATCTCTGGCAAAAATTAATTGAAAGTATTGAAGCCGTTAGGTTAGAATGCTCCTACTCTAAAAAAAGCATCATGGCTTTGTATGCGTCTTACGCTCCTTTCGGTAGCAATACTGTTGGCCTGGATGCAGCTTCCTGGCGTTATTTTGGAAGAAGCTCGGGCAAATTAAGCTGGGGCGAAATGGCTGCATTAGCGGTACTACCCAATGCTCCCGCATTAGTTCATCCCGGAAAAAACAGAGATGTGCTCTTAAAGAAAAGAAATGAACTCCTCGATAAATTAGTTGCCAACAAAACCATTGATCAAACAACTTGTGATCTGGCAAAGCTGGAACCATTACCGGGCGAGCCATTGCCATTACCACAATATGCGCCGCATTTATTACAACGCTTTAAAGAAGACCTGAAAAAAGAAGATCCGGCAACTGCAACAAAAATAAAAACCACGATCGATCTTGAATTGCAAAAAAATGTGATCAATATTTTAAACCAGCACCATACTCTTTTAAAAGGAAATGGCATTAATAATACCTGCGCATTGGTATTGGATGTTGAGACAGGAAACACATTGGCCTATGTTGGCAATGTAATAGATAAACAAAATCCTGATATGGAAAGCGATGTGGATGTGATAAAAGCGCCGAGAAGTCCGGGTAGTACATTAAAACCAATGTTATACGCAGCTATGCTGACCGACGGATCGATCTTACCCAATTCTATCATCCCCGATATTCCTACACAGATCGGCGGTTATGCACCGAAAAATTTTGACCTTGGTTATGATGGCGCTGTGCCTGCATCACAGGCATTGGCACGTTCTTTAAATATTCCTGCGGTAAAATTATTACAGCAATATAAATACCAGCGTTTTTATGATGTATTAAAACAATGCGGCATTACCACTTTAGATAAACCTGCAGATAATTATGGATTAGCATTGATATTAGGTGGTAGTGAAGTAAAGATGTGGGATATCGCTGGCGTGTATGCAAGTATGGCAAGAACATTGAATCATCAAAATAAAAATAAAGGATTAGCAATGTCGGCTGATTTTCATGCACCTAATTACTGTAATGAGAATTCAAAAAACAATATCCAGGATCCAAACACTGCTGTGAATTTTTTTGATGCAACTGCTATCTGGTTCACATTCCAGGCAATGCAGGAAGTAATGCGCCCCGGCGAAGAAGGCTTGTGGCAAGAATTTAATTCATCACAAAAAGTAGCGTGGAAAACGGGTACCAGCTTTGGTTTCAGAGATGGCTGGGCAATTGGCGTAACGCCTAAATATGTGGTAGCCGTTTGGGTGGGCAATACTGATGGTGAAGGCCGACCCGGATTAATTGGCGTGCAAACTGCTGCTCCGATCATGTTTGATATTTTCAGACAACTGCCTGCATCTCCCTGGTTCAGATCGCCGGAAAATAATTTTGCTTTTATTCCCGTTTGTAGAGAAAGTGGTTACCGGGCAAATATTGATTGTCCGGATGTTGATACCATCATGGTTCCTGTAAACGGATACAAAGCGCCTTTGTGCAATTACCATAAAATGATCCATTTAGATGCAACGGGTAATTACCAGGTAAATGGTAATTGTGAAGCGCCTTCGAATATGATCAATAAAAGCTGGTATGTATTAACGCCTTCAATGGAATGGTACTATAAACAAAAAAATCACGATTATAAACCATTGCCTCCTTTCCGGTCAGATTGCGATTTGTCAGAAACGGGTAAGCAAATGGACCTTATCTATCCACAGCCCGATGCTAAAATTTATGTGCCGCTGGAAATAAACGGGCAGCGGGGGAAAACCGTTTTTACCGCGGCGCATAGAAAAGCTTCTACAAAAATATTCTGGAGCCTTGATGATGAATATATTACAACCACTACCAATTTTCATCAAATAGCTATCAGCCCCACGCCAGGCAAGCATATCATCACTTTGGTAGATGAGAACGGGGAATCAATTTCCCGTGAATTTGAGATATTGGAGAACGCTAAATAAATGAGTTTTTTGCGGCATTTTCCCCCAACTTTTCAACAAAGGGTCAATGAAATTTCATCCACCGAAATTTTCGTTGTACCTTTACATGACCGCACGGATTTTTTTCTATTCTTCCCGAGTATGTGAGTTCCGCTGGTCATTAATATCGGGTTAAAATTAATTAACAAGATTTTTTTTCGAATTGCCTGTCTGATCGTTGATGTTTAAACAACGATGGTGACATGTTTTGTTTTTTATTTTGACCGATAGACATAAAAAGAAATTTTAAACTTATCGATTATGGCTAAATATATTTTTGTTACCGGTGGCGTTACCTCTTCTTTAGGAAAGGGGATCATTGCTGCGTCTCTTGCTAAATTATTACAGGCAAGAGGATTAAGGGTAACTATTCAAAAACTGGATCCGTATATTAATGTTGACCCGGGAACACTGAACCCTTACGAACATGGCGAATGTTTTGTTACGGAAGATGGGGCAGAAACGGATCTTGATCTTGGCCACTACGAAAGGTTCTTAAATATATTTACTTCTCAGGCTAATAACGTAACGACCGGACGGATTTATCAAACGGTGATCAACAGGGAAAGAGAAGGCGCTTACCTGGGCAAAACGGT
>DATHHR010000070.1:0-5080 GCA_035317105.1 Ferruginibacter sp. | reverse complement strand
ATTCCAGCTGTAATTATGGTAACCCAGCTGCGGCTTAATATAAACACCACCTGTTGGTGTGTTATTGCCTGTTAAGAAAGAGTAACCACCATCAACGCCTGCAAAAAAACCTGTAGGATGGCAATAATACCTAAGCATGATACCGGCAGGGATAACACCAAAATCAGATCCACCATTCTTTGCAAAAAAATGAGTGTAACCAGTAGTAAGGCCCAATCCAAAATGTCTTGTCCTCATAAATTGTCCGCTTACAATTGCGCCTCCGGCAAAAGAACTGTAATTGGAAAGCGCGCCAACAGGAGCACTTGCTTCAAGGCCTACTTTTAACCAGGAATCCTTTGTGGTAATGTCGGTTGTTTGCGCAAAAGAGTGCGCGCTGATACATACAATAACTAATGCGAGTAAAATTTTCTTTGTCATAATTAATTGATTTTTAGATGCTTGTTTTTTGTCAGTAGTTTCAAACGGCATGCCAAGAGTTATTTGCAGTAGTAACAGGTATTTGCATTACCTGGTTGTTTTGTTGGGGAAAAATTGATACAACAGCGAGCCATTTTAAAATAACCAATACTAATTTTTTTACGGTTTGATTATTGTCTTATATCAACCATGATAAAGAAATACCCTTTCTTTTTAAGAAGCACTGTCATATTATTTGGCCTGATACTTTTTTTCTATGTATTGTTGAATCTGCGAGAGATATTGGTGCCGCTGGCATTTGCCATATTGCTAGCTATTTTGCTGAACCCAATTACCAATTGGCTGATGCAAAAAAAGATACCAAAAATAGTAGCGATCGCTATTGCTATCCTCCTGGCATTTTTGATATTGGTTGCCATCCTGTTTTTCTTTTACTCGCAGCTCGCAAGTTTCAGAACAGAGATACCGATGTTGAAGAAAAAGTTTGCAGAAATGTTAGCAGCCTTGCAACAATGGCTGCAGGGAAGCATGGGTTTACCAATGGCGCAGCAGCAACAATATGTTGCCAGTACAAAAGCCAGTATCAAACCATTGATCGGCGCAACAATTGGCGACCTGTTAGGTTCGCTGACAGCCACTTTTTTATTACCGGTCTACACTTTTTTATTGTTGTACTACAAGACAATATTATTAAATTTTTTGTTTGAAGTTTTTAAAGATGATAATTCAAAAGAGGTAGGCATAGTGATACACGAAACAAAAGGCGCCATACAAAGTTATATGATCGGTTTATTGTTGGAAGGGTTGATAGTAGCCGCCTTAAATACAACTGCCTTATTGATACTTGGTGTAAAGTATGCCGTTTTATTAGGCGTGATAGGAGCGGTAGTAAATGTATTGCCTTTTATCGGCGGCGTTCTCTCTGTTTTATTTCCGCTGGTTATTGCAACGGTTACAAAAGATGGGTACAACACGCAGATAGGTATTGTAATATCCTATATCATTATACAGTTTATAGATAACCATTACCTGGTGCCGGTAATAGTAGCATCCAAAGTAAAGATCAATGCCTTAATATCCATAGTGATCGTTTTATTAGGCAATGCGCTTTGGGGAATACCCGGCATGTTCTTATCCATACCATTTATAGGCGTACTAAAAATCATCTTCGACAGGATACCTGAAATGAAAGCTTGGGGCAGGTTATTGGGAACTGAAGTTCCTACGCGGAGGAGGGGTAGGCGGGTTTTGAAGGAGAAATGACCGCTATAAAGGGAAATAATAGGTGATGCAAAATATACCTGTATATATTGTTGTGTTTTTACCAAATAATCATTAAATAAAGATCAGTACCTTAAATTTGTAATAAATTATACAAATGGCTAGTGGGCACCTTTTAGACACAAAAACGGTAAACTTGAACGATATTTTAGGTAATGGGAAAATTTATCGAGTTCCACAATTCCAAAGGGATTATTCTTGGGAGCAAGATAACTGGGAAGATTTGTGGAATGATATAGAATTAGCAGCAGAGACAACTAGTGCTCATTATATGGGATCTGTTGTTTTACAAAGTTCAACTGGGAAAGAATTTTTAATAATTGATGGACAACAACGTTTCACTACATTAACGATTATTACGCTGGCAGTTATAGATGCAATACAAAAACTTGCAGACAAAGGAATTGATGTTGCCGAAAATAAAGAAAGGGTAGATATTTTAATGCGCCAATATATTGGTCAAAAAGATCCTGCTTCATTAAGTTATTCTAGTAAGTTGTTTTTAAATGAAAATAATGATGGTTTTTTTCAAAATAGACTCGTTGGATTTAAAGATCCAGTTAACGTTCGAAAATTGTCTGACTCTGAAAGATTAATGTGGGAAGCATATAATTTTTTTAAACAAAAGATTGTTCTCAGGTTTAAAAATAACGATGGCGGAGAATATGCATCTTTCCTAAATAACGTTGCAGGCGAATTAATGATGTTTATTCAGATAACAGTAGAAGATGAATTAAATGCATATACTGTTTTTGAGACATTAAATTCAAGAGGGGTAGAATTAACTTCAACTGATCTTTTAAAAAATTATTTATTTTCCTTGGTTGCTAAGAGCGAAACTGATTTAAAACAGATAAAGACTCAGTGGAAAAAAATAATTGATGCTATTGGATTGAAAGAGTTCCCCAATTTCTTGAGATATTTTTTGATCGCCACTCGTAAACAAATTACTAAAGAATATTTATTTAAGGAAGTAAAACATTTCGTTAAAAGTGGGCAAGATGTTTTTGATCTATTAGATCATTTAGAATTTTATGCTTATAATTATATTGCTTTAGGAAATCCAGATGATGAACTATGGAATATGGATAAGGATAAACGTAATGCCATAAGTATTTTAAAAGCGTTTAAAGTAACACAATGGAAGTCTTTAGTAATGGTTGCATTAGAAAAATTAGAAAATGACGGTTTCAAGCGTTTATTAAAATCTATAGTATCGTTATCTTATCGCTATAACGTAATCGCTAAAATGCAAACTAACGAAATGGAAAAAGCTTACAGTAAAGCAGCAATAAACTTGTACAAAGGTGAAAGTAATAATGTGATTGCAATATTAAACGACTTAAAATCTTTATATGTAAATGATGAAGAATTTAAAAATTCGTTCTCTTTGAAACAATTCAATACGAACAATTCTCTTGATAAAAAATTGTTACGTTATACTTTATATAAATTGGAATCACAGGAAGAAGAAGGTAGCCTATATGATTTTGAAAGTGACAATGGAACGATAGAACATATTTTGCCTGAAAGTTATCCTGAATCCTGGCATACCGAATTTACTGAAGAAGAATTCGAGCGAAATGTTTATCTGCTAGGAAATTTAACATTATTAGAAGTAGCGAAAAATAATAAAGATGCGGCGGATAATGTTTTTGAAAAAAAGAAGGATGTTTACGCTACTAGCAAATTTGCCTTAACAAGAAAAATTACAGACCCTCAATGGACATCCCTAAATGTAAAGAATCGTCAGATTCATTTAGCGAAACTGGCAACTTCAATATGGAATATTCAATTTTAAAAATGAGAATTTTAATATAATACTACCGTAATTCTTTCAAAAGGATTCCCATTAATAATCACCAGTTTCATACTTGCGAAGAGCTCAATAGAAATCCAACCGATGAAATGTGCGACGCCACCAAAGCTCAATTAAAATTCAAAAGCCGGACAAAAAAATATCCCACAAAGTTTGCACTTGTGGGATATCAATAAAATTATAGTGAACTAGGCTATAGTGATTATACTTTATTCGAATTTCTTTTTCCTGCTAATCCAAAAAGGCCAAGCAATCCCAATAACCCGAGCCACCCCCATTTACCTGAGTTGGAGCAGGTATTATTATTATCTGCAGATGCTGTAGCAGCATTTGTTGAGTCTGTTGTTGCAACAGAAGAGGCTGTATTATTTGCATTTGCGGTACTACTTGTTCCGTTATCAGTAGCATTACTACCAGCCGGAGCCTTCGCAGTGCTTTGTGTTGTTCCAGTACCTGAAGTCGCTGCGGTATTCAAAGAAGCGGCAGCAGCCTTTGAAGCAGCACCGCTGTTGGTAGCTGAATATGGTTTTGTTGTAGCTCCTGATTTTGATGTATCAACAACAGTAGGTCCCACATCGCCGCCGGTGCTTCCTGAATTATGTTGCGATTCGGCAGCTCCTGTGTTTTGAGCTTTTACAGTAGTACTTGCAAGCGTAAATACCAGCATGCTTAGAATAAGTGTAATTTTTTTCATAATTATTTTTTATGATAACATAACAAGATGCATACCAAATCTGTTTCATTATCCAGGAATAAATGAATAATAAGATAAACCGCGAAGGACACAAAGAACCGCAAAGGGCCGCTAAGGGTCTTCTTTGCGGTTCTTTGCGAATACTCTGCGCACTTTGCGGTTATAGAATCAGCAGAAAATAAACAGCTCTCATCCTGTGGACCATTTTTTGCTTATCTTAAGGCAATGGCACATACAAGAAAAGACATAGCCCGTCACAAAACAGCGCAGGAAAACGGAGAGCTTAATAAGGTCTCTATTTTTATTGCATTGGCTGCCGATCTCGCTATTGCCATTACCAAATTCATTGCGGCATTTGTGACCAGCAGTTCAGCCATGTTATCGGAAGGCATCCACTCGCTGATCGATTCTATAAATGAAGTATTATTATTACTGGGATTACAGCAAAGCAAAAAACCGGCAGATGAAGTAAGGCCCTTTGGTTATGGCAAGGAATTGTATTTCTGGTCCTTCATTGTGTCGATGCTCATCTTTATTTTGGGTGGAGGTATCTCTTTATACGAAGGCATCAACAGGCTGGTGAATCCGCAGCCTATTACTAATGTGTGGTGGAATTATATTGTGTTGACTGTCGCCTTTGTTTTCAACCTGCTTTCTTCTATTACAGCTTACAAAGCGTTTAACAAAGATCGCGGCGATCAGACTTTCTGGGATTCATTTACCGGGAGCAAAGATCCGTCCACCTTTGTAGTATTGTTTGAAGATGTGGCGGGCATACTCGGCATTGTAGTGGCTTTTGTTGGCGTGTACCTCGGTAGTAATTTTAATAACCAATATGCAGATGGGATCGCTTCTATATTGATCGG
>DATHHR010000069.1:0-41429 GCA_035317105.1 Ferruginibacter sp. | reverse complement strand
CCGCCACAAGATATTTATGAAGTACATAAATATTTGGATGGGGGCGTACTAACGATCAATGATCATCCATGGCCGGGATTTACGCCTGATCTGTTAAGCATTGTTTTAGTAACAGCGATACAGGCACGTGGCAGCGTATTGATCCATCAAAAAATGTTTGAGAGCCGTTTGTTCTTTGTAGATAAATTAATTGAAATGGGCGCGCAAATAATTTTGTGCGATCCGCACCGCGCTGTTGTAATAGGGTTAGAAAGAGAACAACAATTAAGAGGCATCACCATGAGCTCTCCTGATATACGTGCGGGAGTATCGTTGCTGATAGCAGCTTTGAGCGCACAAGGAAAAAGTACCATCCAAAATATTGAACAGATAGACAGGGGCTATCAATATATAGACACACGATTATTAAAATTGGGTGCTGATATAAAAAGAATTGACCGCTAAAATGATAACAGAGTTTTTAAAAGGGAACATCATACTCGAAGACGAAAGAGTATTAATGCGCCCAATTGAAAAGAGCGATTACGATAACTTAGTTTCATTTGCGATCGACGAACCGGATATTTGGAAATATTCGTTGGTAAATCCTGCAGGCGAAGAAAACATGCGAAAATATGTTGATGATGCCATTGATAATCGCGCACAAGGAAAAGAATATGCTTTTATCGTATTCGATAAACAGTTCAATGAATATGCGGGTAGCACAAGGTTTTACGATATACAGCTAATGCATGAAAAAGCTTTATTAGGCTACACCTGGTACGGTAAAAAATTTCAACGCACAGGGTTAAACCGCCATTGCAAATTCTTATTGTTGCAATTTGCTTTTGAACAATGGGGTTTAGAAAGAGTTGAATTTCGTGCCAACATACATAATGAGCGATCGATCACCGCTATGAAAGCGATCGGCTGCGTACAGGAAGGGATCCTCAGAAACTATATGCTCGATGCAACAGGGCGGCGCTGGTCCACAGTAATTCTAAGCATACTAAAAGAAGAATGGTTTAGTTCAGTGAAAGAAAGACTAAAAAATAAAATAGGCTGAACATTTCTATAAAACAATTTGTAGCTAAGTAGTTAAAAAACGACAAGCTTCAATTTTTACGTTTGCTTTTTCTTTCTTTTCTTTGCACATGGCCACACCTAATAAAATAATCATTATCACTGCGCCGTCCGGTGCTGGTAAAACCTCCATCACACATCACTTAATGCAGACTTTTCCGCAGCTGACCTTTTCAATTTCAGCAGCAACAAGAGAAGCAAGAGGTGTAGAAAAAAATGGGGTTGATTATTATTTTATGAGCATGGAAGATTTTAAACTGAAAATTCAACATGGTGAATTTGTAGAATGGGAAATGGTGTACGAAGGAAAATATTACGGCACATTAAAAAGTGAGCTGGAACGTATCTGGAAAGAAAATAAAATACCTATCCTTGATATTGATGTTAAAGGAGCCATTCACGTAAAACAACAATACCCTGATTCTGCGATCACACTTTTTATAGAACCACCATCTGTAAATGAATTAAAAAACCGTTTGGAAGGCCGGGGTACAGAATCTGCCACTTCTTTAGCAGACAGGGTGAACAAAGCGGCCTATGAAATATCTTTTAAAGATCAATTTGACAAACAAATTTTAAACGATGATCTTACAAGAGCTTGCGATGAGGCCGAAGGCATTATAAAAGACTTCATTAACAGTTAATTTAGCTGTATCTTACATCACCCCAAATCAGGGTTCTTTCTTATTTTTGCACTATGGATCTTATTGCATTATTAGCCATATTCATTTCTTTATTGTTCATCGGGTTTTGTTCGGGGATCGAGATCGCTTTTGTTACATCAAACAAATTATCCATTGAACTGCGTAAGAAGCAAGGCTTTTATAGTGGCAAAATTTGGAGCGATTATGCCGATAAACCGGCGCAATTTATCGGTACTACAATAATCGGGTTTAATATTTTATTGGTAGTCTATGGTTTGCTGTGGAGTACTTTCATGCATGATATATGGTATAACAATATTAAAATAGGAACATTAAGCCTTAATATTAGCAACGATTATGTGCACCTGTTTTTTGAGACCATTATCTCTACCTCCGTATTGCTGTTTTTCGAATTTATGTTCAAAGCAATTTTTAAAGCACAGAACAATGGTATTATCGGAAGCGGATTGATCGCTTATATTTCTAAGTTTTTTTATTCTATTTTTTCTGGCATCGCCACTCTTTTTGTTAGTATAGCTGAGTGGATATTGAAATATATTTTCAATGTGAAGCTGAATGAAAAACGAGACGTATTTAGTAAGATAGACCTGGAGAGCTTTATCTCGCAAAGCAAAAATCACGACGAAGAATATATAGATGAAATAAATAAAGAGCTTTTTGAAAATGCGCTGTCATTAGGCGAAAAGAAAATAAGAGAATGCCTGGTGCCCAGAAAAGAGATAGAAGGGATTGACGTTAACACCCATATTGAAGACGTAAAAAACCACTTTATCACTACACGCTTAAGTAAACTGGTTGTGTACGAGAATAATATCGATAATATACTTGGGTATATACACCAGTTGGATATGTTTAAAAACCCGGCGTATATCAGAAATATTTTATTGCCCATTCCCGCTATTCCTGAAAGCATGAGCGCTACCGACCTGATGAATAAATTTTCTAAAGAAAGAAAAAGCATAGCCTGGGTAGTAGATGAATTTGGCGGTACGGCGGGTATTGTTACGATGGAAGATCTGTTAGAAGAAATTTTCGGAGAAATAAATGATGAATATGATATTGCTGAAGAATTTGTTGACAAACAACTATCAGCTACAGAATTTATTTTTAGCGGGCGGGTAGAGCTCGATTATATTACCCAAAAATATGAATTGGAGTTTCCTGAAAATCAAGCGAGCGAAACATTGAGTGGGTTCATTATTCAAAACAGGAACGAAATACCTAAACAGAAGTCGGCTTTTACAATTGGCAACTATCAATTTGATATTTTGCACGTAAGCGATACAAGGATAGAAACAGTCAAATTAAAAGTATTAAAATAAATACTTTGCACAAATGCTGAGTAAATGAATAATTTTGTTTCCTCAATTCGATCTCAGCATGTCTTTAGCAACAATATTAATTATAGATGACGAAGAAAAACTTCGCAGCCTGCTTTCCAGGATCATTACATTAGAAGGGTTCACAGTAATAGAGGCCGGCAATTTAAAAGCAGGTTTAAAGATCATCGAAAAAGAAGCGGTAGATGTTATTCTTTGTGATGTAAAATTGCCAGATGGCAATGGTGTTGATTTTGTAAAAGAGATAAAGCCTAAATTTCCTCAACTCGAAATTATTTTATTAACCGCCTATGGCAACATTGCAGATGGCGTTCAGGCAATGCGAAATGGCGCCTATGATTATATTACCAAAGGTGATGACAATGATAAAATAATCCCATTATTAAATACGGCCTTAGAAAAAGTTCAATTACAAAAACGCATCCAGCAATTAGAACAACAGGTTGGCAAACGTTACGGGTTCGATAGTATTTTAGGCAGCTCCTCATTGATACAAGAAGCAATAACATTAGCAAAAAAAGTAGCCCCAACAGACGCTACCGTTTTGTTATTGGGCGAGACGGGAACAGGGAAAGAAGTATTTGCACAGGCCATTCATAATGGCAGTAAGCGGGCAGGTAAACCCTTTATGGCACTCAATTGCAGCGCCTTCGGAAAAGAGATTTTAGAGAGCGAAATATTTGGGCACAAGGCAGGTGCATTCACCGGAGCTATTAAAGATAAAAAAGGATTAATAGAAGAAGCAACGACCGGCACTTTGTTTTTAGATGAGATCGGTGAAATGCATATCGAACTTCAATCAAAATTATTACGTGTATTAGAAACGAATGAATTTATTAAGGTAGGCGATACAAAGCCAACCAAAGTAGATGTGCGCATTATTGCTGCAACTAACCGCGACCTGCAACAAGAAGTAAAGGAAGGAAAATTCAGGGAAGATCTTTTTTATAGATTAAATGTCTTCACCATTTTCTTGCCATCGCTTCGCGACAGAAAAAAAGATATCCCTCTTTTAGCGCAACATTTTCTTAAAATATTTTTACAAAAATCAAATGCGAAAATTGAAACGGTCAGTAAAGATTTTCTGGAGCATTTACAACAGCACGATTGGAAAGGGAATATCCGCGAGCTAAAAAATATTATGGAACGTGCCGTTATTTTAGCAGAAGGAACCGAGTTAACGATCGATAGCCTGCCAATAGAATTACAATCAACCAATCTTAATACTCAGGGAACACTGTCTGCTTTTGATCTGGCAAGTGTTGAAAAACTACATATCCAAAGGGTACTGAATCATACCAAAGGAAATAAGACCGAAACAGCAAAATTGCTGAATATCGGCTTAACAACACTCTATAGAAAGATCGAAGAATATAAGATCATTTAATAGAACCTTTTCATTTTGAAAATACACCCTTCCAAAACGGAAGGGTTTTTTATTTGGCAAAAGTACCCATGAAAATTAATTTAATTTTTAATCCTTTGCTGGATAAAGATTGCACCGGTTGTAAATTTTATTTGCCCGTTTAGGCACATCATTTGACTTAAGTGTAGGTTCGATTGTTTGCCATTAATTATACTTTATTTATATACGGTATAGCTGAAATTATTTTTTATTTAAAAGCAATCTTTATGGCAGCAGATTCTCTTCCCCCTTAACCTAAGTGTTATTCATTTCACACCAGCATTTGTAAATCTTTATTTTCTAATAAAATCAGCAGCAAACCATTATGCATCCTAATATAAAAAAAGTAACAGCCGCCGGCTTACTTGTAACACTTGGTATTATTTTCGGGGATATAGGAACTTCTCCTTTGTATGTTTTCAGTTCGATCATTGGCGACAGGCCGATCTCGCAAGAATTGGTTTATGGAGGTATCTCTTGCGTCTTATGGACGTTGACATTACAAACAACTTTCAAATATATTTTTCTTACGCTACAGGCAGATAATAAAGGCGAAGGCGGAATATTTTCGTTATACGCATTAGTATGGCGCTACCGTCACTGGCTTTATTTTCCGGCAATACTTGGCGCCGCAACCTTGTTAGCAGATGGTATTATCACCCCGCCAATTTCTGTTGCTTCTGCGATAGAAGGTTTAAATGGCGTACACGGATTAGAAACGATCATTGTACCGGGCAATGCATTAACGATCGGGATCGTGATCGCTATTATGACACTATTATTTTTCTTCCAACAATTCGGAACAAAAGTAGTAGGTAGTGCATTTGGTCCTATTATGCTTGTTTGGTTTAGTATGATCATGTTCTGGGGCGCTATACAGGTTTTTCATTTTCCGAATATATTGGCAGCCTGTAACCCGTATTATGCTATCAAATTATTAACGCAATATCCAAAAGGGTTCTGGTTACTAGGTGCCGTATTTTTATGTACAACAGGTGCCGAAGCTTTATATTCTGACCTGGGGCATTGCGGCAAAAAAAATATACAGGTAAGCTGGTTCTTTGTAAAGACAGCTTTGCTGGCAAATTATTTTGGTCAGGCAGCATGGTTATTGAATAGCGGTAAAACTACATTGGGTAATTTGAACCCATTCTACGAAATAATGCCGCACTGGTTTTTATTACCGGCGATCATCATCGCAACGATGGCAACGATCATTGCGAGCCAGGCTTTGATCAGCGGATCATTTACTTTGATCAGTGAAGCGGTGAGCATGAATTTCTGGCCACGCATCACTATTAAATATCCGAGCAATATCCGTGGGCAAATATATATACCAAGTATCAACTGGATATTATATGCAGGCTGTGTTGGTATGATGTTATATTTTAAAGATTCAAGTTCAATGGTGGTGGCATACGGTTTCTCTATCACAGTTGCCATGATCATGACAACAACCCTGATGTTCTATTACATGAAGTTTGTAAAGAAATGGCACCCTATCGTAATTGCATTGATCTTATGTGTTTTCATCTCGGTTGAATCTTCTTTTTGTATCGCTAACATTATTAAGCTGGCAGCGAGATGGAAATTCCTGATATTTGAAATAAGCCTTGTGTATGTTATGTTTGTTTGGTTCAAAGCAAGAAAGATCACCAACCGCTTTCTGCAGTTTGAAAATATCAGCTCTTTCGTTCCGGCATTGCTTAAATTAAGCGATAATACTGCAGAGCCGAAATATGCTACTCACCTGGTATATCTTACAAAAGCCAACAATGTAAAAAGCGTGGAGACAAGGATACTGGAATCTATATTAAGTAAAAGGCCAAAACGTGCAGATGTTTTATGGCTGATCCATATCGAAAGAGCAGATGATCCATACACAATGGAATATGCGATCGAAGAAATTGAACACGATAAAATAATACGCGTTGAATTCAAGCTTGGCTTTAGAATACAGCCGCGCGTTAATTTGTTGTTCAGGAAAGTGATGCAGGATATGTTAGAGCATCATGAATTGGATGAGAACTGTGTACAATCGGGGTTTAACAAACACAATATCACGGCAGATATCCGCTATGTATTGATACAGCGTTTTCTTTCTGTTGAAAATGAATTCTCCATGAAGGAAGGCTTTATATTAAAATCTTATTTTTGGTTAAGCAGATTAGGCTTATCTGATAAAAAAGCGTTTGGCCTAGATCAAAGCGATACAAAAATTGAAAAAACATCATTGTTGGTAGCACCAATCCATAATATTCCATTAAAACGTATGGCACAGGTTTAATTAACCACTTTTTCATTTTGATAAGACCCTTCCCAAACGGAAGGGTTTTTTATTGTTCCTTATTGCGCTTAAATACTATAAAAATCCTCGAAAGCCTTATCTGTAGTGAATTTCAAACTCCCTCATCTCCTTTTTGGTTTATAGGCATAGTGTTGGCATTATATAGCCAACAAGAATTCATTTTATTATTCTTAAACCAAAAACGAAAAAAAATGAAAGCATTATCAAAACCCATCATGGCAACTTTATTGTTAGCTACTGTATCAGCAACAGCCCTGGCAGAAAATGTTGGCGATTCTCCCGCATCATCGCTTAGCGGCGGTGGCCAAGCTATTGGAAGAGTTGCACTATTAATTTTAGTCTTAATACTGCCAACGTTTAAAAGCAGCAAGAGCACTACTATTAAAACCAGCAGCAAATCATACTATTAAGAGAATTACAAACTATAATAAATTTATAGCAGCATGAAACTAACAAAGACCAAAGAGAAAATAGCCGATATCATAGTAGTAGTAGCCGCATGGGCAATTGCATTATCACTGGTTTACATCGCTATCTTAAAATTCAAAAGGCTGCTTCACTAATCACCAAAAAATAAAAAATATGTTAACCGTAATTCTTTACGTAACAGGCATTGCATGCTTTGTACTGTTATTCAGATCGATCGATTTTTTTGATAAAATATAAATTATATACATCATGCTTTATTTATTCATTGTTTCAGTTCTGGTATTTCTTTATTTATGTTATGTATTGATCAAGCCAGAAAAATTCTAAAAAGTAGTTAGTAGAAAGTAGCAGGTAGCAAGAAAGAAATTTGTCCTGATACTAGATACTTAAATCTTAACACTAACAATTCAAACACAAATTAAAATGAACACAGAAATCATTGGTATTATAATAATGTTTGTCGCCATGGTATTGTTCGCGATACCACTTGGTAAATACATGGGCAAAGTATACGAAGGCGAACGTACCTGGTTAGATCCCGTTTTAAATCCGTTGGATAAAATATTCTATAAACTGGGAGGCATCAAACCGGAAAAGCAAATGACATGGAAAGAAAGCCTTGTGGCCATGTTGCTCATCAATTTTGTGTGGTTCATACTGGCCATGCTGATATTGATGAATCAAAGCTGGTTACCGTTAAATCCGGATGGCAATCCATCCATGACAGCAGATCTTGCTTTTAATACAGCAATGAGTTTTATCTCGAACACGAATATTCAGCATTACTCCGGCGAATCTGCTGTGTCTTATCTCGGGCAATTAACCTTACAATTCTTTCAATTTGTTAGTGCCGGCACCGGCATGGCAGTTTGCGTAATTGTATTTGTTGCGATGAAAGAAAAAACAACAGACAAACTCGGTAATTTTTATGTGTACTTAATTAAATCATGTACAAGAATTTTACTACCCCTCTCCATAATAGCTGCCATTTTCCTTGCGTTCAGTGGTACGCCAATGACGTTCGAAGGAAAAGGGCAGTTTGTTTCTTTACAAGGCGATACAGTAAATGTTAGTCGCGGCCCTTCAGCCGCCATGATCGCTATCAAACAGATCGGTACAAATGGTGGTGGCTTTTATGGCGTTAACTCAGCCCATCCTTTTGAGAACCCAAGTTATTTAACTGCCGGACTTGAAGTGATCTACATCATTCTTATTCCCATTGCATTATTGTTCACGATGGGATATATACTAAAAAGAAAAAGATTGGCGTGGACGTTCTTTATCATTATGGCGATTGGTTTTTTACTCTTTGCCATTCCTGCGGTGCATTATGAAATGAAAGGAAATCCGGCCATCGCACAAATGGGCATTGCGCAACCGCGCGGCAGCATGGAAGGGAAAGAAATTCGCTTCGGTTCTGCCCTATCAGCTTATTGGGGTATCAGCGCAACTGTTACTTCTAACGGTTCCGTATGTGCGATGCACGATAGCTTTACGCCATTAGCGGGAATGCTTTGTATGTGGGGCATGATGGTAAACTGCTTCTTTGGCGGTGTTGGCGTAGGATTTTTAAATTTTTACATTTTTGTTATTATAGCAGTGTTTATCGGAGGCCTGATGGTAGGCCGAACACCTGAATTTTTAGGAAAGAAACTCGAAGCCAAGGAAACAAAGATCGCAACGATCATTGCACTACTTCATATTTTTTTAGCACTAGGCGGTACAGCATTGGCCTGTCATTTATATGTTGGAGATCCGCAAACATATTCAGGCTGGTTAAATAATCCGGGCTATCATGGTTTCTCCGAAATGTTGTACGAATATTTTTCTGCATCGGCTAACAATGGTTCAGAGTTTGCCGGCCTGGGCGCAAATGTTCCGTTCTGGAATATCAGCGACGGTATCATTATGGTAATAGGCCGCTATTTGCCGATCATCGGTCCGTTGGCAATCGCTGGTATCATGGCTAATAAAAAGTATGTACCTGAAAGTGCGGGAACACTGAAAACAGATACGAGCACATTTGGTATCCTGGTGCTTGCAGTAATATTCATTGTAGCAGCGCTATCATTTTTCCCTGCATTGGTTTTAGGTCCGATAGCAGAGTTTTTCAAAATGAGGTAATACACTAAGTAAAAAGTCAAAAGTTATTGGTTTTGACTTATAACTTTTGACTTTGAAAATAATTTCAAAACAGCAAGAAAATCAATTATATGGCACGAAATAAATCTAGTAATAATCTTTTCGAGGCATCTTTAATGAAAGAAGCATTCAAACATTCTTTTATAAAATTGAATCCTCGCATCATGTTCAAGAACCCGGTAATGTTTACCGTGGAGATTGGAACTGCGATCATGCTTATTGTTTGCATATTCATCTTAAAGGGTGATCATGCACAGGGTAGCTTCGCGTATAACTTTTGTATTTTTATTGTTCTTTTTCTAACATTGCTGTTTGCAAATTTTGCGGAAGCTATTGCCGAAGCACGCGGTAAGGCACAGGCAGACAGCTTAAGAAAGACAAGAGAAGAGACACCTGCTAAAAAAATATTTCCTGTAGGAGATATGTACGTAAATGAAGTAAAAATTGTTCCTTCATCACAATTAGTAAAGGGGGATGTTTTTCTTTGCGAAACAGGAGATCTGATACCAATGGATGGAGAGATCATTGAAGGTATCGCTACCATTGATGAAAGTGCCATCACCGGCGAAAGTGCACCCGTGATAAGAGAAGCCGGTGGCGATAAATCATCTGTAACAGGCGGAACAATGGTATTGAGCGATAAAATAAAAGTACGCGTTACAACAGAACCGGGTGAAAGCTTTTTAGACAAAATGATCGCATTGGTAGAAGGCGCTTCGCGTCAGAAAACACCGAATGAAATTGCGTTGACAATTTTGTTGGCAGGGTTTACTATCATATTCACTATTGTTTGCGTTACATTAAAACCTTTTGGTGATTTTGCTAACACACCAATTACTATTGCGGCTTTTATTTCTTTATTCGTTTGCCTGATACCAACAACGATCGGCGGTTTATTATCAGCCATTGGTATTGCGGGTATGGATAGGGCATTACGGGCAAACGTAATAACCAAAAGCGGTAAAGCTGTTGAAACAGCAGGTGACCTTGATACATTACTATTAGATAAAACAGGCACCATTACTATTGGCAATAGAAAGGCTACTAATTTTTGGCCGGCAAATAATATAGAAGAAAAAGTTTTTGTTGATGCTTGTGTATTATCTTCTTTAGCGGATCAAACGCCCGAAGGGAAATCAATTGTTGAATTGGCTAATATTGGTGCAAATGGTTTTAATACAACCAATGCAAAATTTATAGAATTTACTGCTGAGACAAGATGCAGTGGCATCGACTTACAGAACGGATTAAGAATTCGTAAAGGTGCTTTTGACTCTATCAGAAACATTGCATTGAAAGCGGGCAATCCTTTTCCTTTAGAAACAGAAGATAGAGTGAAAATAATAGCATCAAATGGTGGAACGCCATTGGTTGTTAGTCAGAATGAAACAATATTCGGAGTTATAGAATTACAGGATATCATCAAGCCCGGTATTGCTGAACGTTTTCAACGTTTGCGTAAGATGGGTGTAAAAACGGTAATGGTTACCGGTGATAATCCGTTGACAGCAAAATTCATTGCAGAAAAAGCAGGGGTAGATGATTTTATCGCGGAAGCAAAACCGGAAGATAAAATGAACTACATCAAAAAAGAACAACAAGGCGGCAAGCTGGTTGCGATGATGGGCGACGGAACAAACGATGCGCCGGCTTTAGCACAGGCAGATGTTGGTGTAGCGATGAACAGTGGAACACAGGCTGCTAAAGAAGCTGGTAACATGGTTGATCTGGACAATGATCCGACTAAATTAATTGAGATCGTTGAAATTGGTAAACAATTATTAATGACAAGAGGAACGCTAACAACTTTCAGTATTGCCAATGATGTGGCAAAATATTTCGCGATCGTTCCGGCATTATTTATTGTATCAATACCGGCATTGCAAAGTTTAAATATAATGCACCTGCATAGTCCTGAGAGCGCGATATTATCAGCTGTTATTTTTAATGCGATCATCATTCCATTATTAATTCCATTGGCATTAAAAGGCGTTTCTTATAAGCCGATAGGAGCAAGTGCTTTGTTAAGAAGGAATATGTTCATTTATGGATTAGGAGGATTGATCGTTCCTTTCATCGGTATTAAATTAATAGATCTTATCGTATCAATCTGGTTTTAAAATAGTAAAGTCGTAATTAAAAAATAAAAACATGAAACAACATATTCTTCCCGCACTAAGATTAACCCTGGTATCAGTCTTTTTCTTTTGTGTGTTGTACACATTACTTATCTGGGGCATAGCACAAGCAGCACCAAATAAAGGACAAGGCGAAACCGTTTCTGTAAATGGAAAAGTAGTTGGCTACGCTTTAGAAGGACAAAGCTTTACCAAGGATAAATATTTTTGGAGCCGACCC
Organism: Ferruginibacter sp.; assembly: GCA_035317105.1. Lineage (GTDB taxonomy): Bacteria > Bacteroidota > Bacteroidia > Chitinophagales > Chitinophagaceae > Ferruginibacter. The sequence goes on along the minus strand of DATHHR010000069.1, from coordinate 29,720 downwards.
TCTAAAGCCGGCAACGGGTATGATGCTACCAGCGGTAGCGGTAGCAACAAAGGCCCATCGAACCCTGATTATTTAGCAGATGTTCAAAGCCATATTGATTCTTTTATGGTACATAATCCTGACGTTAAAAAATCAGACATTCCATCGGAATTAGTAACTTACTCAGGCAGCGGACTTGATCCGGATATTTCACCCAATGCAGCATATGTACAGGTGGCACGTATTGCCAAAATAAGAAATATTAGTGAAGACAAGATCGATGAGCTAATAGTAAACAATATCCAAAAACCATTGTTCGGTTTTTTTGGAATGGATAAAATAAATGTTTTGCAATTGAATATTGCATTAGATAACCTCAAATAATTAAAGAAGGTTTCTGCTGGTTCTTTTAAATGTTACCCTTCTCTGGATTGAGGAGGGTAACTTGTTCTTAGATAATTAAAAAGTACACAATGCCCGATGAACAAAGTGCAGCGCATTTTTTAGAAATGATCCGCAGGTCAAGACGTGGAAAGTTTAAGATTTATATTGGCATGAGTGCAGGGGTTGGTAAAACCTTTCGCATGTTGCAGGAAGCCCAGACTTTGTTACGTAATGGCGTTGATGTGAAGATCGGCTATATCGAAACGCACCAGCGAAAAGAAACACATGACCTTTTAGAAGGGTTGCCACTGATCCCGCGGCGCAAACTTTTTTACAAGGGCAAAGAATTGGAAGAGCTGGATGTACAGGCTATTCTTAATCTTCATCCCGAAATTGTAATAATAGATGAGCTGGCACATACGAATATAGAAGGAAGTAAAAATGAAAAGCGCTGGCAGGATGTAATGGATATTTTAGATGCCGGCATCAATGTAATTAGCGCCGTCAATATTCAGCACATTGAAAGTCTGAACCCCGAAGTAAAAGCGATAACAGGAATAGAAGTTGCAGAAAGAATTCCGGATAGCGTTTTACAACAAGCAGACGAAGTAGTAAATATTGATCTTACGGCAGATGAACTAATAGTTCGATTGAAAGAAGGGAAAATTTACAAGACAGAAAAGATCCCTATTGCCTTAAAGAATTTTTTTCAGGCAGAAAGAATATTACAACTGAGAGAGCTGGCTTTAAAAGAAGTAGCGTCACAAGTTGAAAGAAAAATTCAAACAGAACTTCCGCGGAACGGGCATCTTAAAAGCGAAAGGTTTTTAGCCTGTATCGGCAGCAATCACGAAACCGCTAAAAAAGTAATTCGTAAAACGGCAAGATTAGCATCTTACTATAACTCAAGCTGGATATTATTATACGTGCAAACACCAAAAGAGAGCGGCGATAATATTGGCCTGGCGGCACAGCGGCATTTGCTGAATAATTTTAAGCTGGCAACAGAGCTGGGCGGCGAAGTAATTAAGATCAAACAAAACAATATTGCCAAAGGCATTATAGAAACAAGCGAAGAAAAAGGCATTACAACGATCTGCATTGGAAAACCACACCTTAGCTTGCTGAATATAATTTTAAGCACAGCAGTATTCAATCAATTACTAAACAAATTATCTGCATCAGACATTGATATTGTAATTTTATCGTAGAAAAGAATGGTTATGAGATTAAAAACAAAACTATCACTGGCACTCGGCTTTTTATTTTTAGTGATACTCACTTTTTGCATATTGAGTATTTTCTATATCAATAAACTAAGCGATAACGAAGACAGGATATTGAAAAACAATTTTGAAACATTAGTGTATTGCGGGAATATGCTGAAAGAACTGGATCAACTGCCTCAGAATACAGATGCGTATAAATTATTTGAAGACAATCTAAACAAACAGGAAAACAATATTACAGAACAAGGCGAAAAAGAAGCAACGGCAGACGTGAGAAGAAATTTTAACGAACTCAAACTCAACCCACTCGATTCTTCTAATTATCCGCAAATAAGACAGTCCATCGCGATCATTAATGACCTCAATGAAAAAGCGATCTTAAGAAAAAATAACAGCGCACATAAAACGGCAGGAGATGCCAATTTTATATTAACCGTCATTTTTGCCGTGCTTACACTGATCGCCTTCACGCTGGTTGTAAATTTCCCTGGCATTATTTCAAATCCTATAAGGGCATTATCAGAAGGTATTGCCGCGATCGCGGATAAAAATTATGGGAAAAGGATCTACCTCGAACAAAAGGATGAGTTTGGAGACCTGGCCGCATCATTTAATAGCATGGCAGAAAAACTGGATGAATACGAAAACAGCAATCTAGCCGAAATTAAATTTGAAAAGAGCCGTATCGAAACAATTATTAACCAAATGAAAGACGGGATCGTTGGATTGGATAATAAAAAAAATATCCTCTTTTTAAATAAGGTAGCAGAAAAATTATTGGGGTTAAGAGAGATAGAGATCATTGGAAACTATGCGCCGGATATAGCTTTGAAAAATGACCTGATGAGAACCTTACTATCAGAAGATAACAATAAAAAAGAATTAAAAATATACGCCGATAGCAAAGAGAGTTACTTCAATAAAGATATATTGAATGTAAAAAATACCGAGAACAATGCGATCATTGGTAAAGTGATCGTGTTGCGCAATATCACTCCTTTTCATGAATTGAATGAAGCCAAAACAAATTTCATTGCAACCGTTTCACACGAATTAAAAACACCGATCTCTTCTATTAAGATGAGTGCGAAATTATTAACTGATGAACGTACAGGAAATTTAAACGGCGAACAAGACGAGTTGATCACAAGCATCAGAGAAGATGCAGACAGGCTACTAAAAATTACCGGCGAGCTCTTGAACATGGCACAGGTAGAAACGGGCAATATTCAATTAAAATTACAAACAACAAATCCCGCTGCCATTGTTGACGAAGCTATACTGGCAGTTAAATTTCAGGCGCAGCAAAAAAATATCGATATAAGGATCCATATCAATGATCATTTGCCGATCATTCATGTTGATGCCGAAAAAACAACCTGGGTACTGATCAATTTTTTAACGAACGCCATTAAATATTCTACAGATACATCTACTATTAAAGTTGATGTATATACAGAGAACGACCAGACAAAATTTACAGTAAAAGACCAAGGCAAAGGAATTGCAGAAAAATATTTACCAAAAATATTCGACCGGTATTTTAAAGTGCCGGGCACAAATGAACAAACCGGAACCGGATTAGGTTTAGCAATCTCAAAAGAATTTATAGAAGCGCAAGGCGGACATATTTGGGTAAACAGCGCTATTGGTGGTGGCAGCACTTTTGGTTTTACATTCGATAACCAATATCAATAATACAAAACGTGAAACTTGAACTTGTTTATTTTGTTCCACTCTAATGCCGGCGCAGGCGTTTTGAAGGTACGGTTTATTGTAAGTACGGTCTTGGCAAAAGGCGATAAATTATCTACGCGATAAAGATCAGTATCAAAAGAAAAATAAAACTGTCGGTAACGCTGAAAATCAGGAACCGGTTTTCCATGAACTTCTGTTGGATTTGCTACTGCACTAACCATTCCTTCAGCACTATAACCTGCTGTGGCATTTAACCAACGCGGAAAGCCACTATTGCCCGGTAAAAAAGAAGCGATGTTTACAGATAGCCAATAGCTTTGCCCGTTATAATCTTTCAACATTCTTTCCGGTCCGTTGGAACCTAACTCTTCCGGATGATACGTTGGAAAGATAGTTCGATGGTAAGAATATTTTAAGCCCATGCGTTGCTGCCCCCACGCCCATTGTTGTCCCTGGAATAATAAACAGCCCGCGATATTTGCCAACATATCACCTTTCGAAAATCCCCATTCGGCCGAATGACCATCCATTATTTCGATCAGGGTCATTAATCCTAAAGAGGTCAGTGTTCCGATGGCTGCGGCTTCACCTGGTTTAACACCTCCCCAAACTAACATGCCATTTTGTAATGCTGCTAAATTATAAGCTGTTGTTGCGTGGCCAAATTTATCCATCTGCAGCCATTCGTTATTATCATTGATCAGGTGAAACCTGCTACGCGGAAATTTTTTGTACCATAAATAATCAAGTCCAACGCTAACGATAGCTGTTGCAATTGTTTCGCCAATAACAACACCAGCAACCCTTGGTGAGTTATAAGTTGGCGATGGTTCAAAAAAATCTTGTTTTTGTGCGGCAGCTTTTAAATTGGATAAACAAAACAATAGCAGCAATGCGCAGTGAGTGACCACTTTTATTTTGTAGCAATATTTTTTAAAAAGAGACGACATGCTGAGTGTTAAGCGTTGATGTAGATTACAAGTACCAAATATATTTAAAACATTTTTAAAGCTGTGCTATAAAAACAAGATCCACGCAGTTATGACGTGGATCTTATTTTATTGTATTTCGTTTTTTTTACAAAGTTGTTATTTATGTTCACCACCAATTCTATCCTGGTGTTTTCTATCAACCTTTCTGTATACCAATGCAAACAATAATGGGAATACCAATAAAGAGAAGAACATCGCACATAAAATACCGCCGATAACAACCCTTGCCAAAGGCCTTGAGCTTTCAGAGCCGATACCATGCGAGATCGCCGCAGGCAATAAACCGAGGGCAGCCATCAAAGCTGTCATCATGATCGGGCGTATCAATGAGTTTACGCCAAGTTTGATAGAAGTGTATAGTGGATAAGGCTCCCTTCTTATCAATTCAAGGTTTTGTTTGAAAGCGGTTATTAATAACACACCACTTAAAATACAGATACCAAATAATGCAATGAAACCAATACCGGCTGATATACTAAAATTAGTGCCGGTAATATGTAGCGCTAAAATACCACCTACAATGGCAAAAGGAACGTTTAAGAAAACGAGTCCGGCATCTGTAAAATTACCAAACATCACAAACAGCAATAAAAATATCAGCAATAAACTAATAGGAACAACCTGCTCTAATCGTTTGGTAGCACGTTGCGCATTTTCAAAATCTCCCTGCCAAACTAAACTATACCCTGGCTGTAAATTAACTTGTTCCTTTACTTTTTCTTGTGCTTCTGCAATAGCGCTTCCCATATCGCGGCCACGCACAGAAAACTTAACAGCGGAGTAGCGTTCGTTATCATCCCGGAAGATCAGGCATGGTCCAGTTTTCATAGTGATATTAGCTATTTCTTTTACAGGAACTTTTGAGCCACTTTCTGTCGGTACCATTAAATTACCAATATCATCTACGGTGCCACGATATTGTTCCGGAAAGCGGATACGGATATCAAATTTTCTCATGCCCTCATATAAAGAGCTGGCAGCTTTACCACCAATGGCCATTTCAATTACAGCATTCGCATCTGCGGTAGCAACACCGTACAAGGCCATCTTTCCCTGGTCAAGGTCAATATCTAATTCCGGCTGACCAATGTTTTTGATCACTCCCAGATCAGAAATACCATCAACAGTTTTCAAAATATTATATACCTGGTTCGCTTTATTTTCCATGTAATACAATGAATCGCCATAGATCTTAACGCAAATAGAACCTTTAACACCTGAAACGGCTTCTTCAATATTATCTGATATCGGCTGCGAAAAATTCAGGTCAGCCCCGGGGATCACAGACAATTTTTTATTCATCGTATCTATCAGCTCATCCTTTGTCATATGCGGGTTCCAATCATCTTCAGGATATAACACCACATCAAATTCATTATTGTAAAAACCGGCCACATCTGTTCCATCATCCGGCCTTCCTGTTTGTGATACAACATTTTTTACCTGGGGAAAATCCATTAGCGAAGCCCTTACCTGTTTAGACACTTGTACTGATTTATCCAATGACACACTGTAAGGCATTTGTACCCTTAGCCAGATCGATCCTTCATCCAATTCAGGTAAAAATTCTGTACCGATGAACCGGAAAGAGTAGATGCCTAAAACGATAATAATACCTGCCGTAATGATCGTTCTTTTTTTATGAAAATAAGTGAATTTGAAACCCTTCATTATAAAGGACGTTAAAAAATGCACAACAGGGTTATGTTTTTCTTTTACGTTTTTGTGCAATAAAACATTTACTAAAACCGGTACCAAGGTTAAAGTGGTGATCAAGGCTCCCAATAGCGCAAAGCCTAATGTGTACGCTAAAGGAGAAAACATTTTTCCTTCAACTTTCTGGAAAGCAAAAATTGGCAATAACCCGGTAATGATGATCAGCTTTGAAAAGAAGATCGCTTTTCCCAGCTCGGCACCATGCTTTCTTATCAATCCCATTTTGGCTCGCTTGTTAAATACATCCATACCCAGGCCAATGGCCTGTTTATCGAGCACCACAAATAACCCCTCCACCATTACTACGGCACCATCTATGATGATACCAAAATCGACAGCACCCAACGATAATAAATTGGCCGACATACCCATTAAATGCAAACAGATAAATGCAAACAATAAAGAAAGTGGAATGATGATAGAAACAATTAAAGTAGTGCGCCAGTTGAACATGAACAGCGATACAATTAACGTAACCAATAAAATACCTTCTATAAGATTATGCATCACGGTATGTGTTGCAAATTTTATAAGGTCTTCACGATTATAATAAGGAACGATCTTGGTATCGGCAGGTAATACAGAGTTGTTTAGTTTTGCCACCCTATCTTTTACAGCCTGGATAACCTGCGTAGGGTTTTCTCCTTTGCGCATTACAACGATCGCTTCTACAACATCGGGTTCATCTGTAACTGTTCTTTTGTTTGTTGCAGAATCTACAACAGCGTCCGATCTTCCGACCAATCCTAATCTCGGCAAATTAGAGATCTGCACATCGGCTACATCTTTTACTAAAACCGGGATACCGTTGATATTGGTAACAATAATATTTTTGATCTCATTGATATCGTTCAACAAACCAATACCACGTACAACATAAGCCTGGTTATTTTTATTGATCACATCACCACCAATATTGATATTGCTTTTTGTTACGGCAGAGTAAACATCCAAAGGCGTAATGCCAATATTGGTAAGCTTTCCCGGGTCAACACGGATCTCGTAGGTCTTTGTCATGCCGCCAAAGCTTTCCACATCTGCAACACCCGGCACGGCGCGTAGCTGACGATCGATCACCCAGTCTTGCATTGTTTTTAATTCTCTTGCATCGCGGATCTTACTTCTTAATGAGTAACGGTATATTTCTCCCGTTGGTCCTGTTGGTGGTTGAACAGCTATAGAAGCGCCATCAGGTAAATTAGCATTTGCCAATAAATTATTTACTTGCTGGCGCGCTTCGTTATCGGTAACACCATCATCAAAAATTAATTTTACATAAGACAATCCGAAAATGCTCGTTGAACGCAGACTGGTTTTTTTCTGCACAGGGTTCATTGCGATCTCTATCGGAATGGTAACAAATTTTTCTACTTCTTCAGCGCTCCTACCCGGCCATTGTGTAATGATGCTTATCTCCGTATTGGTTACATCCGGAAATGCCTCGATCGGCATATTCTTAAATGTAATAACACCGGCAATAAAAAGCAATAGCGTAGCGAAGAATATAAAATATTTATTCTTTAGCGAAAATGCAATTACACTTCCTATGATCTTCTTCATCTTTTTTATTTTTTGCCCCTATCCCCTAAAGGGTGACTATTATGTTTTGTTATTAGAATTTCTTAAAGCGTAATTTTCACAACACCCCTTTAGGGGATGGGGGAACTTATTAATTATTCAAAGCACCATAAATTAACAAAGCCTGTGACGCGATCAATTTATCACCCGGCTGCACGCCTGATGAAATGTATGTTCTTTCGCCAATAGCATTAATTATTTGTACGGGTTTTATTTCGATATCAGAATCATTATTGTATAACAAAACATAATTCTGACTATTATCAAAGATTACAGCGCTTGATGCTACACAAATAGCATCGCTGTTTACTTTGCTTGTTACGGTAACACTCGCATACATCTGCGGTTTTAATTCATAATCATCATTCGCTAGTACTACGCGCACTTTCATTACTTTGTTAGTTGGGTCTAACACATTCATTACTTTATCAACTGTTCCTTTGAAAACTTTACCCGGATAAGACAATGTAGTAATATCAACAGCGTCACCCATGTGCACTTTGTCAATATCAGATTCATACACATTTGCCCATACCCAAACATTTTTAAGATCGGAGATTGTAAAAAGATCTGTAGCATTATCAGTTCTGATCGTCATGTTATTAGTAATAGATTTATCAACAACAAAACCACTGATAGGCGCTTTGATAATATATTCTCCATCTGTACTTCCGCCATTAACGCTGATCACGCGGTTCGAACGGTTTAATTCTGCCTGCGCTTGTTCATACGCCGTTTTAGCGGCTATCACATCTAATTGTGAAGACAAGCCGCTTTTTGCCATGTCCTGCGTTGCTTCATAATTCTTTTTAGTTACAGCAACATTTGTTTCAGCTGTTGAAAGGTCCTTGCTGTAGTTGGCCATTTCGCTACTGGTGATAACACCTAATACTTGTCCTTTTTTTACATAATCGCCCAGTGCCACTTTTACATCCTGCACATTGCCGCTGATCATTGGAAATATCTTTACTTCATTATCCTGGTTATAATCAACCTGGCCGGTAAGGGTAATAGCGTTTACCAGCTGGCATTGGTTTACCGTATCAATTTTTAATGTTTTAAATAGTGAATCAGGGATAACGTATTTACCTTTTTCGTCTGTAGTTTTTTTTGCGTCCGAGCCACAGCTTTGCAAACACAAACTACCGGCAAATAAAAAAATGAAACTGCTAAAGCAACTTACTCTTAGAAGATGTCGCATAATGATCAAATGAAATTGTTAATTAAAAAAGTTGGTTCCTGTATAGTAATTTATATTTTCGAAAGAGCTCACCCTGTTAAACTTAACTGAGTTGATCTGTAAAACATTTTGTTTGTATGAATCTAAAAAATCTAAAAAATCGAGTAAGCTGATATTTCTTTTTTCATAATTGATCAATACCTGTTGCATCAGGTTATCAAAGTCGTTAGAAAATTTAGGGTCGATATCCTGGTATAATTTATTTTGCTCAAAAGATCTTTGCAATGCCCTTGCTACATTTTCTTCCACGGTGGCTTCTGTGCTTTTTTGTTCAGCCTGGCTATAATCAGCCATGGCCTTGGCAGACCTGATATTACCCTGGTTGCGGTTAAAAAACGGAAGATCAATTGCTGCGCCGATGCCTACATAATTACTTAGGTAACTTCCTTGCTCATCATAGCTTGCAGAAAGTGTAAGGTCAGGAATGGCCAATGCTTTTTGATAAGCATAATTCAACTGGTTGATATTTGCATTTGATTTTGCGATCATCAGATCTGTACGGTTCTTATAAGCAGAATCAATTAGAGTTGGCAAAGGATATTTACTAGGATCCAATTGTGCAATAGTAGCAGAATCAATAATAGGGTCAACGTATTTATTTGATTTAAGCTGCAACAATAATTTCATTTCGCTTTGTACATCGTTGATCTGATTATTTAACGTGCTGTATTCAGTCTGCAGACTGTATAATTGTGCCTTGATACGGATCACTTCTTTTTCTGCGATATATCCTTTGCCACTTAATTCATTGAAAGCTGTTACTACTTGTTGTAATGAAACGATCTCTTTATCATAAGCTTTGGCAGATTGCTGTAAATAGTAAATATTAAAAAAATCGTTCCTGAGCGTATACTTTAATGTTCTTAGCAGGTCGAAAAATTGATATTCGGTAAGCGCTGCATTTGCCTGGGCAATTTTTATTTGTTTGTTGCGCTTGCGGCCTAATAAAATAAGCTGTGATAATTGAGCAGTTGTCTCATCATTGGTACCTGTTGGAAAAAACTGGTTCAGTGTTCCTGAATAGATACCATGTGTAATTTCGAAATTAGGATTCGGGATCAGTTTGGCCTGGTAAATAAGCGCCTTTTGCGCACTCACATTATATTTTTGTGCTAATAACAATAGGTTACTGTCTAAAAACATTTTTTCTGCGGTAGGTAAAGTCAGACTGATCGTGTCTGTAGTTTCCTGGGCAAAAACAGTGTTAATAGTAATAAAGACAAAGAGAATTACAGCGATTAAAGATTTAGTCATTAGCAATAGTTGTTTAAAAATTGGAGTGCAAAGTTATCTTTAGTAAAAGTTAAGCTGGCATTAACGTATGTTATTATTCTGTTAACCGATTTTAGCTTTATTTTTGCCAAAATGATAGTAGGGATAAACATTTGCGGGGCTGTAAAAGAGAATGGCGAAAGGCCAGGTGATCTTATCATTAATTATTTCACCAGGATCGCGATCAAACATCCTGAACACGCGTTTGTTTTTATTACTGATGGCCCGGTTGAAAATTTGATCGAAAAAACAAAAAACACCTCCATAATTATCGTTGAACCAAGACCAAAAAGGACGCTGTTTTGGAAATTCTGGTATAATTATAAGTTAGAAAGTATCGTTAGAAAACAACAAATAGCAGTACTGATCTATCCGGATCCTATTTGTTCTTTGCGCAGCAAAACACCTCAATTTTTATTGATAAATGAATTGCCTTTTTTGCATGGCGGCTCAATGCCAAAAACTTATTTTCGATTTTATAAAAAGCATACACTTCAATTTTTGCAAAAGGCAAAAAGAATTGCAACAGTGTCTGATTTTTTAAAAAAAGAGATAGCTGATAAATATAAGATCGACGAACAACAACTGGATATAATTTATAGTAGTATTGATAAAAGATACATGCCTGTTCCTTTCGATAAAAAAGAGCAGACAAAAGAAAAATATGCTGAAGGGAAAGAGTATTTTTTATATGCAGGCGAGATCAATGCCGATAAAAATTTAATAGTATTGTTAAAAGCTTTTTCTTTTTTCAAAAAAAGACAAAAGAGTAATATGCAATTGTTGATATTGAGTGAAAGCCTTAACAGTGGCTACTTTTCAACCAGCTTAAAAACATATAAATACCGCCACGAAGTAAAATTATTATTAGACCTTCCCGTTGAAGAGCAGGCTGTGATAACGGCATCAGCCTATAGTTTTGTATATCCTTCTTTGTATGAACCTTTCCCTAAAAAAATAATCGAAGCATTACAATGTGAAGTGCCGGTTATTGCAAATCATATGGATGTAGTTATAGAAATCTGTGCCGATGCGGTATTGTACACCAACACCAATAATTTCGAAGAAATTGCCGATAAAATGATGTTGCTTTTCAAAGATGAAAAAAAAAGAAATGAGTTTATCTTGAAAAGTAGTAAGCAAGCTTTGCAATATAGCCTGGATAAAACCGCTGATCTTTTATGGCAATCGATTGTCAAAACAACTGCCGTATAAAACTTATCTTTGCGGTCCAATATTTAAAATCGAACAATTAAAAGGAATATGAACAAATCATCAATTAAAATAGATGTGTTGCTGGATGCTGATAAAATACCTGAAAGCATTAGCTGGAACGCAACAGATAGTACTGCAGATATGGCACAAAAAGCAAAAGCAATGTGTTTGGCTTTTTGGGATGGAGCTGATAAAACTGCCATGCGTATTGACTTATGGACAAAAGATATGATGGTAGATGAAATGGCGGATTTTTATTACCAGATGCTGATGACAATGGCAGATACATTAAAAAGAGCTACACAGGAACAAGGGCTTACAGACGATATGAAAAAATTCGCGAAAGAATTTTTTGACAAATTCAAAGCAATACAGTTAGAAAAACAGAAATAAGTACGATGTACGTCGTACATCCAACATCGTACATAATTATAAACAAACAATTTTAATACTTTATCACTATGGCTTTAGAACAACAAATAATGGCAGAAATGAAAGATGCCATGAAAGCAAAAAACGAAGCAGCTTTACGTGGGTTAAGAGCCATCAAAGCAGAGATCATTAAAGCAAAAACAGATCCGGGAGCAGGTGGCGAGATCGATGAAGCAACGGAACAAAAGTTCTTGCAAAAAATGATGAAGCAGCGCAAAGATTCTTTGGAAATTTTTGAAAAACAAGGCCGCGAAGACCTGGCTGTAAAGGAAAGAGAAGAGATCGCGATCATAGAAAGATTTTTACCCAAACAATTAGAAGCCGGCGCTTTAAAAGAGATCATCGAAAAAATAATTGCCGAAAATAATGTGTCTTCTGCTGCGGATATGGGCAAAGTAATGGGCATTGCCAGTAAACAATTAGCTGGCCAGGCTGATGGAAAAACGATCTCTGCCATTGTTAAAGAACTTCTTGCAAAGTAAAAAGGCAAAAGTCAAAAACAAAAAGTGAAAACTTTTGTCTAATGATATTTAATAACTTTTGGGTTTTACCTTTTGACTTTTAACTTCATTCATGATTGACATTATATACGCGATATTGATTTGCCTGGCTTTGTATAAAGGCTATAAAAAGGGATTGATTGTCGCTGTGTTTTCTTTTGTTGGCTTTGTTATCGGACTTGCAGCCGCATTAAAATTATCGGTTTATGTAGCTGGCCAATTGAAAGGGAGTATAAATGTATCCAGTAAAATATTGCCCTTCATTTCTTTCGCCGTAGTTTTTTTGATCACAGTACTACTGATTTATTTTGGCGCTAAACTGATCGAGAAACTGTTTGAAATGGTGGCGCTTGGCTGGGCCAACAAGCTAGGTGGGATTTTATTATATGCTATATTATATACCATCATATTCAGCGTATTCTTATTCTACGCCGAAAAAATAAACTTTCTTACATCATCTGCTATTCAATCTTCTTTAACATATTCATTTATTAAACCATGGGGTCCCAGAGCCATTGATTGTTTTGGCGAGATCTTACCCGTTTTCAAAGGAATGTTTTCCAGCCTTGAAAACTTTTTTGCTGCAATACCTCCAAAAATTTCCAGCTAATTGTCACATTAACACAGTTTTTACTTTTGTAGACTTGGAAAACCTTGTCTTAAACCTTAGTTTTGCTTTAGTCTATTGAAATAGTAGACTAATCTAACTATGGCACACCAGAAATTTTTTGCTTATGCAGTCCCGTTGTTTTTATTCTTTATTGCGCTGGAATATATTTATACTAAAAAGAAAGGGAAGAATTATTTTCAATTTACAGAAACAGTAGCCAATTTGAATGTTGGCATAGCAGAACGGCTGCTTGATGTATTTACGATCGTTCCTTTTTATTATTTTTTTGATTACATCTATTCGCATTATGCCTTGTTTCATTTTAAGATTGGCATAGCAGCTTATATATGCCTTTTTTTATTAACAGATCTGGTATGGTACTGGTACCATAGGCTGGCGCATGAAGTAAATATATTTTGGGCTGTACATATTGTGCATCATCAAAGTGATGATTTTAATTATACCGTATCTGCAAGGATCACAGTTTTTCAATCAGTCGTGCGTTGTTTGTTTTGGGCGGCCTTACCCTTGATGGGTTTCCCACCTTCTCTTATTGCTGTATTTTTACTCATTCATGGTATTTATCCTTTTTTTACGCATACACAGGCTATTGAAAAATTAGGCTGGCTGGAGTATATAATTGTTACGCCTTCTCACCACCGTGTTCATCATTCTTCAAATCCGGAATATTTAGATAAGAACTATGGCGATATGCTTATTATTTGGGATAAAATATTTGGCACTTTTGTAGAAGAAGACGCGGCGCCATCCTATGGACTAACCAAACCGCTGAATAGCCATAGTTTTTTATGGCAGCATTTTCATTATATACTTGAATTATCACTTGCGTTTAGATCCGCAGAAGGGTTTCAAGCTAAAATGGAGGTTTTATTTGGCAGGCCAGAAGTGATAGATCCCCGGTACAGGCTGTACCTGGAGAAAAAACTTTTGAATATAAAGCCTTCTGTACCAACAACAAGTGTGATGCGCTTATACATTTCTAGTCAAACTACAGCTAGCCTGGTATTGCTTTTTTGTCTGATCTACTGGATCGATGGCCTATCATTTATTCAAACCTTTTTATTGTCCACCTTTATTATTGTAAGCCTGATAAACAGCGGGGCCATAATGGAGCAAAGAAATTGGATATTTTACCTCGAATATTTCCGGATGATCATTTTGCTGACAGGGGTGTGGCTGTATTTTCCCAATATGCTAACCGGAATAGCCATTTTAATGTTTTTGCTTACACTTGTTTATTTTTTTCGGCCTATCCGGAAAAAATATTTTGAATTGATGTACCATACGGCTCTTGGCTAATATGCGCTTGGTATAACTGGTTTTGTCGTAATTTTGCAAAAACTGAGGCGAGTTTAATTTAAATATATTTTTTACTTTAAAATCGATTATTTTGCAACATAATTGAGAGATACTTTTAAGATAAGATGACTTACGACATACAATTAGACGGGAAATTTAAGTTCATAGAGGCAGGTGAAGGTGAACCTTTATTACTGCTTCATGGCTTATTTGGTGCATTGAGTAATTTTGAGCCATTGATCGACCATTTTAAGAAAACGCATAAGGTAATTGTGCCGATCCTTCCTTTATTGGATATGGACCTGTTGCATACTTCTGTTGGTGGCCTGCAAAAATTTGTTCAAAAATTTATCGAGTACCGTAACTACAATAATATTAACCTATTGGGTAATTCTTTAGGTGGCCATGTTGCATTGGTACACGTACTAAAAAATCCTGAAAGAATTAAGTCTATTACATTAACAGGTAGTTCTGGCTTATTTGAAAATGGTATGGGTGATACGTATCCAAAACGCGGGGATAAAGAATATGTGCGCAAAAAAACAGAGCTTACTTTCTATGATCCGAAAATGGTTACGGAAGAGTTGATAGACGAAGTGATGGAAATAACAACGAACCGTTTGAAAGCTATTAAGATAATCGCCCTGGCAAAAAGTGCCATCCGCAATAATTTAGGCGAAGAATTGAACCAGATCAAACAGCCTACTTGTCTTATTTGGGGTAATAATGATAACATCACGCCTCCTTTTGTCGGAGAAGAATTTCATAAGCTGATTCCTAACAGCGAGCTGCATTTGATTGACAAATGCGGTCATGCTCCTATGATGGAAGTTCCGGAAGAATTCAATACAATATTAACAGCGTTTTTGGCTAAGGTTAAAAACCCTAATGAGCCTGTAACTGCTTAATATTTATACTTTAATTCTGTACCCGATTGTTTTGTTATTGTACAGTTTCGTAAAATAGTATACTAAACATATAAACTTGTTAAGATGCTGACAGTAGAACTTATTAATAATAATATACCCCGTCTGGATCTGCAGGATTCTGTCAGCAAGGCTTTGCAATTGATAACAGATTTCCGTGTATCACATTTACCTGTTGCAGCAGAAGATAAATTCCTTGGATTAATTAGCGAAGAAGACCTGTTAGATGCGGAGAACGAAAAAGTAACAATGCAGGCTTTGCAGGAAAGCTTTATTCCTGCGGCCGTTGGCGATAATCAACATTTTTTAAATGCCGTTAGTTGTAGCAATCAATATGAAACAACAGTTGTTCCTGTGGTGAATGAAGAAAGAGAATTATTAGGGGTTATCACTACAACAGATCTTTTACAAGCGCTCGGTAATTTTTCTGGCGCCAACGAAATTGGCGGCATCATTGTATTAGAAATGGAGCGCACTAATTTTGCTATCTCCGAAATAAGCAGGATCGTTGAAAGCAACGATGCAACCATCCTACATTTAAATACCATCGTTCATGGAGTAACAGGTATGCTAACGGTTACACTTCATCTTAATAAAAAAGAAATTGCCGGCGTAATATCTACGTTTGAACGCTACGATTACGATGTGATATATTATTTCGGGATCGAAAATTTTGAAAATACCATACACAGCAACTACAAGCATTTAATGAATTACTTAGACATCTAAGCATTCATTCCTCTTTCCCACAATTATTTCATGAATAACAAGTACATTTATCCTTTTGCCAAAGGCGAAATTGTGTACTAATGACCGTTTTGAAAAAAATATTCCTCTGCTGTTTTCTTTCACTGAGTGTTAGCGCCGCCATTGCTCAAAATATTGACAGAGCCGGCGATATCACTGTTCGCCTGCCTGCCGGCATTACAGATTCTTCGGCCAAAATAATGGTCAACCAAATTAATCTCACCGGTAACAATATTACAAAAGCGTATATCATTTACCGTGAGGTGCAATTTAAAAATGGCGATTCAATTTCGGTTGCTGCATTGACCGAACAATTAAGAGAAGTGCGGCAACAGATATATAACACCACTTTGTTTAGCGATGTTACAATAGAAACAGTTGTAGTATCCGATAAGGCTATTGATATTGATATAACTGTTAAAGAACGCTGGTATTTTTTCCCTTTCCCCGTATTTCAACTAGCAGATAGAAACTTAAATGAGTGGCTGGTAAAATATAATGCAGATCTTTCGAGAACTAACTATGGTATTAAGCTTGTTCACTATAATCTTACGGGAAGAAAGGATCAGCTTCGTTTATATTTGATCGATGGCTATACACGTACTATTTCTTTGGCATATTCTCTTCCTTATATTGATCACTCATTAACAAAAGGGCTTTTCTTTTCTGGCGGCTTTTCAGAAAGCAAACAGCTCATTTATCAAACGTCTTATAATAATAAAGCGCTTTATTTCTCCGGTCCAAAATATGCGACAAACAGTTGGGTTTTTAATGCATCTTATATCTATCGTAAAAATATTTACAGTCGGCATTTTTTTAACCTGGCCTACACTTATACGAGTGTTAATGATTCGGTAATAACGGCTGCCTACAATCCTAATTATTATAAAGATTCTGTTACGCATAAAAGCTTCCTGGATCTTAGTTACACTTATCAATATATCAACGTAAACAATGTTGGTTTTCCGTTAGAAGGAACTACGGCTTCCATAACAGCTTTTAAAAGAGGATTTGATTTCAACGGAGGGATTAATATGTTTTCGATCGGAGGATCATATAATAAATACTGGGATTTAAAAAAAGGATGGTATTTGAGCGAACAAACACAGGCAAAAATTAAATTGCCTTTTGATCAGGCCTATATTAACCAACAAGCGCTTGGTTATGGTGAAACCTATTTACGCGGACAAGAATATTATGTAGTGGATGGTGTTGCATACGGACTTGCGAGATCTACCTTAAAAAAGAAATTATTTGTTATTTCTTTTCCATTCGCATTTAAATCGATAGCCCAGCGTATTCCATTTGCTGTTTTTGCAAAAACTTATGTAGATATGGGTTACTCCTATATTCCGCAGAAGTATGATACTTATTTTAATAATCGCTTTTTATATACTTATGGCGTGGGTATTGATATACTTACTTTTTACGATCTAAACCTACGTTTAGAATACAGTATTGATCAATTAAATGAAAAGGGGCTATTTTTGCATATACAGCGAGGGTTGTAGCAATTAGCTAATTAGCAAATTATTTATGAAAATAGCAATTTATAGCAGGGGCGTAGAAAATAACCAGCATAACGATATGGAATTATTGCTGAAAGAACTGGACGCTTATAAAGTGGAAGCAGTTTTTTTCCAGGATTTTTTCAATAAGTTTTATTCAACGGTGAACATGAAAGGAAAGTATTCAACTTTCAATTCTTCTGATGACCTTGATGAAAGCTTTGATTCGATCATTAGCTTGGGCGGTGATGGAACATTGTTAGATACTGTAACATTGGTTAAGGATAAAGGCATTCCGATATTGGGCATCAATTATGGGCGACTTGGTTTTTTAGCAAGCATTGGCAGAGAAGAATTACATTCTGCCATCCATGCCCTGGTTAACAGAACATATGTTTTAGATAAAAGAACATTGCTACACTTGGATGCAGATATTCCTTTGTTCGGCGACACACCTTATGCACTGAATGAATTTACCTTGCAGAAAAAAGACTCCAGCTCAATGATAAAGATTCATACGTATCTAAACGGAGAATTTTTAAATACGTATTGGGCAGATGGATTGATCGTAGCAACGCCAACAGGCTCTACAGGTTATTCGCTTAGTTGTAACGGCCCTATTATTTTCCCTGATAGCGGCAGCCTGGTAATTACGCCCGTTGCTCCGCATAATTTAAATGTTCGTCCCATTATTGTTCCGGATACTACTATCATTTCTTTTGAAGTAGAAGGAAGAACGGATGAATTTTTATGCACGCTTGATAGCCGCAGAGAAATAGCGCCAACAGAAGTACAAATAGCTGTCAAAAAAGAAAAATTCGATATTAACCTGATCCGGCTAAATGAAAATAATTTTTTACAGACGCTGCGTAATAAACTGTCTTGGGGCCTTGATAAAAGAAATTAAGTAAAGTTTAGCAATTCAATTTATATCTTAGCGTACACATGAAGCATAGAATCCTTGTTATTTTTTTCACCATTGTAGCAACAACAAACGCTACTGCACAGTATACGCATATTGGTGAATTTGGCTTTACCATTGGCGCTGCGCATTATTTTGGCGATCTAAATCATAATGGAAGCATCAACGACCCCAGGGTGGCTATTGGCGGTTATTACCTGAAACAATTCAATGAATATTTAGGGATGCGCGTGAGTGCTCATTTTGCACAGGTTGGTTATAATGATGATTATAGCAGAAATCCTTACCAGGAAGAAAGAAACCTTAGCTTCAAAAGCAATATCTGGGAACTGGCAGTTCATGGCGATTTTAATTTCTTTAAATTTATTCCGGGCGATCCTCACCATTCTTTTACGCCTTTTATAACACTTGGTGTTGGGGTGTTTGCTTTTGATCCATATGCAAATATTGGGGGACGGGATGTTTACCTGCAGCCGCTTGGTACAGAAGGACAAAATGCTGATTATAAAGGGCGTAAACCTTACAGCAGGGTGGCTCTGTGCTTTCCGATCGGAATGGGCGTAAAATATAATTTAAGCAACGGCGTAAATTTCTCTTTTCAGATCATACAACGATTGACCACTACAGATTATTTGGATGATGTGAGTACAACGTATGCCGGTCCATTAAACTTTACTCCAGGGTCCGATGCAGAAAAATTGCAGGATCGCAGTACAGGACAGGTATTAGGCGCAACGCCGGGAACACAGCGCGGATGGAGCAAACAAAAAGACCAATACGTTATTGCCGAGATCGGACTTTCATTTAATTTATCAAGCAGCTATCAATGCCCAAGAGGCGATTAATTTAAATAAGAAATAAAGAAGTTGATTTTATTTAGTCAATCTTTATTGTAGTTCACAACTTTCTTATTTTTTGTTCCTTATTTCTTATTTAAAGTCTAGTTATTTTTCATCCCATGCCTTCAACACTTCTTCCGTATGATTTTTTGTATCAGGCTTATTGATTATTTTTTTGATCTTTCCTTCTTCATCAATTAAAAAAGTAGTGCGGATTGTACCCATGTAATTTTTCCCCATAAAATTTTTCTCTCTCCAAACACCATATTGTTCAACAATTTTTTGATCGGCATCTGCTATCAATGGAAAAGGCAAAGAAAATTTCTTTTCGAATTTTTTGTGACTCTTTACATCATCCGTGCTAATACCAATTACTGCAAATCCTTTTTTTAATAGATCTGTATAGTTATCTCTTAAATTACAAGATTGTGCCGTACATCCGGGAGTATCATCTTTCGGATAAAAATATAGTATTACTTTTTTGCCTTTGAAATCCGATAAAAAAACTTTTTCTCCGTTTTGATCTACGCCTTTAAATATTGGCGCCTTTTTTCCTTCCGTTAATGTTGTCATCGTTAGTTATTAAAAGTGTCAAAAATTTTTTTCTCCTTGTCATTCTGAGCGTAAGCGAAGAATCTCATCGTTCAACAATTATTCTGCTGGTTTGGAATTAGATGCTTCGTTCCTCAGCATGACAAGAGTGAGATTATTTATTGATACTATCTTGTAAAATGATATATTTTTTCTGTTCTATTCCCTACATTATCTTCTGCACTAATTTTTAATGTATGTGCGCCTCTCGGACAATGCTCATCAAAATCATAAATATAGGCTAAGTTTTTATCGTTCGTAAAGCGAAGCCAGTTGCCGTCCAATTCTGCCCTGAAATTTTTAATGTCTTTACTGTTATCGGTAATATCAAATGCCAGGCGATGAACTCCTGCACAATTCATACCATCATAAAATCCAAGCGGCCTTATTACAGGGGGTTCTGTATCGCGCAGTAATTTAAAAAAGCCGAACTCTCTAAAGTTAGCCCTGTACCAGCCATTTTCATATTCCGCTTTTTCAAAATCTTTTTTATCGCCCCAAAATCTTTCCATCACGATCTTATCCTTAAAAGAGTCACTTACGTTACCCTTTATTTTGATGGGGAAATAACCATGCATCGGTACATTGCCATTATAGAGTTCAAAAATATTCGAAACGTCATCAGAAGAATTAGGTGGGAGCACATTTAATTTAAAGCGAATAGAATCGTACAAACTTTTTTCTGTCAGGTAAAATGCAATATCATTATTTTCAAAAACATTAATACAACCCGGAAGAAATTCATTAGGATCCTCGTAAGTTATTGAGTCGCTTTTTTCTTTATAACTAACAGTTCCGCGTACACTAAATTTTACATAGGATGTATTGCCATAAGCATCGATAACGGCTATTTTAATTTGATGTACACTATCATTACCAATATCGATCACACCATCGCCACTTATTTCTTTATAAATGCTTTCGTTATAGCCAGGCAATTTTGACAAATGTTGCACATAAGGGCCGCCACTATTTTTTAGTCTATAATCGATATGTGCATTCACATCTCTCGTTTGATCGTAACTGATACTATCAATATCAAAACCCACAACTGGTTTTTCATCATCATATAATACAGCCTGGTAAATTCCATTCTGATGTGTAGAGCCAACATAACGATCATATGCAGTAATAGCGAAACTTACTTTATTGGTATGTTCAATTAATAAAGATGCAGGCGGGGTAAAAACACCATTCACTTTTCTTAGAGGATAAATACGGGGTGTTTGTTCGTTGGTGCTGATGCTTCTATCGTACACGGCTAAACGCAATACATCGGGCGGAATATTATCAACGATAGGAAAACCAAATAGCAAAGTGTTCAATACTTTGTCCGTTTTAGTATCGCGAATTTCAAAATGCGTATGCGGACCTTCAGACCCACCGGTACTTCCACTAGAAGCAATGAACTGACCCTTTTTTACTGGAAATAGGTCAGCAGGAATATCAATAAAAATCTGCCAGCTTTGTAATTTGTATTGTTGCTCCGTAACATATTTTTCTAACGCAGGATTAAATTCATTCAAATGAGCATATACCGTTGTCAAACCATTTGGATGATTGATATAAATACATCGGCCAAATCCAGCGGGCTCAATTTTCACTTTAGCAATGTATCCATCTGCCGCAGCAAAAACACGTTTGTTCTGCACCTGGTCAGTTTTGCAATCCAATCCCATATGATAATGGTTAGGTCGTAGCTCACCAAAATTGGCTGCTAAAGCAATAGTTGCATCAACGGGCCACTGAAAATAACCTTTAGGATAATTTTTTTCAGGAAAGATCTGCGCAGCAGCACTAAAACCACTCATTATTAAAAAGGAAAAGGCAAGGGATCTATATAAAGTCATATGCGCAAATTTAAAGAGAAGAAATTGCCCCCGTCCCCTGAAGGGGAGTTATTTTGAGATAATATTTTCTTCGACACTTCTTCGAGAGTCACCATAAATAGCATACACAATATATAACTCCCCTTCAGTGGACGGGGGCAACGCTAAATTTTATTTGCTCTCGGTTTTTTAACAGAATTGCACTAATTTTGCCCGCCTCCGCGGCACACTACTTATGCCAAAAGATAATTCCATCAAAACAGTACTTATTATAGGATCAGGCCCCATTGTTATTGGCCAGGCCTGCGAATTCGATTACTCCGGTACCCAGGCTGCCCGCAGCTTGAGAGAAGAAGGGGTAAAAGTGATCCTCATCAACAGTAATCCGGCAACAATTATGACGGATCCGATGATGGCAGACAGGGTTTACCTGCTTCCATTAACGGTTGAAAGCATAGAAACTATACTAGCCGAAAACAAGATCGATGCGGTGTTGCCTACTATGGGCGGACAAACAGCGCTAAACCTTTGTAAAGACGCTGATGAAATCGGACTTTGGGAAAAATACAATTGCCGTTTGATCGGGGTTGATATCAAAGCGATCGATAAAGCAGAGGACAGAGAAAAATTCCGCCAGTGGATGATACAGATGGAAATTCCTGTTTGTCCGGCAAAAACAGCCAACTCATTTTTAGAAGGAAAAGAATTTGCACAGGAAATTGGTTTTCCGCTTGTGATCAGGCCTTCATTCACATTAGGTGGATCTGGTGGTGGAATTGTATTTAAAAAAGAAGAATTAGACGAAGCATTAAATAACGGTTTAACGGCCTCTCCGATACATGAAGTATTAGTGGAGAAAGCAGTTTTAGGCTGGAAAGAATATGAATTGGAATTGCTGCGCGATGATAATGATAATGTGGTGATCATTTGCACAGTAGAAAATTTTGACCCGATGGGTGTTCATACAGGTGATAGCATTACTGTTGCGCCTGCGATGACGTTAAGCGATACGGCATACCAGACAATGCGTAACACAGCCATCAGGATGATGCGCGCTTTAGGAAACTTTGCAGGTGGATGTAATGTTCAGTTTGCGATGAATCCTAAAACAGAAGAGATCATCGTGGTGGAAATTAACCCGCGTGTAAGCCGTTCATCTGCGCTAGCAAGTAAAGCAACTGGTTACCCAATTGCAAAGATCGCTGCGAAACTGGCGATAGGCTTTAATTTGGATGAATTAAAAAATCAAATCACCAAATCAACATCAGCCTACTTTGAACCGGCACTGGATTACGTAATCGTAAAAATACCAAGATGGAACTTTGATAAATTTAAAGGAGCAAATGATACTTTAGGTTTCCAGATGAAAAGCGTTGGTGAAGTAATGGCTATCGGCAGAAGCTTCGCTGAAGCCATTCAAAAAGCTTGTCAGAGTTTAGAAAATGATGCAGTGGGTTTAGGCTACTATGGCAAAAGCTTGATGCACGCAGAAGAATTAATTGAATATATCAAGATACCGAAATGGGATCGCGTTTTTAGAATTAAAGATGCGTTGATGGCTGGCGTTAGTATCAAAACAATTTGTGATGCAACGGGCATCGACAGATGGTTCATCTACCAGATACAAAAAATAGTTGATTGCGAAAAGAAGATCGCGAAATTCGGATTGAAAACATTGCCCGACGAATTGTTGACAGAAGCTAAGTTTTTAGGATTTAGCGATGAGCAATTAGCGCGCATCATGAAAGAAGATGAAATCGACAGCGAACAGATCTACGAGCGCAGAAAGAAAATGGGTTTAACAAGGGTATTCAAAATGGTGGATACTTGTAGCGCTGAGTTCGAAGCTAAAACGCCTTACTTCTATTCTACTTTTGAAAATAAGCCTGCTACTGCTAATAAATTAGTGAGTAACGAAAGCAAGGTTTCTGATAAGAAAAAAGTGATAGTACTAGGAAGTGGTCCAAACAGGATCGGTCAGGGTATTGAGTTTGATTACTGCTGTGTACATGGCTTATTAGCGATCAAAGAATCGGGTTACGAAGCCATCATGGTAAATTGTAATCCTGAAACAGTTTCAACTGATTTTGATATTGCCGATAAATTATATTTTGAACCGGTGTTCTGGGAACATTTATGGGAAATAGTTGAGCATGAAAAACCGTATGGTGTAATTGTTCAGTTAGGCGGACAAACAGCATTAAAACTAGCAAAACGCTTACACGAAAAAGGAATAAAAATTATCGGTAGCTCATACGACAGTATGGATATTGCGGAAGACCGCGGACGTTTCAGTGATATGCTGAAAGAGTTAGGCATTCCTTATCCAAATTACGGAACAGCATTTAATACGGATGAAGCGATTGAAGTGGCGAAGAAAGTTGGATACCCGGTGTTGGTTCGTCCGAGTTATGTTTTAGGCGGACAAAGAATGCGTATTGTGTTGAATGATGAAGAATTAGAAAAAGGCGTTTTAAGTTTATTAAAACATCTTCCCAATAATACGATCTTAATTGATCACTTTTTAGATCGTTGCCAGGAAGCGGAGATCGATGGAATTTTTGATGGCGATCAGTTTCATGTAATGGGTGTGATGGAACATATTGAACCGGCTGGTATACATAGTGGCGATAGCCATGGTGTGTTACCACAATTCAATTTATCTCCGTTGATCGTTCATACGATGGAAGAGTACGCAGAAAAAATTGCAAGAGCATTAAAAATTAACGGCTTAATAAATATTCAGTTTGCGATAAAAGATGGTATCGTGTATGTGATCGAAGCAAACCCAAGAGCGAGCCGTACAACGCCGTTCATTGCAAAGGCATATCAGATACCTTACTTGAATATTGCTACCAAAGTAATGCTGGGTTCTGCAAAACTGAAAGATTTTAAATACGAGAAAAAATTAACTGGCTTTGCGATCAAAGAACCGGTTTTCTCTTTCAATAAATTCCCGGGTGTAAACAAAGAGCTTGGTCCTGAAATGAAAAGTACAGGAGAAGCGATACGCTTTATAAAAGACCTGAAAGATCCTTATTTCAGGCAGTTGTACAGAGAGCGTAGTATGCACCTTAGCAAATAATATTTTAAATAAAAAAATCCCGAACAATTGTTCGGGATTTTTATTATGAATTTTTCGATAAGAATTTTTCACGCGTCTCCATTAATAATTTATGGTATACATGTAATTCCTCCACCTTTATTACTATCTCTTTATTTGATAATAAATCCTTGTTTTCTTTATTCAATAACGCGATGATGTCTAAATTAATTCCTATGGGACCATCTATAATTTGAGGTTTAATGCTATGCCAGTCCAAATTTATTTTATAGCCATTTTCCGTTTTCTTTAAATTGTTTAAAAGAATATCCTGCCAACTTCCATGTATCGAATGACTTGCTAAACCATAATAAACACCATAAAAGGCATCGCCAGCAACAATATTTGATCTTTCCGCTATACTTTTCCATTTAGAACTTCTATAAACTTCATCCAATTCAAAATCAGAATCGTCAAAACTTTTTTCGATTGAATTTAGCATCCTCTTCTCGATATTTATAATATCACCATTCCTTTTTTCGACATTAGATTTAATAGTATTCCAATTCTTTCTCAGTAATTAAAGAATGTTTTATATAATTCCTTGTAACTTTCTCCTCGGAATTTTGCAATAAATATTTCAAATTTATGTATGTCTCTGAAATGCATCGATTAATAATATAACAAATCTCTAATTTATGCCCACATGCGTTTTGTAAAAAAGATGTATTAAGTTTTATTAATCTTACCAGATTGCCACCTGTAACAGCTTCATCTTTTGTTATTTCTTTAGGTTCTTGATTTTCATCACAATAAATAATGCCAGCCATAGTCCAAAGCAAGGCAATTGTTTGTTTGTGAAGTTCGACTGAAGCGTCGATAAAATCGTGATTGTCGTCGAAATTTTCTATCTCGTAGTTACTGTATTTAAGTGTAATGTTCATAATGTTATACATAGGAAATGATTATTTATATCACGGTAACCACCGCCTTGGTTCGTGTCCCCCACGAACCATTCGCTACGATCAATCTGCGTAAGATTATTATAATTTAAAGATTGGTTCGTGGGGACACGAACCAAGGCGAAGCGATAAGACTTGCCATTAAAGAAAGCAAAATATGTTATCTTACTAGTTAATATTGACACTATGAAGAAACTGTTTCTATTTGCAATAATTACGATATGCTTTTGTACAAAAAGCAATGCACAATTAACGACTAAAGATTTTAAACTTTACTTAGATGATATTGCAAGTTCTGATTCCCCCAGAATAATAACTAAGGAACAATTTTTACATGCACACAAGGTATCCGCCAATTTCTCCTGGTTAAAAATTAACCAATTAATTATATATATGGGAGAAGGAAATTATACAAGCGAGATCGTCACTTATGTTTGCAAGGGAGATACATTGACTAAAGAATTTAAAGACACCTACGGCCCAAGAATGTCTTCGGGATTGCCTATTACAATTAGTATTGAAGCTGTCAACCGGCAAAACCAACCCATTGAATGGTCTTCCATATCAATTGTGCTTAAATAATTGCCTACCTGTTATTTATTACGTGTGCCTATAATATACTAACTACTACTTCTGCAATTAAAAACTACGCTGCAACTTCCACAGGTTTCGGAACTACTCTAAGCAAACCTTTATTTAATTTTTTGTGTTTGTGTAAGAAACGTAAATGCAATAAGCCAATTAATATGGCAATAATGCCTTCACCAAGCACTGTATTTTGTACACTGATATGTTGAGATATCGTACCGATGATCAAACCTCCTAGCGGCTGCATACCAAAAAATGCCATGGCGTATAAACTGATCACACGACCGCGCATGGCAGGGTCTACCGTTGTTTGTATGAGTGTATTAGTGATCGTTATCTGAGACATCATACCGAAAGCGCCGATGGTTACGAAAAGTAGTGCCAGCGGATAATAAGGCATATGCGAAAATAATACCAGACCGGTACCAAAAACAAATGTGTTGATGGCTAATATTTTTCTTAAATTTTTACCGGGTTTTAGAGAGGCTAAAAAGATGGCGCCCGCAAATGCACCTAAACCAATAGCGCTATCAATAATGCCGAATGTTGAAGCGGTTCCTTTAAATATATCTTTTGCATATACCGGTATTAAAGTGCTGAATGGTAAAACCAGCAGACTGATCAATCCAAGCATTAAAATTAAAAAAGAAATAGCAGGCGTTTTTTTAACGTATTGTAATCCTTCACGAAGTTCTCCTAAAACATTTTTGGTTGCGGGCTTAGAAATATATTTCGGCAGCTTCATTAATAACAGCGAACTAATTACTGCAACAAAGCTCAATGCATTTAATCCAAAACAAACATCATCACCTAAATGTTCAATGGCAAGGCCGGCGATGCCAGGGCCGATCAATCTTGATAAATTAACCATTGATGAATTTAGGGCCAGTGCATTCGGAAGATCTTTTTTATCATCTACCATATCGTACACCAATGATTGCCGTGCAGGCACATCAAAGGCGTTTACGATGCCTAGTAAAACACTCAGCGATAATATTTCCCAGATAGAATAATGTTTGAAATAGATCAATACCGCCAACATAATGGCTTGTATCATCGATACGATCTGTGTTAGTAAAAGCAATTTGTATTTACTAAAACGATCGGCCGCTACACCACCAACAAATGAAAATAAAAATGAAGGGAACATGGTGGCGAATAAGGTAACGCCCAACATAAATTTAGAATGTGTTAATGAATACACGACCCAGCTTACCGCTGTTTTCTGCATCCATGTACCTATTAGCGAGATCGATTGTCCAACAAAATATAACCTGTAGTTTCTGCTTTTAAATGCACTGAATGTACTGATGTTCATAATTATCCTCCTCTTTTCTTTTCTATACAATTATTATTCCTAATCAAAATCAACCAGCCGCGTTAACAACGGTAAACATTTGCGAAGCTGCTCCTGTTCTTTTTCGGAACAGGTTGCCTGCAAAGCTTTATTGAGCCATTGGTCGCGCTCATCTCTTAGTTTATGCAAAATTGTTTGTCCCGTTTTTGATAAGGATATAATGGCTTTGCGTTTATCTGTTGCTGATTCTTTTCTGTTGATATACCCTATCTCCTGCAAATGGCTCAATATCTGCGACATGGATTGCGTAGTTATTTTTTCCATGCCTGCGAGTTCACTCGGTAACAATTCCTTGTGCTGGTCCAGCAAAGCCATGGTCGATCTTTCGGTGAGCGAAAGGCTTAAGCTTGTGGCGGATTTAGTGCGCAGCTTTTTAATCAACCGGGTAATGACTGTCCTAAAGTCAGAAGCTAATCGAAGGTTGCTTTGTTCGTTTGCCATAATTTGTAAGTATAACTTGTAAGTTTACCTTACAAATTTACGAATAAAATGAATCCCGACAAATAAAATCTGCAATCGAGGTAACTGATGACTGGAGAATAGTTTATAAGGTTTTGTTATTCCAGCAGACAAGAAAGAATATAATACTCAGGTAGGCCCAGAAACAGGAAAATAGGATATGAATGATCGTTTCTACTTTTTTTCCCTTCCAAAGTTTAGGTGAATACCAAAAGAACTGGATAAATAAACGGGTGCTCCAGAAAATGCATAAACCCGCCGCTACTTTTTTTCCTAACCCGGTTTCGATCAAGTCTTTAGCAGCGCTCAGACATAATAAACCCATTAGAAATACTATTAAGGCAATAAAAAAAGTATGGATATGCATCATTTGCTTATTCAGTAAGCTCAGGTTATTCAATTCGTTTTTCCAGTCGAATTTTTTTGGAAAAATTATGTGCAATAAGGATAGGGCAATTAGCAGAAAGCCAATTAGTTTAAGCTGTAGTTCCATTTTTTTCCAGAATAAATGTTGTTATAAATGGCGTCACTTTAATTTCTTTACTAATTACAAATCCCGAAGCAGTAAAAGTTTTTAGCCAGGTTGGTTTGGAATGAAAATGAAAGGCCCCCATAGTATATGCCAAAAAATTAGCCATATCTCTCAAATGTTCAGTAACAATAATTCTCCCTGATATAACTATTACTCTTTTTAATTCTTCAAAGAAAGCAATTCTTTCCCTATCGTTCCTTATCTCGTGTGCTGCTAATAATAAAAATGCAGTATCAATAGAGCTGTCTGCCAGGGGCAAGGTGGAAGTATCGATATAGATTGTATTTTTATATGGAGGATAAGCAGCCCTTGCCCTTTTGATTGAAACTTCGGTATGTTTTCTCTCATCATAAAAATCGAATACCTGCATATTTGCCGCTGGATATTTTAATTGCAACAAAGCGCTTGTTTCATCAAATCCGGCATTGATATTAATGATATTATTCGCAGGCTGAATACCTGATCTATCTAACCAGTCAAGCGTATACAAATTTGAAAGATCATAAATGAAAAATGAAACAAGTAAAGAAATAAATGTAGTAACAACAATGGCAATGCAAACTAAAAGTATATAAAAAAGGGAAGCTGCAGGAGTATACCTGGTAATAAAAAGCAGTAACAAAACAATGGAGAAGGAAAGGGCATAAAAATGCCAGTTAAAACGTACTATATTTATTACTCCCTGAAAAGGTTTTCTTATCCGTTCCATTTTTCTGTTTTTCCTTTTTTCCAATAATAGGGAATGTTTTGAATAACAAAAG
The DNA here is from genome assembly GCA_035317105.1 of Ferruginibacter sp. Lineage (GTDB taxonomy): Bacteria > Bacteroidota > Bacteroidia > Chitinophagales > Chitinophagaceae > Ferruginibacter. The sequence continues at coordinate 491 of DATHHR010000069.1, read as the reverse complement.
CATTGGCTAATTGCACAATTTTTAATTGTAAAGAATCTAAAAGTGAAATATGGTAGCTTGTTACCTGTACAGGAACAGGCCGCCAATGCTCGCGAACACCTTCTATAATTAATACTTCTTTTGTTAAAGCGTTATAGGTAAAGGTAAACGGTAAGGGCCCCGCAAATCTTCTGGCTTCTTTCCAATCTGCAAAAGGCGAGTTTTCTGGCAAGGCAATTTCCTCTCCGCCAGTTATTATTTCTATTTCAAAATCAGATAAAGCAGACGTTATTTTTGTTACCCTATTGTTATCCGATTGAATAATATCAGTGGTTGTATAACTATAACGGGTAAAAATATTTCCCAAAAATTCCATTTTCTTTTTATCCGTTTCAGATTTTAAAATATATAGTCCCCTTAATTTTTTGCCTGCATTATTTGTATACCGCACAAATACCCTGTAACCGATCAGAAAAAAATCATTGCCTGCTATTGTAGGGAAACCTTTTGGC
>DATHHR010000068.1:0-6077 GCA_035317105.1 Ferruginibacter sp. | reverse complement strand
TGCTCTTGGTATTCTAATACTTCTCTATCATGAGAAAAATAAATAGAAGGCAATGCGATTTTTTCTCTGCGGATATAATTCCAGATATCAAGTTCTGTCCAGTTGCTGATAGGAAACACACGAACGTTCTCACCTTTATTGATCCTGCCATTGTACGTGTTCCATAATTCAGGGCGTTGTAATTTCGGATCCCACTGACCAAACTCATCTCTTACAGAAAATATTCTTTCTTTCGCTCTTGCTTTTTCTTCATCTCTTCTTGCACCACCGATACAAGCATCGAATTTGAATTCTTCAATAGTATCTAACAAAGTGAAGGTTTGCAAAGCATTGCGGCTCGCGAATTTCCCTTTTTGTTCTGTTAAGTTTTTTGCTTTGATCGTGTCTTCTACATTACGCACAATTAGTTTTTCGCCAATTGATTTGGCCATTTCATCCCTGACGTCAAGCGCTTCCTGAAAATTATGCCCCGTATCGATATGCACCAAAGGAAAAGGGAATTTTCCCGGACGGAAAGCTTTCAATGCCAAATGCACCATCACGATAGAATCTTTTCCGCCTGAAAATAACAAAGCCGGCCTTTCAAACTGACCAGCTACTTCACGAAAAATGTGAATGGATTCTGACTCCAACTGTTCTAAATAATCTAATCTCTGTAAACTCATATTCTTGATTTGTTCTTTCCTGTTATTAAACGTTAAACGCACTTTTTTCAACATCCGCATTCACTTCCACATCACCGTGAACGTGCAAGCCACATTCTTTGTTGGCCGCATCTTCCCACCACCATCTTCCGGCCCTGAAATCTTCTCCCGGTTTGATAGCGCGTGTACATGGCGCGCAGCCGATACTTACAAAACCTCTGTCGTGCAAAGGATTGTATGGGACATTGTTATCGTTGATATGTTTTCTAACTTCTTCAGTTGACCAATGTAATATTGGATTGTATTTGATTATCTGATTCGCTTCATCCCATTCAACCAATGGAATATTTTGCCTGTCGGGAGAATGCTCTGCACGCAAGCCTGTTATCCAGATAGCGTTTCCTGCCAATGCCCTTCTTAAAGGTTCAACCTTGCGGATAAAGCAACAGCCTTTTCTGTTATCTATAGATTCGTAAAAAGAATTAGGGCCTTTTTCTGCTACAAATTTTCCCAGCTCTTCTGCCTGAGGATAGTAGGCTTTAATATGTGTGTTATATTTTTCGTTGGTGCTGTTCCAGACAGAATAAGTTTCTGCGAACAAGCGCCCTGTATCGAGTGTGAATATTTTTACGTCGAGGTTATTGTGTAATATCTCGTGTGTGATCACCTGGTCTTCAAAACTAAAGCTGGAAGAAAAGGTAACCTGACCCGGATATTTGTCTGCCAAGACTTTAATGAACTCAGCGATGCTTAGTCCACTTGACTGATGGAGTAATTCCGATGTGTTATTTTGAAGAGGATTGATCATTTTTCGTTATTTAAAATCTAGTAGAGAGACATGGTGCATTTGGACATTATAAACAGTTAAGGTTAACAACAATAGACCTTGATACTGCAATAATTGCACATAGACATTATGGAAGGAGTAAATAACATAGTTATACTGTCAAAATGAGCAGCAAAGATACTATACAAATTCAAATCTTGGAAATCTTTTTGCTTCCTCTAAGTAGTTCAGAACCAATGGGAAGCAGCTAAAACAGCCATTCTTATTTTTTGGAGCGCATGATCTTGTAAATTCTGATGGCGCCCATCAGTAAAATGATGAATAAAGCCAGTCCGGTTATTCCCCAAACCAGGCTCATCGCTTGTTTTACCACTGCGAGCATCACAATGGCGATCAAAAAGATAGTGGCAACCTCATTCCAGATGCGTAATTGTTGAGAAGTATAGCGAAAAATACCTTGCATCTGCTGTTTGTATATCTTATGGAGAGAGAAAAAATATAGGTATAAAAAAAACACGAATACCAGCTTTATCAATAACCATTGGCCGGCTTCCTGAAAAAGCACCCGGTACCAGCCATCCATAAACATTAATAATGGCCCAAAGATCAAAGTCAATATAGCTGAGGGCCAGGTAATCCCATACCATAGCCTTTTGGTCATTACAGAAAAATGCCTGCGTAAAATTTCTTTTTCAATTTCAGGTTTATCGCCTGCTTCTGTATTGTAAATAAACAGGCGGGGTATATAAAACATCCCGCTGAACCAGGTTACAATAAAAATGATATGGAGCGCTTTGATATAGTACATAGACAAATTTAAACCGTTTCTTCTATTAATTTCTTCAAAGTTGCCACCCATAGCTGGTTCGTATTTAAACAAGGGATCATGGTATATTTATCACCTCCTGCATGTAAAAACGTTTCTCTCCCGCGATCTTCGATCTCTTCTAAAGTTTCTAAACAATCGCTCACAAAAGCCGGGCAAATGATCAGTAGCTTTTTGATGCCCTCTTTTGGCATTTGCTCCAAACGTATATCTGTAAAGGGTTCCAGCCATCCTTTTCCTAACCTGGATTGAAAAGAGATACTGAATTTATCTTTCGGGATACCTAATTTTTCTGTCACCAGCCTTGTTGTTGTAAAACACTGATGTCGGTAACAATGTGCATGTGCGGGTGAAGCAACATTACAACAATCTGATACTTTCAGACAATGGTTACCTGTGATATCGCTCTTTTTAATATGCCTTCCCGGCACCCCATGGTAACTGAATAAAATATGATCGTGGTCTTTTGTTAAGTATGGACGCATATTATCTGCCAATGCATTGATATAATCTGCATCATTATAATAAGGCGCAACAAATTTCAGTTCGAATTTGTAGTTATTCTTTTTGTAGGTTTCTTTAGCATGCTCCACCGCTGTTTCGTAAGAAGACATCGCATAATGCGGGTAAAGTGGCACTGCTATTACTTCTTCGAGATCAGGATGCTTGCGGAGCAAATTGTCAAATGCTTCTTGCGGCGAAGGACTTCCGTAGCGCATGGCAATTTCAACAGGTTCTTCTACCAGCTTCTGCAATGCTGCCTGCAATTGTTTTGTGAAGACGATCAATGGTGATCCTTCTTTTGTCCAGATGGTTTTGTAAGCGTCCGCAGATTTTGGCGCCCGTGTTGGTGTTATCAATCCCTTTACTAATAATAGCCTTGCAACATACGGCGTATCGATCACGCGTTCATCCATCAAAAATTCATTCAAATAACGCCTTACATCTTTTACTTCTGTAGAATCGGGTGAACCCAGATTCATCAATACTATTCCTCGTTTAATTGCACTCATATTATGGACTGTTTTGCAAATGTAACCCCAGACTTCTGAGAAATTGTTACAATTGTGTAAAGAGATTTTAAATGTACGAAAGGATAAAGCAAATAGTTTGTTATTCATTTATGCAACAAATGATCAAATATTTTTTAAACGCTCTGAAAAGCAACCCTGTAAGGCATTTCAACGTTTAGAAATATCATATGATGCAGCAAAATAGCTGCTATATTATGATTAGGCTTAATACACGGCAGTAATTCAAAAACCAACCACTTTATAAATGCGTACGTCAAATTGAACTTGATTTTTTAAACGCTGGTCAAGACGGGTTTATAGAAATGACAAACCAATGACATACAAATTAGAAAACACGAATACCGGAAGTTAATTTTGTAACCAGCTTTTAGAACTGACTTTTAACATGCAGCAACCACTAACCGAGATATCACAATTTTTCATCGCTGGCGTTAATTATAGAAAAACAGATGCTGCAGTTCGCGGAGAATTTGCTATTAACAAAGACCAATACCTTCAACTACTTTCTTTAGCTCCCCAATATGGTTTAAGCGAATTGTTTGTTGTATCAACTTGCAACCGTACAGAAATTTATGGTTTTGCAGAAGATGCTTCTACATTATGTGAATTACTAACTACACAAACAGAAGGCTCATTAGAAACATTTCGTAAGATGTCTTATATCAAACAAGGATATAAAGCCATCGAACATTTATTCAATGTAGCTGCGGGTTTAGATTCCCAGATATTAGGTGATTATGAAATTGTTGGCCAGATCAAATTGGCCGTAAAGCTTTCAAAAGAAAATAATTTTATCGGTTGTTATTTAGAAAGATTGGTAAACGGTGTTTTGCAATCATCTAAACAAATAAAAACTACTACAGAATTAAGTGGCGGAACAGTTTCTGTTTCATTTGCTGCAGTACAATATATAAAAGAGACGGTTGCTATTATTGCCGATAAAAAGATCGTTTTATTAGGAACCGGGAAAATAGGCCGCACTACCTGCAAAAACATGGTAGATTATCTGGGCACAAAAAATATCACCTTAATTAACCGTACAGAAGATAAAGCTGCTGAGTTAGCTGCTGAGTTGGGTTTATCATCTGCATCGATGAACGATCTTGCTGCGCAAGTAAAAAACGCCGATATTATTTTAGTAGCTACCAATGCGAATGAACCGGTTATCCTAAAGTCTCATTTGGAAAATGCCGGCAAAAAACTGATCATTGACCTATCGATCCCATACAATGTTGAAATAGCTGCGCAACAATTATCAAACGTTACATTGATCAATGTTGATGAGCTATCAAAAATAAAAGATGTTACCCTGCAAAAAAGGGAAGCTGAAGTGCCAAAGGCAAAAGCAATTATTGTAGAACATATACAAGAGTTTGTACTATGGCACGAAATGCGCAAGAACGTACCTGTACTAAAAGCAGTAAAGAGTAAGTTACAAGGAATGCATGCCTGCAAATTGTACACGAACGCTGCTCAAGATATATCCTCGACTGAAGCTCCTGACAATTCACCGGAAAAGATCCAGAAAGTAATCAATGGTATGGCTGCAAAGCTTCGTGTACAAAATCAACATGGCTGCCAGTATATTGAAGCCATCAACGATTTTATTGCTCCGGGTTTAAATAATTAATCGTCATGAAAAAATTGATCCGCATCGGGACAAGAGAAAGTCAATTGGCCGTGTGGCAAGCCGTGCATGTACAAAAATTATTAGCTGAACATGGATTTGAGTCTGAATTAGTTCATATAAAAAGCGAAGGCGATATTGATCTGCAAACTCCTTTATACGAAATGGGCGTGCAGGGGATTTTTACCAGGAGCTTAGATATCGCTTTACTAAATGATACCATCGATATCGCCGTTCACTCCATGAAAGATGTGCCTACACAATTGCCAAAAGGAATTGTACAGGCAGCCGTTTTAAAACGCGCCTCTTTCAAAGATCTTTTTATGTATAAAGGCAATATTGATTTTCTGAATGATCTCAACTCTGCTGCGACCATTGCAACCAGCAGCATTCGCAGAAAAGCACAATGGCTAAACCGTTATCCAAATCATATTATAGAAAATCTTCGCGGCAACGTCAATACAAGATTGAAAAAAGTAGCGGATAGCAATTGGAACGGTGCAATTTTTGCAGCAGCAGGTTTAGAGAGGATCGAGCTCCGCCCGGAACAATCCATAGAGCTGGATTGGATGTTACCGGCACCGGCACAAGGCGCTATCACCGTTGCTTGTAAAGAAGGAGATGATTTTTCCTTTGGGGCTTGTCAAAAATTCAATGATGCAGATACTGCGCTATCCACAAAAATTGAAAGGGATTTTTTACGGGCTTTATTAGGCGGTTGCTCTACTCCTATCAGTGCACTGGCGGAAATAAAAAATAATGAGCTTATCTTTAAAGGCAATATTTTATCGGTTGATGGAAAAGATAAGTTAGCGATCGAAAAAAGAATATCAATAAAAGATACCGGGAACTTAGGAACTGATGCGGCACGTGAATTATTAAATAACGGCGGACAAAAAATAGCAGACAGCATTCGCAATGGCGGAAAATAAAACAACCATATTATGTACAAGGCCTGTAAACGCCTCGCTCCTTAAAGAAGCGAAGGGGCATGATATTGCTATTGATATTGTTGAATTCATCCGTACAGAGCCGATCATCAATGCTAAATTAAAAAAACAGATCAATGAATTGGCCAACCAATCGCTGACCATTGTTTTTACAAGTATGAATGCCGTTGAAGCAGTAAGAAATTATTTAGACAAGAAACCGGCAGACT
>DATHHR010000067.1:0-2640 GCA_035317105.1 Ferruginibacter sp. | reverse complement strand
TGTTCTTTTACCACATCATGACCGGCTAAAGTAAGCTTGCCGGCTGTTGGCGCTAATAATGTTGTCAGCATTTTTATGGTGGTACTTTTACCGGCGCCATTAGGGCCAAGAAAACCAAATATTTCACCCGCGCGAACGGTGAAGCTGATATTGTTTACAGCTGTAACCTCTTTAAATTTTTTGGTAACCCCTTCAACTGTGATGATATTTTCCATTGGCTGATTTTTCGAGATGAATGAACTGTTTCTTAGGTAGAGACGAATAACTCTTCCTGATATTTTAAATGTATGATTTCTTTTGGTGAACGGAAATAATTACGGGACCAGCGGCAATACATATTACTATTGATCCTGTAACTGACAAAAAGTAATTTATTGTGCCGTCCATTTATTATTGGTCATATCCGCATCCATAAAAATGCCGCCATCAAGCATGATGGTATTAATCTTTTTACTGGTGCTGATATTGACCGTAGCTGTACTTAGGTTATTTTCCCAGATAGCCGGTGTTTGATGTAATTTTTCTTCAGTGCCATCGGCATAAGTTATTAGCAGGTCTGCAGGCGCAACATAACCTCCGATATTATTTAGTGTTACAGCGTAGCCGTTCGCGTTAGCTGTTACATTTTGTATGGCAAGATCGATATACCCTGTGCCGAAGAACCAGTTATTCCAGAACCAATCCAGGTTTTTACCTGATACATCGTTGAATGTATAATAGAAATCCCATGGCGTAGGGTGTTTGCCATGCCAGCGATCCATATATGCGTGTAAACATTTTCGGAACATATCATCGCCTAACAGGTCTTTTACAGCAAGATAACCAAGGGATGCTTTTCCGTATTCGTTATTGCCCAATCCTATTCCGCTCAAAGCATTACCCGGTGTCATGATGGGAATTTGTTCCTCATCATTCGGGTCATGTATCCAGTAGGTTATCCTGAAATTTTTGTAGGCTTCTTCTGCTGCAGCTACACCCATATCATTTCTGCCGATCAATAATTCAAATGTAGTAGCCCAGCCTTCATCCATAAAACCGTAGCGGTGCTCATTGATACCCATGTAAAAAGGAAACCAGGTATGCGCCAGCTCATGCTCTACGACAAAACGCGTAAACGTAGTATCAGCATTGGTATTATCATTCACCATCATTGGATATTCCATATCGGCAAAGCCTTGCACAATAGTTGTTTTTGGAAAAGGATAAGCAACACCCGGCCAGTTTTTAGATAACCAGCTTAACGCATGTCTGCCAAACCCTACCATATAATGAAAATCCGTTGCAGAATCTTTATAAGCAGCTTGTACACTGGCCCGGCGTTTTGTAGCATCGTCCACAATAACGCTTGATGCATCCCACACATAATGATCGCTGATAGCACAGGTTACATCGGTGATATTATCAGCCGTCCATTTCCAGGCATTCATATCGTTTTGTGCGGTTACTTTTTTTGTAGCAAGGTCTGCAGTTGTAGCAATATGAAGAATACTATCTGTTGTCATAGATCTTTCTAAACGCTTTGCATACTTTGGCTGTAACACTTCATTTGTATTTTGTAAAGTACCGGTGGCCCAGACAATATAATTTTTCGGCGCTTTTACTGTTAATGTATAATCATTGAAATCATTATAAAACTCCTGTTCATCTGTAAAATCCATCCTATCCCAACCATGACAATCATCGTACACGGCCACACGCGGATAAAAATAGGCGAGGAAATAAGAAGTGGAATCAAGCGCACCTTCTCTGCCATCATGGTTGCCTGAGATCTCATAATGCCAATCGAAGGTCAATGTAACAGCGCCTTTTGGCGGCAATGGTTTTTCCAGCCTGATCGTAGGGTGCGTATATACCGGTTCGGCCCAATCTTCTTGTTTACCATCGATCGTCAGCTTATCAATTTGTACGCCACCAGTAAGATAATCATCACCGGCAGGGACAAAACGTATCGTTCCGGCTTTATGGATATTCTGAATAAGTTTTATAACAGGTACGCGTAAAGTATCCGGACTATTATTGAAATAGGTGATCGTTTCAGTTCCGCGCACTGTTTTATCTGGCGGGTTCACCGTAACAGTAATATTATAAATACCATGGTTTTGCCAATAATTTTTTCCCGGCTTGCCGTCTAATGACCTTGTTCCTCTTTGGTATGCCCTTTCAATATTGCGGGGCATAAATAATGTTGTTTGCGCCTTCACAGCATAAGTAGAAGCTATTAATAGAATGGCCATCAATAAACGTATCATAGAAATAATTTTACAGTAAGATAAGGATAAATAAAAATAATAACTCCTCATAAAAAAATCCATTTCTTATGAGGAGTTAGCGTTGTTACCGAAAGGCTAGTTTATTGCTGTGGTGCAGGAGTGGTGGTGGTGCCGCCATCAACCGTTCTTCCTTTCATTTCTCTTTTATCAACTTGTTGGGTGTTCAGCCATTTTGTTTTAATTAAAATAGTGGCTTGTGCACCCGACCCTTCGATATGGTATATTTTGCCTTCGTAAGTGATCAATCCGTAATCTCCCACCCAGCTATCTGCCAGGATACGGTATGGATCATTGTTTGAGCCCATTCTTGTTCTGCCAAAATTGAGGTAGTTACCATTACTGATCTCGAAAGAAATAGATAATTTGTTTG
>DATHHR010000066.1:0-14556 GCA_035317105.1 Ferruginibacter sp. | reverse complement strand
CGTAGTGCATATCATAGCCTTGTCCGGTATGCATTTGGGGCTATTGTATCTTTTACTGGTATGGCTTTTCACCAGATTGCCATTTGTAAGGCGATCGAAAATTATTAAACTGATCGCTATTTTAAGCTGCATTTTGGTGTTTGCTTTTTTAACAGGAGGGTCCGCGTCTGTATTTCGTTCGGCCATTGTGTTTAGTTGTATCGCTATTGGCCGTGGGTTCAATAAAAGATCGTCAGTATATAATTCGTTAGCAGCATCTGCATTTATTTTGCTGTGTTATGATCCATATTTTTTATGGGATGTCGGTTTTCAATTATCGTATTTAGCCGTGTTGAGCATTGTTATTTTTCAACCCTATATTTATAAATGGCGCTATGTTGAAAATAAATGGTTGGATAAATTATGGAAATTAATTGCACTGACTATATCGGCACAGATCTTAACCTTTCCTATCTGCATTTATTATTTCCATCAATTCCCCGTATTGTTTCTGGTTACTAATTTGTTGGCGATACCATTGTCGACAATTATTTTATTAGCTGAAATACTGTTGATGACTTTTTTCTGGATTCCTTACGTGAGTAGTTGTCTTTGTGCAATAACGGGCTGGCTTATTGGGTTGCTGAATAAAATTATTTTCTCCATTAGCAATGTATCTTTTTCTGTGATCAATAATTTATCGATCTCTCTTTTGTCTACCTGCCTGTTGTATTTGTTCATTTTGTTTTTTTGTAGTTGTGTTATCAATAAAAACAAAAAACACCTGTATTTTTCGCTGATAAGTTTTTTAGTTTTCGTTTTAATACTTGATGCTACAGACTGGAGAACGATCAATCAAAAACAGCTGATCGTTTATAATGTGGCCCAACATCAGGCTATCGATCTGGCTGAGGGAAGCAGCTATCAGTTCATTTCAGATAGTAGCGTTGATCCTGAATTGGAGGATTTTCATTGTAAACCAACCAGGATATTCTTCCATCTTGATAAAAAAACAGATTCTTTGCCGGCTGTTTTCGCATCCGATAATTTTTACCAATTCAGCGACAAACGCATCGTTTTAATAGACAGACCGCCCGACTTTTCACCCCTTCCACAAAAGGTAAATGTTGATATAATTATCATCTCAAAATCGCCGAAACTCTCTATCTCACAACTGGCAAGCATTTTCAATTGTAAAGAATATGTTTTTGATGCCTCTAACAGTTTGTGGAAAATTGACAAATGGAAAAAAGACTGCGATGAGTTACTTTTGCATTATTATTCGGTTCCAGACCAGGGAGCCTTCGTCTTCGATATAAATAAAGGCGCTAACACTAATTATTAATTTAAAATTTGCCCTCTTCAGGGTTGAGACATGAAAAAAATTCAATCGGCATTAATTTCAGTTTTTTACAAAGATGGTCTTGAAAATATAGTAAAAGAATTGCACCATTTAGGCGTAAAGATCTATTCAACCGGTGGTACACAAAAATTCATCGAAGAATTAAATATTCCTTGCATACCTGTAGAATCGATCACTACTTATCCATCCATTTTAGGCGGAAGGGTTAAAACGCTACATCCATCTGTTTTCGGAGGTATTTTGGGAAGAAGAGATAATGAAACGGACGTGCAGGAAATGAAACAATTTAAGATCCCCGAACTGGACCTTGTAATCGTTGATCTATATCCTTTTGAAGAAACAGTAAGATCAACAACTGACGAAAAATTAATTATAGAAAAAATTGATATCGGCGGTCCCTCAATGATACGAGGTGCGGCAAAGAACCATAAAGATGTAGTAGTGATCGCTGCAAAAAAAGACTACGAACAATTAGAACAAATATTAAAAGATCAAAAAGGCGAAACGAGTTTAGAGCAGCGCCGCGCATTTGCCATCAAAGCATTTGACGTTTGTACAGGATATGATATTGCTATCTCTAATTATTTTAACCAAACGGAATTCACCAATCCATTTGATAAGAATAAGTCTGTCTTGCGTTACGGAGAAAATCCACATCAACAAGGAATATTCTACGGCAACCAGGAAGAAATTTTTGATAAGCTGCATGGCAAAGAATTATCCTACAATAATTTAGTGGATGTTGATGCTGCAGTGCAGATCATTTCGGAATTTACAGATACTACGTTTGCGATCATCAAACACACCAATGTTTGCGGTATTGCACAAAGGCCAACTGTAAAAGCAGCCTGGGATGCGGCTTTAGCAGCAGATCCTGAAAGTGCTTTCGGTGGCGTATTGGTTACTAACGCCACAGTAGATAAAGCAACAGCAGAAGCAATCAACGAAATATTTTTTGAAGTATTGATTGCCCCAAAATTTGATGCGGATGCTTTGGCCATCTTACAACAAAAAAAGAACAGGATATTATTAGCGCAAAAAGCCAAGATCGAATCAAAACAACAATTCAAATCTTTATTGAATGGCGTATTGATACAACAAAACGACGAAGGCAATTTTAAAGAATGGAAAGAAGAAGGCGGCCGCGAAACAACTGCAGGGGAAAAAGCAGACCTGATATTTGCCAATATTGTTTGCAAACATTTGAAAAGCAATGCCATTGCTTTAGTAAAAAATAAACAAATGGTTGGTAAAGGCTGCGGACAAACTTCCCGCATCGATTCACTCCGCCAATCGCTAGATAAAGCAAAACAATTTAATTTCGACCTGCATGGTGCTGTATTGGCCAGCGATGCATTTTTCCCCTTCAATGATTGTGTGCAGATCGCACATGCGGCTGGCATTACTTCATTTATTCAGCCGGGAGGTTCTATCCGCGATAAAGATTCAATTGATTATTGTAAAGAGAACGGTCTGGCAATGGTTATTACCGGGTTGAGGCATTTTAAGCACTAATTTATTCTTGAATATCAATGTCGTAATCACGGGATTTTGGTTGGCATTATTATATCTTATAGATTATATCTTTGTTGGTTTTTATATTAATCTATTTAGGGGAGTTGCGTATATTTGAAAACCATGAATTCAAATCCTTAGCCCAAAATAAAACCTATGATTATTAAAAGTGTTTCTATTAGAAAATTCCGAGGATTTAATGATGTAAATTTTAATTTAGGTGCAAGTTTAACTGTAATAGCAGGACAGAATGGAACTCAGAAAACTACTTTAATAGGAATACTTAGTCAGCCATTTTCTATTACAGATAAAGAGAATCCATTGTATGGCGAGAAGCCATTATCAGGGGGTAATTATAGATCATCATTTGCCGAGAAATTTAAGTTATCGGATTCTTTTGATACTCCTCAAAATCATGAATGGACATTAAATTTAAATGATGACAAGGATCCGGAATACACAGTTGAAAGTATAAAAAGAGATTCTGCAACAGGTATTCGTTTTTGGAAAAAAGGCGATCGTTCAAAAGGTTCGGGTTATATTCAAATCCCTGTTATTTACTTGAGCTTATCTCGCTTATTTCCAATTGGAGAAGATGCATCAATTGATTCAAGCAATGAAATAATGCTCACGACAGATGAATTAAAATTTTATCAAACCTGGCATAACAAAATTTTAATAATTCCTGATATAGAAATGACTAGTGTTGATTACTTAGTAAGTAAGCAAAAAAATACACTTGGTGCAAATACTTCGTTTTATGATTGGAAAATGAATTCTGCCGGACAAGATAATATTGGCAAAATTTTGCTTGCAATCATATCCTTTAAACGATTGAAAGATAAATATCAAGATGATTATAAAGGAGGAGTTCTAGCAATTGACGAACTGGATACAACATTATATCCTGCCTCTCAATTAAAATTAATTGAAGCTCTTCGGAAATTTTCGTCTCAATTTAAAATACAGATTGTATTTACAACTCATTCGCTTAATATTTTAAAACAAGCTTGCGAATGGGACCAAGATCCAAAAATTCCAAATCAAGTTAGAGTTATATATTTACAGAAGGTAGACACAACTATAAAAGTTATTGAAAATATCTCTTATGAAGAAATTAAGAATAAACTCAATGTAGCATTATCGGGTAAAAAGGAAATAAGAAAAATTCACGTCTTTACAGAAGATAAAGAAGGTGAAATTTTTATGAGATCTTTAATAAAACGAAAATCATCCAATCTGAATTTTGTTGATTGCAGCTTAGGATGTGATAATCTCATTGAGTTAGTTAGAAAAGATATTGTTGGATTTAGATTTCCAGAATCTTTGATTGTATTAGATGGAGATGTTCGTAATGAATCTTCTAAAATGAAAAGAGTAAACGATAAAAAGAATTTTTTAATTCTCCCAGGTAATAAATCTCCCGAAAGGTTAATTGCTGAATTTCTTCATGGATTACCTGATGAATCTTTGATTTGGAACAATATTTATAGCGGCTATACAAAGCAGTTTGTTTTTAAAGATTATTCACTTAAAGAAATACAAGCGAACCGCGAAAAAGCAAAAGATTGGTTTAATTCACAAAAACAGTATTGGGGAAGAAATTGTTCTAATATAATAAATCACTGGATAGTAGCAAATCAGGCCGATGTTAATGACTTTTTAAATACATTTAAAAATTTAATGCTTGAATATACTGAAGTATTTATATAATTAAATTAATTACAATGAGTCAAGACGTACAATATATTAGTATTAAAAATCTAATTCTGTGGACCGAGAATCCACGGGATCCTATTGATATTTATGCTAAAGACCAAGATGTGGTTGATAGGGCTTTCGATGATAAATCTTCTAAATGGTCATTAGCTAAATTGGCTAAAGAAATGGGCGACTATTATGATTTTAGCGAATTACCAACTGTAGTTTACCATGGTAAAAAACCTGTTGTTTATGATGGGAATCGAAGGGTTATTCTTGGAAAGATAAAGCACGGGTATGTAACTAGTAATGATCATGTGCTTAGACTGCCGGATATCCCGAACGAGATACCTTGTAATGTATGCTCAAAAGATATTGCGTTGAAAAACATTTTGAGAAAACACGGAGATTCAGGATCGTGGCTGCCTTTAGAACGGGATATATTTTTAAATAAGTATTTAAAAGAGCCCAAAAGTCCATTTCTAATAATTGAAGAATGTACAGGACTTATAAGTTCACAACCCCATTTGAATCAACGGTTTGTTAAAGATGAGATATTTAGAGAAGATATTCTCGAACAGATAGGTTTTGAAATAAAATCTGACAAATTATGTAGTGTGCATAGCGATAAACAAGCCTACTCAATCCTCTCTGATATTTCCAATAAAGTAGAGAATAGAAAAATCACAACTCGTTTAAATCGAGGTAAGGTTATAGATGTTTTGGAAAGAAAAACCCAACAATTGATAGATCAAAACAAAGAAAATAAATTAAACCAATCTAATATCACATTTAGAAGAAATGTAGTCGAAGAGCCTGATGAAATAAAGCTAAGACAGGCTAAAAGAAAGCAAAAAAAAGAGCAAGAATTATTTGGAGGGAAACTTTATCTTAATATAGGTAATGTGAGTGATTTATATAGAGATATTGCAGACCTTTACCAATATTATATAACTAATAAAAATATTTTATCCCAATCTTTTCCTAGTCTTATAAGAATGGGATTACGTTTATTGTGTGAAACAGCAGCAAAAGATCATAAGCAATCTTTGGATAAATTTATACAAGTACATTTTTCTAATGCCAAGAAAAACTTGGAACAAGATACTAAAACGACCTTAGCAAATCAAAATGTTTCAGAAGGTAGTATCATTCAGTTACTACATACGGGTGCTCATAATTATCAAAGTGCAAGCAATATCGATCAAACAATTGCAATCTCTATTATTATAGGCGAAATACTTAAATTATCTCATGGACAAGAAATATAAAGGAAATAAATTTTATTCGCCCTTACGTTATCCAGGAGGGAAAAGTTGTATTTTCTCATTTGTTTCAAACGTATTTTATGAAAACCAGTTCATAGGAATGAGTTATGCGGAGCCTTATGCAGGAGGATCTGGTCTTGCGCTAAGACTTTTATTTGAAGGGTATGTAGATCATATTTATATAAATGATTTCGATAAGGCTATTTATGCTTTTTGGTATAATATTATTAACAGAACAGAAGAGTTTTGCAAATGGATTGAAAAAGTCGAAATATCAATAGAGAATTGGCGCAAGTATAAAGCAATGCAATCTAAATTAGATTCTATCGATGATTTTGAGCTTGCAAAATCTACCTTTTTTCTAAACAGAACAAATGTTTCTGGTGTGATTAAAGGCGGAGTCATTGGTGGAATAGAACAAAAAGGCACATATAAAATTGATGCAAGATTTAATAAAACAGATTTGATTAATAAAATTAAAAAAATAGCCAGTTTTAAAAACCGCATTACTGTGTCTAATCTCGACGGCCTAGCTTTTATTAAACAAATTGACAGAAAAAAAGAATCGATTTTTATTTATCTAGATCCCCCTTACTATCAAAAAGGGGCGGATTTATATATGAATTTTTATGTAGAAAAAGATCATCAAAAGCTATCGCAGCATGTATCCAAATTAACCAAACAGTGGATGGTTTCCTATGATAATCATGAATTCATTTTGAACCTATATGCTGAGAAAAGAAAAATTATGTATCAACTTTCTCAATGCGCATCTAATAGAGTCGGGGATGAAATAATAATTTTTTCCGAAGATATTTTTTTCAAAGAATCTATGAAAAGATTAAACTCCCCCATTTTACTAAATGAGTAATTAATATTTATGTTCCAATCAGCAATAGAAAAAGCATCCACGTTCACAAGACCATTACATACCATTACCAGGACCTATGGCGGATTAATTATTCCCGGTGCCGGAACCTTCTTTTTTGTAAATGATTTGGGAGTAGCCATCACCTGCAAACATGTAGTGGATTCAATGATCGGTGCAGAAACCCTGAATGCAAATTTTGAAAAATTCAAAGCAGAAAGAAAAAAATTGCTGAATGATAACAAGTACAAAAATAATTTACTCGGACTTGAAACAAAATACAAATACAATAAAGATGCGGCGGTTCAGCACAAGAATAATTTTTTAAATTCTTTCGATGAGATAAAAGAGATCACTTTTCATACACACCCAACATTAGACCTGGCCATAATCGAATTTAAAGGCTTCAATAAAATATTATATACATCGCACGCAAGTTTTCTTCGCGACAGCACAAAAATCAAACAAGGAAAATCTTTATGCCGCTTAGGTTTTCCATTTCCTGAGTTTACTAATTTTAAACACAACCCGGATACGGATGATATTGAATGGACAAATACCGGCATCATCAATTCACCTTCTTTTCCTATCGATGGCATTGTAACGAGGTTTATTGCTGACGGTCCCAATAACATTACAGGGGTAGAAATGAGCACACCCGGATTAAGAGGACAAAGTGGTTGCCCTTTATTTGATACCAACGGAGTCGTTTATGGAATGCAATCTGCCACCAAGCACCTTCATTTGGGATTTGAGATCAAGGACCAGGAAGTGGTAATGGATACTAAAAAAATGAAAGTCTCTAATAGCCCGTTCCTGCATGTGGGCGTATGCATACATGTTGATAAGATCAAAGAGTTTTTGAAGGAGAAGAAAATTTCTTTTACTGAAACAGATTAACAATGAAAAACCTACCTGTTTACATCAGCATTTTTTTTGTATTAACTACTTTGCTGACTGTCTGGCTTTTTTATAGGGCAACAAAAAAATCAACTATTACAATTATAGTTTTGCTAAGCTGGCTTGCAGTACAAATGTTTATTGCTTTAACAGGCTTTTATTTGCTGACAACATCTACATCCAGGTTTCCTTTTTTAATTATTCCTCCGATAGTATTTATAATTATACTGTTTATAGTAAAGAGTGGGAGAAAGTATATAGATAATCTTGATATCAAAATGCTGACTATTTTACAAACTATCAGGATACCTGTTGAGCTATTGTTGTTTTGTCTTTTTATTAATGGGAAAATCCCAAAAATAATGACTTTTGAAGGGCGAAATTTTGATATGCTTGCCGGTTTGAGCGCTCCCGTCATTTATTATTTTGGCTACATAAAAAATACGATCGGCAAAAATATATTGATCGGCTGGAATTTTATTTGTTTGGGATTGCTACTAAATATTGTAATTATTGCTGTTCTTTCTGCCCCGTTCTCATTTCAGCAATTCGGCTTTGAGCAGCCTAATATTGCTATTTTTTATTTTCCGTTTATCTGGTTGCCCTGCTGCGTTGTGCCATTGGTTTTATTTTCGCATCTTATTTCGCTAAAGCATTTATTAACCAGATCCGATCTGCCTTTTAACAAGTAAACATTGGCTGCCAAAACCCAAAATTATCTTCGTAAATTCGCGTAAATAAAAGGAGCCAATTTTGCCCGATATCATTCAATTATTGCCGGATAATATAGCTAATCAAATTGCAGCAGGAGAAGTTATTCAAAGGCCGGCCAGTGCTGTAAAAGAGCTGTTGGAAAACGCCGTAGATGCAGGCGCCACTGAGATCAGGCTGATCGTTCAGGATGCAGGTAAAGCGTTGATACAAGTGATCGATAATGGTAAGGGTATGACCGAAATTGATGCCCGCATGTGTTTTGAAAGACATGCTACTTCTAAAATAAAAAATATTGATGACCTTTTCCATATTAAAACCATGGGTTTTCGTGGAGAAGCATTGGCAAGTATTGCAGCCGTAGCCCAGGTAGAATTAAAAACAAAAAAAGCAGAAGATACCGCAGGTACTTATATCGAAATTGAGAACAGCACAGTAAAAAAACAAGAGCCGGTTGCTATGGAACAAGGTACCAGTATTGCGATGAAAAATTTATTTTTCAATGTACCGGCAAGAAGGAATTTTTTAAAAAGCAATCCATCTGAATTAAGGCACATCATCGATGAGTTTATCCGCGTAGCGATGTCCTTCCCTGAAATATTCTTTTCGCTTAACAGCAACGGACAAGAAGTTTTTCATTTGGAACGCGGTACATTAAAGCAGCGCATTGTACAAATATTAGGTAATAATTACAGCGCCAAATTAGTAAGCGTACAAGAGAAGAGCGACTACATGAATATTTATGGTTTTGTAGGTAAGCCTGAAACTGCAAAAAAGACAAGAGGCGATCAATACTTTTTTGTCAATAACCGCTTTATCAAAAGTGCTTACCTCAATCATGCGATGACGAATGCCTTTGATGAGATGATCGCGAAAGATAGCTTTGCCATGTATGTATTGTTTATTGATCTGGACCCATCACAGATCGATATTAATGTGCACCCTACCAAACAGGAAATAAAATTTGAAGACGAAAAAATAATTTACGCTTTTGTGCAAAGCGCTGTAAAGCACGCGCTGGCGCAGTTTAGCGTATCCCCTACTTTAGATTTTGAACTGGATGGATCGATCCAGAGCCTGGATGCGGTGAATAAACCATTTACAGACGAGAATAAATCATCGGCTTCTTCATCGTCTTTATTCAAAACATTTACACAAAAAAACCAGGCGCATTTTATTGAGAACAAAAGCGAGCTAAAGCATTGGAAGGATGTGTATGAGTCGAGTAAAAAAGAAGACTACCGACAACCGACCACTGACGACCTAAGTGCAGGAATGCATAATGCAGAAGGCTTAACGCCTAATGCAAATACATTTGAACCTTTGCATGTGTTGCCTTCAGCATTGAGCATTGAGCATTCAGCATTGCTTCAATTGCATAACACCTACATCGTTTTACAAAATGACGAGGGTTTTTTATTAGTGCATCAGCAAAATGCGCATGAGCGTGTTTTGTACGAACGTTTCACAACAGCTGTTGCAGGAAAACCAATTGCTACACAACGAAGTTTGTTCCCTGTAACGATTGAATTAACACCGGTAGATGTTTTAGTGTTGAATGAATTATTGCCTGATCTGCATTTTTTGGGTTATCAGATAGAAGCCTTTGGCAAAAATACTTTTGTGATACAAGGTACACCTGCAGACCTTGAGCAAGGCAGCGAAAAAACCGCGATCGAAAAAATGCTGGAGCAGTACAAGCATTTTAGTAACGACCTAAAATACAGCAAAAGAGAAAAACTATTACGCTCATTAGCATGGCAGCAAGCCATAAAAGCCGGCACTACGATCTCACAAAAAGAAATGAAAATATTATTGGAAGATCTTTTTGCCTGTGCTACACCGAATATTACACCTAACGGAAAGCCTGTCTACACTGCGTTTAAGAAGACTGAACTGGATAAGATGTTTGGACGGTAATTGGTCTGACGGGCCCCGTCTGACCAATGGGTATGCTTTTGTCTGAATTGGGATTTGCGGGATTTTTGGATTAACGGATTTGCATCGCTATTAATTCTTCTCCATTATTTCTTCCAGGAATTGTTCAACCGCTTTTTTAACGGGCGTACTCGCTCCCAGGAAATTATTTGCTAGGATAGAGAAAATAAGCAGCTTGTTCTTTTTGGTAATGATATAACCGCTTAAAGAGCTGGTGTTACTAAGCGTTCCCGTTTTCGCATAAATAAAACTGCTATCTTTTTGGAAATAATTTTTTAAAGTCCCTTCGCCTCCTGTTGGCAAAATCACTTCCATTCTTTTTAAACCAAACTCGTTTTTCATTTTATTTAAAATGTAAACGAAGTCTTGTGGGGTAAATAAATTGTAACGACTTAATCCACTACCATCAACCCATTTTGGTTTTTGTGGGGCGTCTTTCAAATCGGTGTTTAATAAAGTGTCGATCATATCTTCATCGCTCATATAACCTAAATGTTCGTTACTTGTCATTAACAATGTTTGTTCAGCATAAAAATTATTGCTGTTATGCATCATTGGTCTAAATAGAGAATCCGTAGGTTGAGAATGGATTATTGTTTTGGTTGTATCATTAATCAAGAAAGCTGCAAAGGCGTCATTTATTGCTTGAAAATGCTTTAATGTATCTCTTAGTAAAGAAATCGATTGACCTGTGCTTGTTATAAAAGGAATTTCGGTTTTTGTAAAATCGCTAAATGAACTATCAAAATCTACAGAAAGATCATTGTTACATCGGTTGCGCACTATTTTAAATCCATGCTCCTTAAAATCAAAGACATCTCCAATATCATAAGTATTGCTAATAACAATAAGCTTTGATGGTAATGATAGAACAGTATCGCCATATTTATAAAAACGATAGACATTATCGTATACAGGCATTACTGAACGTTCGGGCATGTACTCGGCGGTATAGTCATCCCAAGCCCAGCCTTTGCCAAAAGGTGAAAAATGCATTCTTTGCCAGTTAAATACAAACGTTGAATTGCCATTGGTTTGCAGAAATTTTAATACTGGCTGATTTATAAAATCTGGGTCCAATAAGGTAGGGTCTCCTGTAGGCTGTAGATAATATATATTTTGTCCTAACATACTGTATCTCAATCCTACCAAACTATCACCCAAATACTTCATCCCCGCATACAACGTAAATAATTTTGTGTTTGAAGCAGGCACAAAATATTTCGCTGCATCATAATTGTACAAGTACTTATTAGCAGCAGGATCGTAAATGGAAATACCAATATGGCCTGTATTGATCACAGAATCATTAAGTAAAGTCTTTTCGGCAGAATGGGAGATCTGTTTGGATACAGAACAGGAAGAAAAAAAAATTAATAATGCATAATTAATAATTAATAATTCCTTCAAACCAAAGTATCTGTAATTAGTAGGCTTCATTATTAATTATCAATTATTAATTATTAATTATTAATTAAATCAGAGTCTTTCCTGTGCACGTAACCAGCGTTCGGGAATATCATTGTTGCTGGCATGTAAGTAATCGTTGTAACTGCAGGCGATGAATTTTTTGTTGGGTAATTGCATCCACCAGCGGTTGCTTTTTTTGCTTTGTAAAAAAACAGTTTCTACTTCAGCAAATACGGTATGGAACTCATTAAAATTATTTCTCTCATCGATCGATGATTCGTGTTTACTGCGGCTCTTGCCATCAATAAAATACCAAAGCATTTGGGCAATTTGTTTGGCCGTTAATTCATGCACGTCTAAATGTGGCTTGTATCCGTAAATGCCAAAGCTGGTGAGGTTATTACTCATACCGGCAAAACGAGTGAGCACACATGCTTCTTCTCCGCTAAAACCATTCGGGCTGCATTCATTCGAAGGGGCATCGCTGTATTTTATGGCGCTGATATCAAAACTTAATAAGTTGGTATTGCGTATCACCGGTTCCATCTCTTCAATATTATCTTTAGCAACACCGAGGCGGAAACAATCAAAGCGAAGCTTATCCAATGTTTCTAATATGCCGGGATGAACAAAATAACTTTGAAAGCCAATATGGTTATAATGTCTTACCAGGTTAGGCTCGCTGGTCAGCATTTCTAATAAAAAATTTTCACTTCTTGCTTCGCTATCGCCACTTAGGTTAATATTGGCATCGATACAGGTGGCTTCTGTAGCTATTTTTAATTCTTTATACGCATAATATTGTGCCAGGGTAATATCGTGAGAACCACCGATCAGCAAAACCGTTTTTTTCTGCCGGATCAATTCTGCCACTACTGTTTTAATAGCAGCGTAACTATCGTTAAGGGTAGCACCTGTTTTAATATTACCCATATCAGCGATCCTGACATTTGGGTGCCAGTAATTTAAGCTATAAAGGTTCTTACGGATAACATCAGCAGCAACAATGTCTTTTTTATCGGGCAAACCACTTCCCCTTACTTCACAAATACCTACTATTACGATATCAGCCTCTTTAATATCAGGCAATTCTGTAGTATAAATAGTAATGTGGTTGGCTAATTGGCCATGATGATAACCATTATCATCATTTAACAGTGAAACATCGATAGGAGATAAAAAATCATTCAGACTTTGCATCCAGGTTAGAATTTGAAGCAAACTTAAGTATTAGTTATAAGTTGTTAGTATAAGTTATAAATTTTTATGGCAGTTAAGACGAAAATTGTTGATTTTACCTGCTGCCTGCTACTTATTTCTTACTACATATATTATTATCTTCGCAGAATGGAACAGTTGTTACAAAAGATAGAAGAATACAAAAAGGAGATACGCGGCTTTGTTGCTCAAAAAAGCGAAGAAGCGGAAACCTTTCGTATCAAATACCTTGGGACCAAAGGATTGGTGAAAGATGTAATGGGCGAAATGAAGAATGTTGCCAATGACAAAAAAAGAGAATTCGGACAAATACTGAATGAGTTTAAATTATTTGCAGAAGCGAAATACGAAGAGCTGAAGGCGATGACCGACAACGGACAACCGACCACTGCTGATAACGGTATTGATTTATCATTACCTGCAGATCCTTTGCCGGTTGGTTCCCGTCATCCGATAAGTTTAGTTAGAAACAGAATGGTTGCTATATTTCAACGCCTTGGTTTTGCTGTGGCAGAAGGACCGGAAATAGAAGATGACTGGCATAATTTTACTGCGTTGAATCTTCCGGAAAACCATCCGGCGCGCGATATGCAGGATACATTTTATATTTCTCAAAATCCGGATTGGTTATTACGTACGCATACTTCAAGCGTACAGGTAAGAGAAATGGAAAAAGGGAACTTACCTATCAGGATCATTTGTCCGGGTAGAGTATACAGAAACGAGACCATCAGCGCCAGGGCACATTGCTTTTTTCATCAGGTAGAAGGTTTATACATTGCTGAAAATGTTTCCTTCGCAGATTTGAAACAGACACTGTACTTTTTTGTGAAAGAGATGTTCGGTGATGAGGTGAAAGTTCGTTTTCGCCCAAGTTATTTTCCTTTTACAGAACCAAGTGCCGAAATGGATATCAGCTGCCTGATCTGCGGTGGCAAGGGTTGCAACGTATGTAAACATACAGGCTGGGTAGAAATTTTAGGCTGCGGCATGGTTCATCCAAATTTATTAGAGAACTGTGGTATCGATAGTACAAAATATACGGGCTTTGCATTTGGAATGGGTGTTGAGCGTATCACGATGCTGAAATACCAGATCAAAGATCTTAGGTTATTTAGTGAAAACGATGTGCGGTTTTTGAAACAGTTTACGAGCGCTGTCTGAACCATTGATTGAAGTTGATTCGTTTGATTAATTTGATTTTCTTTTTTTTAAAATTCAGAAGCATACATGTTCTATATAAAAGCAAAAAGCTATGCAGTCTAATTCTGAATCTCCCCATCGGGGGGCAGGGGGCTGTTTGGTTACAGGCGGTTCTGGTTTAGTGGGCAATGAATTGATCACACAGCTGCTTGCTAAAGGCAAACCGGTTAGAGCTATTTATAATAAAACGCCTTTAGCCAATTTCAATTCTCCTTTATTAACGCAGGTTCACTGCGATATTTTAGACGTGATCGGTTTAGAAGAAGTGATGCAGGGAATTACACATGTCTACCATTGCGCTGCGATCGTATCCTTTAGTCCGAAACGATTAGACCGGCTTTTTAAAATAAATGTTGAAGGAACAGCGAATGTTGTAAACGCTGCGCTTGATGCGGGCGTAAAAAAATTCGTGCATATTAGTTCGGTTGCGGCATTAGGCAGGTTAGAGGATGGAGCTACCATCAGCGAAACATCTAAATGGA
>DATHHR010000065.1:0-8258 GCA_035317105.1 Ferruginibacter sp. | reverse complement strand
ATTGCTATGAGCTTAATTTTTGCCAGGAATTTTACGCAGAACCGGCATCAATAGACCCTATTGCGGTGTACCAACAGCTCACCAAATTATCGCCTAATCCCTTTGCCGCGTTGTACAAACTGAATGATCGTTATTGTTTATGTGCGAGCCCGGAGCGGTACTTAAAAAAGATGGGTGAAACGGTCATTTCCCAGCCAATAAAAGGCACAGCAAAACGTGACCTGGCCAATAAATTGCTGGATGAAGAACGCAAAACAAGCTTGCTGAATAGCAATAAAGAGCGTAGTGAAAACGTTATGGTGGTGGACCTGGTACGGAACGATCTGAGCAAAATATGCCAGGAAGGTTCTGTAAAAGTCGACGAATTGTTTGGTATATATAGTTTTCCTCAGGTGCATCAAATGATCAGCACAGTAAGCGGACGATTGCAAAATGATATCCATTGGGTTGATGCTATTAAAGCTACTTTTCCGATGGGGTCAATGACAGGCGCTCCAAAAAAACGCGTGATGGAATTGATTGAAAAATATGAACAAACAAAACGTGGCCTTTTTTCCGGATCGATAGGCTATATAAATCCCGAAGGTGATTTTGATTTTAATGTGGTGATAAGAAGTATACTGTACAATAGTAATACGCAGTATCTTTCTTTTCAAACGGGCGGGGCTATTACATTTTACAGCAATGCTGCGGAGGAGTATGAAGAATCTTTGCTTAAAGCAGAGGCAATTAAGACGGTGCTGCAGTAAATATTACAAGGAAAATTGTATATTCAATTATAAATAAAGTCTTATTTTATGAATAAAGTAAAATTGACGTTATGCTGCTTGCTTCTTCTCTCTGGTAACATTTGTTTCGCGCAAGAAGTAACCCTTAAATACATTAGAAAACACACCCAAATGGCGGAGGATCTATCCCAAAAATGGGGTATTCCTGCTTCGATCATTTTAGGTGTATCTACTTTAGAATCCGGCAGCGGAACGAGCCTCAACTGCAAACAATTAAATAATTATTTTGGTGTAAAAGGACGCAATCATCTTAAAAAACGCCATACAAAATATAAACAATATGCTTCTGCAGAAGCGTCCTTTGCAGATTTTTGTGGCATCCTGTCACGTAAAAGGTTTTACCCAAAAATGAAAAATAATATGGATTATCATCTTTGGTTAAAGGAGATGAATAAATCAAAATATTCATCTGCACAGGAGGTTTGGGTCCATCGTATAAAAGTGATCATCTCAGAATATGAATTATATAAATTAGATCAGAAACAGGCTGAGTCAGATAATTCAGTGCCATCAACTGACCCGGGAGCGCCTCCGCCGGTTAACAAATCTTCCGAGCAAAATGCAACGGCTCCAAACCAAAATGCAGTAACTGATTCAACAACTGTAAACCAGGGGCCGCCTGGGCCAGTTAATAAATCTTCACAGCAGAACGCAACAATCCCAAAACCAATAGCGGCTGCCGATTCAACATCCGTACCAGCGCCTCCCAATAAATCGTTGTCAAAATAAACTGTGCAAGATCCCAAACAAACCGGTTAATTTTGTACGTAATGAATCAGAAAAAGAAAGTCCTCCTTTTTAATATCTTATTTCTTTTGTTATTATTATCGGCTACCTTTTTATTTGAATGGAAGCCGGATCTCCTCAGCGCTAATTTTCACACCATCAATATATTATCAGATCTTGAAAAAGATACGCTTCAAACAAATGATAGCACAACTGCTATTGCTGCCGCAAAAGTAAAATCCGACAGCGTTGTTAAAGTAGGTAACAAAACAATTGTTATCCGCAATTATACTTCTTACTCAGGTTTAATAAATAGCGCCGGACAAGCATTTCCTCTAAATGATTTTTTACAAAAGCTAGATGACCTAAAAAAGCATAAACGCCAAAAGATACGCATTGCTTATTTTGGCGATTCATTTATAGAAGGAGACCTTATTACGCAAGACCTTCGTAAAGAATTACAGGATAGTTTTGGTGGTTGTGGGGTTGGATTTGTACCAATAACTTCTATTGTAGCGGGTTTCAGACAAACGGTAACACATGAGTTTTCAGATGACTGGAACGATGTTAGCTTTAAATCAGATGATAAGGCGGATGCGAATCTTTTCATATCCGGGCACAGTTTTTTTTCTGATGCTAATAGCTGGGTCAACTACCATACTGTTGAAAGGCCGCACTTAAATTTCTTTAATAATGTTGCTGTGTTGTATGGCATGCCTGCGGCAGATAAACCAAGTAGTGCAGTACTAACTATTAATGGGCAGCAACAAAATATCAATGCAACGCAGCAATTTAATGAAGCGGATGTAAATTATGATAGCATCAAAAATGTGCGCATCAGTGTGTCTTCAAAAGATATCCCGATGTACGGTGCTGCATTTGAATCCAACGATGGTATTTATATAGATAATTTTTCTTTCAGGGGAATTACCGGTGTGGAATTTAATTATTTTACGCCCGAGTTTTTAGCGCAGGTACAAAAAACACGCTCATACGATCTGTTGATATTTCAATATGGTCCTAATCTTTTATTCAGGCCCAACCTTACTGATTTCAGCTGGTACACCAAAAAGATGCAGCCTATCTTGCAAAAAATAAAAAACGCTTTTCCGCAAACCAGTATCTTATTGGTATCTACCGCTGATAAAGATTATGATTATGATGGGGATGCCTGGCAAACCGAAAAAGGTGTAGAACCCTTGGTAGATGGGCAATACGCAATGGCAAGAACTACCAATATTGATTTCTTCAATTTATATCACGCCATGGGCGGAGCAAACTCTTTGGTAAACTGGGTGGAAGGCGATACCACTTATGCCAATAAAGATTACACGCACGTAAATTCAAGAGGAGGCAAACGCATCGCTACTTATTTATTCAATGCAATTATGAACGACTATAATGATTTTGAAAAGCATCCCAATTAATGTATTGTTTTTACTATCTCCGGTGATCAAACAATCGATTATTGCCAGTAAAACGGCGATCAATTCTTCCATTGAAACACCTACACAAAATTTTGATGATCAGATCCACAATGCAAACGGTTTAGATCTTGTAAAGCAACGGATACGAATGGCTAACTCTTCTTTGACGATGATCAGGGTATTGCATATCGGCGATTCGCATGTTAAGTCTGGTTTTTTTTCTGAACCCTTCATGCAAAAATTAAATAATTATTACGGGCAAAAATACAATGGTCGCTTGTTTTTTAATTTCCAGGTAGTTTGTAAAATAGGTACAAAATATACTGATTATGATCAATTACCGGAATTGAATGCGCAGTTAAAAAATGAATTGCCTGATCTGGTCATCATCTCACTTGGTACCAACGATGCTTTTTCAGAATCATCCGAAACAGATTTTTACCAAAAGGTCGACCGGCTTATTAGTAAGATAAAAGCTCTTTCTCCGAATTCGGCTATACTGATCACAACGCCGCCGGATGGACTCAAATTCGATAAACACCGGGGAACATATGCTGATCTGCCAGAAGTAGCGCATGTTACCAATGTATTGATAAAATATGCCGATGACCATGCTATTGCGTATTGGGACCTATACCATGTAATGGGCGGAGCAAATTCTATGAACAGCTGGTATCAAAAAAGATTGGCAATGCCGGATCATGTGCATTTTAATGCCGAAGGATATGGTATATTAGCTCAATCTTTTTTCGAAGCGTTTATTACTTGTATGGATAAACCGAATTAATTTAAAAACACTGCATGTTCGCATTTGATCTTGATAAGCTGGTACATAGTTTATTGTACAATCCTAAGGAGCCGCTGTTATTTAACAGTGGGTTTTTTATTTGGTTCTTTGCAGCTTTTATTATTATCTATTCTTTAGTAGCGCAAAACCGTAACGCACGTATCCTTACTTTCACTATTTTTTCTTTGTATTTTTTTTATAAGGCTTGTGGCTGGTTTGTTGGCCTGGTGATCATTTCAGCGATCGTAGATTTTATTATATCAAATGCTATTTACAGCATATCAAATCCTGTAAAAAAGAAAGCATTACTGGTTACAAGTATCTTATTAAATCTTGGGTTATTATTTTATTTTAAGTACACCAATTTCTTTATCCAGCTAATTAATGATTCATCTTCGTTGCGATTGCATCCACTTAATTTATTATTGCCTGTAGGTATTTCTTTTTATACGTTTGAAAATTTGAGTTATACGGTTGATGTATACAAGGGGCATTTTGAACCGGTAACAAGATTTATCGATTACCTGTACTTTTTGTCTTTTTTCCCAAAGCTGATGATGGGGCCGATCGTTAGGGCGTCAGATTTTTTACCACAATTGGATAAACCTTATTATGTAAGTAAGGATGATTTTGCAACAGGGTTCTACCTTATTTTTTCAGGCTTGTTTAAAAAGATAGTGATCTCTGATTTTATCAATGTGAATTTTGTAGGCTACATTTTCGATGATCCGTCTAAGCATGTTGGATTGGAATGCTTGCTGGGCGTATATGGCTATGCGTTAGTTATCTATTGTGATTTTTCGGGCTATTCAGATATGGCTATTGGTATTGCACGCTGGTGTGGGATTACTATCCCGCCTAATTTTAATTCGCCTTATCAAAGCAGCTCTATCACTGAGTTCTGGCGCAGGTGGCATATCTCTTTGTCGAGCTGGTTGCGGGATTATTTATATATTCCTTTAGGAGGTAGCCGTAATAAAGATAAAATGAGAACCTATGTCAATCTTTTTCTCACGATGTTAATTGGTGGGTTTTGGCACGGCGCCAGCTGGAATTTTATTGCCTGGGGCGGCATGCATGGCGTGGCACTGAACCTGGAAAGAGCTAAAAAATCTATACTTGAAAAACTGAAATATAACTGGACAGGTATATTATTTAAAATTGGCGGCGTAATACTTACGTTTCATTTTGTTTGTTTTTGCTGGATATTTTTCAAGGCATCTTCTTTTGCAGATGCAAAGGCTTTAATAGGGCAGATCACAGGAGATTTTCATGGAAATGTTTGGCGCAGCCTATTTGCCAATTACCAAAATGTTTTCCTGATAATGCTGTTGGGATATGCCTTACATTTTATACCGAAAGAAACAGAGGATAAAGTAAAAGACCTGTTAGCCAAATTACCATTGGTAGCTTTTTTATTCATTGCTTTGGTAATGGTATTTATTTTTATGCAGGTGAAAACCGCAGAGCCGGTTTTGCCGATCTACTTACAATTTTAAGGTGTAGTTTTTTTACATGGTCAGACGGAGACCGTCAGACCATAGGAGTGTGTCTGAAGGTCTCCGTCTGACACATAATAATTAGGAATACCTTTTTTTACGCTTCTTTGTTTTTTTTGGAGCAGCAGGCGGCGGCGTATATGTTGGAATGCAGGCGCCGGTCAATAAATTCTGCATACACTCGTTCAATATCGGATATTTGTTTGTTTGAAAAAGCAGCATCTTAGCCGATGGCAACATCAGGTCAAAACTTCCATTCGTTGTTATTATTTTATCGAAATAAGGATTGTATCTGTTAAAATCTGCAATAGGCATGGTGATGTTTTTTGCAATGACCGCCGAATTATACCTGCCCGAAATAGTAAGCCTTTGCAGATCAGCAAATTCAGTAGCAGATAAATTAGGGTTCACATTATAAGCACCTGTAATTGTATGAGCGCTATCAGCCGGTTGACCCTGCCTTCCATCGCCTTCCATGATGTACTGTGTTGCTAAAAATCTTTTTACATAAGTTCTTGATTCTTCGGGAAGATAAAATTGCAGTTTCCAGAAATCCGTACTGCCACTTTTTTTGATCGCTTCGTTAACCCTGCCTAAGCCGCCGTTATAGGCTGCCATTACTAATAACCAATCGTGCAGCTGCGTATATAATTGTAATAAATATTTTGACGCGGCGTTCGTGCTTTTATAATAATCGGTGCGTTCATCAACATAGGGATTTATTGTCAGGCCCATGGTTCTGGCAGTAGCTGGCATTAACTGCCATGGCCCGCAAGCGCCTTTTGTAGAGACAACATTTGATTGCAAGCTTGATTCTATCACAGCGATATATTTCAATTCTTTTGGTAAACCGTATTGCTGTAAAACACTTTCGATCAAATTAAAATAAGGCAAACCCCAGCCTTGCATTTTTTGTAAATTGGCCCCATGCGTTTTTATATAATCCTGCATAAATGCTTCTGCATTCGGATTGATCTGTGTGGCATAAGGAAGCAATGGATTGTAGGTATAGTCCAGGAAAAGATTCTTGAATCCGTATTTAGTAACCTGGCTAACATATTTAATATCCTGCTTAGGCGGAGTGGTTGATTGTATTACCTGTGCAATTACGGTATCTTCTTTTTTTACATCAACAATAGAAGTATCCATTACTATTTGTGCGGATGCATTCAATAGCAGTAAACAACAAACGGATATGGAAAATAATTTGTTCACTGTAGTAGGTTACTAAGTGGTTTTATATTGCTGCAGCAGCAATTGTGATAACTGTAATAAGGTTAGCTCATCTTGTTTTTTTGTCATCACCTGTAAACCAAAAGGAAGCCCGTTGCTATGCTTAAACAGTGGTACAGAAATACCGGGCACGCCTGTAAGGTTAGCAAATACCGTATAAATATCTGCTAAATACATAGCAATAGGATCATGCGTTTTCTCGCCTATGTTGAAAGCCGTTGTTGGCGTTGTAGGAATGATGATGGCATCATACGCTGCAAATAAGCTATTTGTTTTATCAACTAATAATTGTCTTACCTGTTGCGCCTTGCTAAAATATGCATCATAATAACCGGTGCTTAAAACAAAAGTGCCCAGCATGATCCTTCTCTTCACTTCTTTACCAAAGCCTTCACTGCGATTCAGTTTGTAAAATTCAGTCAGATCGCTAACGGCTTTTTTTGTTCTATGGCCAAAACGTACACCATCAAAGCGGCTAAGGTTGCTGCTTGCTTCGGCAGTTGTTAAAACATAATAAGCCGGAACAATATGTGATAACATATCAAAGTCTACTGCTTCAACTGTATGCCCATCTTTTTTTAATTGTTCGAAACAATTTTTTATAGAGCTGCCGATCTCTTTGTTTAATGATTCATGTTCTATCGCTTCTTTAAAATAAGCGATGCGGTATTTTTTTGTACCAATAGGCTGCGCATAATTTTCAGGAGCCGTTTGTATAGCGGTGCTGTCAAAATCATCCGGTCCGGCCATTACGCTTAAGGTCGTCGCAATGTCTTCTACAGTATTGGCAAAAATACCTATCTGGTCAAAAGAAGAAGCATAAGCGATTAACCCATACCGTGAGATTCGCCCGTAAGTAGGCTTTAAACCCACGATACCGCAAAAATCAGCTGGTTGTCTTACTGAGCCTCCGGTATCACTACCAAGACTTAGCATGCAAAAACCGGCCTGTACGGCTACGGCGCTACCACCTGATGAGCCTCCCGGTACTTTTGTTTCATCCAATGCATTTAATACATTGCCGTAAGCAGAGTTTTCATTGGTGCTACCCATCGCAAATTCATCACAGTTACAATTACCGATGATGATCGCATCTTCATCTAACAAACGTTGCAACGCTGTAGCAGTGTACACTGCATTGTATCCTTTTAAGATCTTAGAAGAAGCAGTAGTTTCATGGCCTTCATAGCAGATCACATCTTTAATAGCAATAACTACACCGTGCAGTTTTCCTATAGCAGCGCCGGATTTGCGTTTAGCATCAAGCGCCATAGCTTTTTGCAATGCTTCATCGGCATATACTTCTGTAAATGCATTGAGGTTTTTGCGCTGTTCTATTTTCCGGAGATATTGCGTTACCGTGGCAACACAGGTAGTAGTTCCTGCTGAAAGCTGTTGCTGATAGTCTTGTATAGTAGTAAACAAAAAATGAGAGTTTTGACTGGTATTTATAAAACTGGCTGGAGTGATTGACAATCTATCGCGTCAAGCACTTCAGCCGGTTATGTCTATTAGAAGCGAAAAACCTATTTAGGTAATTGCTGCATTTCTTTTTGTTGCTGTAATAATTGCTGTTGTTGCAATTGTTGTCTTAATTGCCTGATCTCTTCATCTTTGTCTTTTTCTTTCATGCCTTCTTCGAATTCGCTTTTCACGCTGTCTTTAGCATCCTTAAATTCACGTACTCCTTTACCAATTCCTTTCATTAATTCAGGGATCTTTTTACCGCCAAACAATAAAACAACTGCTAAAAAAATAAATATCATGTGTTCCGGTTGAAATAAAGACAACAGAACTG
>DATHHR010000064.1:0-3661 GCA_035317105.1 Ferruginibacter sp. | reverse complement strand
GATATTGTGGAAACATCTTATTTGATGGAAGGATTAATATTGACGGGCACATAATAATCCTTCCATCAAATAAGATGTTTCCACAATATCGCCGCCATTATCTTGTGTGCTGAATGGGATAGTAGCGCCTGTACTTCCATTGATCCAATGCGGAAAAGCGCCGTGGTAAGCTGTAACATTATTTTTGTAAAAATTTACAATAATTGAAATTCTGTTCAAGCCGGCAGCGTGTGTGATAAAATTTCTGTTCACTGCAACGATCGTTGCCATAATGCCAAACCCTGTACCACCAGTGGTTGCAGTGGTTACATCAGAATTCCTTTCCCTGGCCAAGCCGGAAACAGGATCTCCAAAATCCCAGAAATATTTAAAAGTTTGCTGTTCTACTAAAGTGAGTAAAGCAGAGTCAGATAACAAAGGAAATTTATTGGTTGAATCTATTTGTGTAACAAAAGTTATTTTTGAAATAGACGATAATTTTATATTTTTTATAGATAAGAGGTTAGTGGATAGGTTTACCTCATAGCCTGTCAATGCTTTTAAGGCGCTTACAGGTTGTAATTGTATAGCGCTGTCATTATTTAGATAAGTATAATTCACCGGTATTGTAGTTCCGTTTTGTAGTAATGATACATTGGCTGCTACTGTGTTTCTATCAACAGCATCAGAGAATGTTGCAATGATCGTGGGGTTGAGATCAATGTTGAATTGCTCACCCGCTGTCTTATTATTTATAGTTAATGAAGTAGTGTTGAAAGGACCAGCATCGGATCCCGGCGTGCTCTTTTTTTTGCACGAAATGAAAACAGTTAATACATATACTATGATCCATATTTTTTTCATGGTATTATTTTTCTTCTGAATTAATAAAAAAAGGCCGCCGTCAATAGTATCAGGCGGCCTTCATTTGAAACAAAACTCAACAACTATTTAGATTATCTGCCAGCTTTACCATTAAGGTATAGCCCTGCAACTTCACTAGTGGATAAGGCTTTATTGTAAATTCTCAATTCATCCATTTGTCCGGTGAATCCTCCCGAAGCGCCAAGTGATGGTGAAACACCAAACAATGTTGGAGGCCATGTGCCGATATAAATAGTGTGTGGTGGATCGCTTGTAAAACCAATTTGGCCTAAACCCGTAGCTTTTGTTCCATCAGTATACAATGGATTAGGAGTTACAGGTGTTGGAGTAAAACCTGAACCTCCTGTTAATGTAGGAGTAGCATCTTGATAAACAGTATAAACGGAAGTTCCTCCATCATAAGTTACAACTAAATGTACCCATTTGCCAATTGCGGCTGTGTCAAAACTTTCCATAACAAACTGCTGAAATGAAGGCGAAGCCAAATCATTTAAACCAGTGTGAATTCTTACTGAGTCTCCAGATACAGGAGTAAATGGTTCAATTTCAAAAAGTAATTCATTTAAAGTTGTACTGCCGCTTAAAAAGAATAAACCTTGTGATTTTGTAGATTGAGATGGTTCATTATACCACACTGAAAATGAATAACTACCTATATTTGAAAATGATGCACCAGGTGTAAAAGTAGCATAACTGGTAGTATCTCCCTGGTAAGCTTGACCTCTAACACCACTTGCATTATATGTTATTCCTGCAGATGCTGTTGCAGTTAATCCTCCTTTAACATCATTTGTATTACCATCAAAAGGCCAATAAGCAATTAGATTACCTGATGCTACCGAATCTGAAGAAGCGTATCCTCCGATTAAAGTAACAGTAGGGCCTGATGAAGATTTTTTACATGACGTAATGGAAATTGTGGCCAAGGCTATTCCCGCGATGGCCAACATGCTTAATTTAATTTTTATGTTTTTCATAATTGTGTTTTTTAATTTTTGTTGAAATGTTTATTGTTGAGTAATTGAAATTCATGGTGACCCTCTTGAGATATACGTTAGGTGAAATCGCATAGTATCAGTGATTACTTTTGTTATATGTTGTTTTTTAATAGCCATTGTTCTGCGTTAATTTGCCACCGCTTAATTGTATTTGTGTTATTGGGATCGGCAGCAATTCATTTTTCCCAGCAACAAAATTTGGTTTGCCCGCTGCATGCATTATCTGTGCGGCATTTCCTTGTCTTACGATATCGAAGAACCTGTCATGTTCCATGGCTAATTCTAAACGGCGTTCTTTATAAATGGCAGCACGAACACTGTCTTGCAACAATGGAACAGTAGAAGCACCTAATCCAGCACGGGCACGTATCTGGTGGTTGATCGTATCGATCGCATCTTGTGTATGGCCTGTTTCATTTAATGCTTCAGCTTCCATTAAAAAAACTTCGGCATAACGCAACAAATGCACGTTCTTATCTTTATGGTCCCTGTCGTTGAAAAAGGTTTCTGTTATTTCGCTGTGGTAAGCTTTGTAGTTATAATAGATATCCTGCGTTCCTTGCGCTGGAATTACATAGCCATCGAAAAGTACTGCCCCAACATTATTAGCGCCACTTCTATCGATAAAAATGATCGTCGCATTTTTTCTTATATCACCCGGTTCATAAGTATTGATCAGGTCTGTTGTTGGTACGCAGAATCCAAAACCAAGATCGCCGTTCGGATCGTAGGTATCTGCAGGGTTGTTCCATGTTCCTCCTGCATTTCTTGGCCCCTGGTAAGTACAGTAATCGGGGATACCGCCATCTTTATTATTATTTTCTGCTGTTTCAATTTCAAAAATTGATTCGGGCCCGTTGTCGCCAACCTGCCGCCATAAATTCACATAATTATCTAACTGGTATTGCGTTGAGTTAATTACGTTTTGTGTTTCAATTAAAACACCGCCCCAGTTCTTTTGGTACATATATACTTTGGCCAATAATGTTTGCGCAGCGCCTTTTGTAATACGGCCGGCTGGTGTAAGACTTCTTATTGGTAAATTATTTTCTGCAAATTGCAGGTCGGGGATAATTACAGAAGAATAAATATCAGCGGCTGCATCTCTTGTAACAAAAGCCGGATCGGTTTGAACTTGTTGTGGTGAAGAAGGTACTACCAGTATTTTTGGCACATCACCAAAAAAACGTACAAGGTTAAAATAATAATAACCGCGTATAAACCTTACCTCTGCACCAATTTTTGCTTTTGACATTGTGTCGAGTGTACTTGCACTAATTGTAGCAAGGGCCTGGTTACATCTTGCGATACCAACATAATAGCCGTTCCATAAAGCCGCTACAAATGCGTTAGAAGAAGTGGTAGTAAAATTATCCAGCTCTGCAATGCCCGGCTGATCGCCCGGAGTACTTCCTTTATCTGCATCATCAGACATAATATTTGTTGCTGCGATAAAGCTTATGCCATGTGTATCGTAGGTGTAGCCATCACTCGGACTAATATAAATAAGGCTGCTGTATACACCGGTTACCAGGTCATTGACGGCACTATCATCTGTTGATATTTGCAACAATCCTTGTGGCGGAACATCTAAGAATTTTTGACATGCAGACAGACTAACTAAAGCTGTCAAGCAAGCGGCGTAAAAAAATAAATTATATCGTTTCATATCAAACATTTTTTTGAATAAATAATTTTATTGAAAGCCCACATTTATTCCGACTGCAAAAGTTCTTGAAGTAGGATAGGTGCTTAACTCAATACCAGAATTTGTTGGTGTTCCCGGTACTTCTGGAGTA
>DATHHR010000063.1:0-7397 GCA_035317105.1 Ferruginibacter sp. | reverse complement strand
GCAACCGTTAACAATATTGAATTAGGTACAAGAGACGCCAACGGTGTTTCTGAAACGGATTCGTTTAGCATAACTGCAGATGAAGACACAGAGTTATTGGCCGTAGAAGTTCCCATGGATTTCAACGATTAAGTTTTGGTTTTTGAGTGTAAAGTGTAACCGCCGGACAGCAATGTCTGGTGGTTTTTTATTTAAGTACCTTTGCTGCTTATTTACAAATCATGACTTTCGACGAATTAAATTTAAATACCCCATTATTGAGCGCTTTGGATGACCTGGGTTATCGTAACCCAACCACCATTCAGCGCAAGGCTTTTGCTGTGATCATGTCTGGGGTTGATGTTTGTGGCATTGCACAAACGGGTACAGGTAAAACATTTGCGTATTTATTACCTACGCTTCGCCAGTGGAAATTCTCAAAAAATAAAGATCCACAGATATTGATCGTTGTACCAACAAGAGAGCTGGTAGCACAGGTTGTAGAAGCGGTTAAAGAATTAGGCAAGTATATGAGTATTGATGCAGTAGGCGTGTACGGCGGCGTAAATATTAAAACACAGGTAGCTCGCGTTGAGCAAGGTGTGGATGTTTTAGTTGGTACGCCCGGTAGGTTATACGATATCATGCTAACAGGCTCTTTAAAATTAAAGACGATCAAAAGAGTAGTTATCGATGAGGTAGATGAAATGCTGAACCTTGGATTTAGAACCCAGCTAAAAAATATCTTAGACCTGCTGCCACCAAAAAGACAAAACCTGATGTTCTCTGCAACGATCACGGAGGATGTAGAAGCATTGATGGATATTTATTTTAATGATCCGGTAAGAATTGAAGCGGCGCCAACAGGTACGCCCTTAGAAAATATTATACAGATCGGATATGAAGTGCCGAATTTTTATACGAAAGTTAATTTGCTGGAATTGTTATTGACAGAAGATCGGGAGATGACGAAAGTGCTGGTATTCGCCGCAACAAAAAAACTGGCAGATGAATTATACGAACAGCTGGCAGAAAAATTTCCGGAGAAAGTAGGTGTGATACATTCTAACAAAGAACAGAACCATCGTTTTAATACGGTAAAACAATTCCAGGAAGGTAATTACCGTTTCATTATTGCAACAGATATTATTGCGCGCGGTTTGGATATTGCAGAAGTTACGCATGTGATCAATTTTGATACGCCTGAAGTTCCTGAAAATTATATTCACAGAATTGGCAGAACGGGCCGTGCCGATAAAAAAGGTATCGCCATTACTTTTATTACGGAAAGAGAAACGGAAAATAAAGAAAGGATCGAGGCATTGATGAACTATGTGATCCCTAAAAAACCATTGCCGGCGAACTTAGTGATATCAGATGTATTGACAGAAGATGAAAAACCAAAGGTTTTCATGAAGATCATCAAGCTGAAAGCGCCTGAACAAGCGGGTCCGGCCTTTCATGAAAAATCTGCCAAGAACCAAAAGGTAAATTTTCTCGTAAAGAAGAAAGACAGGATGATGAAAAAATACGGCAAGCCAATTACACGCGGGCAGAAGAAGAAAAAATAGTTTAACCGCAAAGAGCACAAAGGATCGCAAAGATGCGTGAAGGTCCTCTGTGCCGCCGTCTGGTCTCCGACCAACGGCGAATTAGAATGTATAAATTATCGGTACAAGTATTATGCTTAAGGCCGTTGGTCGGAGACCAGACGGCGGCAATAAAAAAAATAGTTTAACCGCAAAGAGCGCAGAGAAAACGCAAAGATTCGCAAAGGGCCTTTGCGTTTTTCTTTGCGGCTTACTTGGCGTACTTTGCGGTTAAATAATCTTCGGCTTGAAATTCGCTATAATAAAAAACCAAAACGAAATGATGAACCGCTGGTTACCGCTAACTCTTTTATTATTATTATTTATTCAATTCGCAAAGGCGGAAAATACAATAGATTCCATTCCTTTTACAAAGATCACTGTTTATACTACAGCGGATAGCTCTAATCTGCGACTAACGCTTACGGATACACTCGGATTCCATTTTTTCGGACAACCATTGGAAAGTGAACCCTGCATTTTTGTTGATCCTTCAAAAATATTTCAAACATTTGTTGGTATTGGAGGTGCGTTAACGGATGCATCTGCAGAAGTATATTTTAAGTTGCCTAAAGCAACAAGAAAAAAATTCATGCAGGATTATTACGATCCTCAAAAAGGTATTGGTTATACATTGGGTAGAACAAATATCAGTAGCTGCGATTTCTCTTCTGAAAGTTATAGTTATGTACAAGACAATGACACTACGCTAAAAACATTCACCGTTGCGCACGATAAAAAATACCGCATACCATTTATAAAAGATGCCATTGCCGCTGCAGGCGGCCACCTCACTTTATTTGCATCGCCCTGGAGCCCGCCGGCCTGGATGAAAGACAATCATGATGTATTGCATGGCGGTAAATTATTACCAAGCTGTTACCAGGCCTGGGCAAATTATTATGTGCAGTTTGTGAATGCGTATAAAAAAGAAGGCATACCAATTTGGGGGCTCACCGTACAAAATGAACCGATGGCTATCCAAACCTGGGAGTCTTGTATTTACACGGCAGATGAAGAAAGGAATTTTATAAAATATTTTCTCGGCAAAACATTATGGAACGCAGGGATGGATAGCATCCATTTAATTGCCTGGGATCATAACCGCGACCTGCTATACCAACGTGCCAGCGATGTATTAGATGATACCTGCGCAGCAAAATATGTTTGGGGCATCGGCTACCATTGGTACGAACATTTTAACGGCGGCATGCTCTTCGATAATGTAAAGCGCGTTGCAGAAGCGTATCCGCAAACACATTTATTATTTACAGAAGGCTGCGCCGAAGAGTTCGACAGCAGCAAACTCAATAGCTGGAAATTCGGTGAGACCTATGCACGCTCCATGATAGAAGATTTCAACAACGGTACCGTTGGCTTTACAGACTGGAATATTCTGTTAGATGAAAAAGGCGGTCCCAACCATGTAGGCAATTATTGTTTTTCACCGGTGATGGCCAATACAAAAACAGGCAAGCTAACCTACCTCAACTCTTATTATTATATCGGGCATTTCTCTAAATTTATAAGGCCGGGAGCAAAAAGAATTATCAGCTCCAGCACACGCGGGCAATTATTAACAACAGCCTTTATCAACCCCGATGGAAAAATTGCAGTAGTAGTAATGAACCAAAGCGATCTAAAATTTACTTATGATCTGTGGATCGGTGGGCAGGCAAGTTTGATCGTTAGTTTGCCGCATTCTATTGAGACGTTAGTGGTGGAATAGGTGGGGGGACAAAAAAAACCAGATAGAGACTATCCAGTTAAAAAATATAAATTAATGTTTATTTATTCGGGCAAACTTTGATTTTTTATATCGTTAATAGCTTCTAATAATTTAATTGTAACATCGCCACTTAATTGTTCACCTTCATATCTAACTTCATATAACCCTTGCAAATTACTTGGAAGCGTAATCCCATTTTTTACTAATAAAATAAATCTTCTTCCATAAAGTGCCATTGCAGCACCTATTTCTATAAGCACATTTGCATTCAGCATCAAATGTTCTTTTGCATCTTTGTCTAGAAGTTTTTGTTCCGCGTCTACATGAATTATAGCTGCTCCGCAGTTTCTCATGTCTGTCATGACTTTATCAGGCACCGGTTTCGAAACAGATTGTTTTTCAATAGAAACTACAGCCTCCATTTCCCCAAATTTTAAAAGTTTTTTTATTGGCTCAACAAAAGAAATGTCTTTCCCATGAGAGATGTATACCTTTTTCTTTTTTTGAGCATCTATAATAACGACATTTGAATCTACTATAGCAGAAATATTTTGCTCAATAGGTTTTTCTTCTTGAAAAGTTTTTCCAACAAACATTTCTTTTTGTTCATCAAAAATCAGGTCTTCTTTTTTTATCATCTCGGCGCCTTTTAAGTCTACAAAATTTTTACCTTTTATTTCTTTAATAAGTCCCAATCTTGTTCCTTCAAGTATTATTGAATTAAAAATTTCTACAGTTCTATCAGAGCCAACACCAAAACTCTCTAAAACATTACAGGCAATATCATTTCGAGGAATCAAATTGCCATCATATTTTGCAATAAATGTTGAGATTATTCTTGGTTTTAGAAAAGCTTCCCTTTTCGCAATTAAATCATCTCCTTCTTGTTGAGGCTTAAAAACTCTTTTTGCAAGTTCTGTAATTTTGATTTCTGTTGCATTATAGCCACCTTCTGTTAATCCATAGGCAATCGCGGCGCCACAAAGCATTCTAAATCCACTTGCTGAAGGCGTTAACTTTAATGCTTGTGCTAATTGAATAGGTGTAACTGGCCCCGATGCATAATTTTCGACTATAGCTTTTGGAATTCTTAAAGCCTCTTCCATTGTATAACTGGGAATATCGGCTTGGCTTGTATAACTTTTTCTTTGATTGGTTACTACTTGCGCTTCTTTTTTTATTGTTTTTGACATTGGTTAAATTTTTATTGTGAATAAAATCGGTTAATTATTCTCAACTCTTACAGAGCCAAGACATTTAGTAAGTATTAATATTAACTATTACGCATGCGTAGCTTAAAGCAAAAAGCTTGTGCAAAAATTATTAGCTAAGAGATTAATTGACTGAGAAGGGATAAAAGAAAGGATAGAATTTATAAAAAAAATTTCTAGATTAATTTAATTTATATTCTTTTCTTCTTGAGCAAATAGCAAACCAAAAGCTATTTTAGGATTAATTGGCATAAAAATATTTAAAAGTTATCTAAGTCTGCCCCGAATCTGTCCAAAGTCTGCCAAGTTTTCACCCCTTAAATCGTCATGACAGGTTTACTTAATAAAATTATATAACAGCCTAGCTGTGTTTCGATCATTCAGATGTAATATCATTGCAAAAATATTCCAACAGCAATGATCTCATATTTCGGAGCAACGCTTCCACAACTTTCCATTCATAAAATAGGTAGTAAAGTATTAGATGAGCCGGTTACCTTATCTGAACATCCTTTACAAATTGAGGATGATATTTTGAATGACCTGTTGATGCAATACTTTTTGCAGCCTTTTGAAAAGGTAAATGAAGTCTATCATTTTTTTCATCCGAATGAGGATCTGAATTTGAACGAGGTCTTTCATTTTGCTGAAATGATATTTGCTGATCCGGCAAGCTTTCATAAAAACTCGCAGCAGATCGCAAAGCATTTGTATGACATCTCTACACACCCGAAAATAAAATCAGGCGAATTGTACATTTGCTATTTTGAGAACCTGCAAATTGAAGGTGAGCTTTGGCCCGCTATCGGCATTTTTAAATCTGAAACTAAAGAAACGTACTTAACTGTTGAGCAGGAACAAAAACAATTTCAATTGCATTATCAGCAGGAAGCCATCAACATAAAAAAATTAGATAAGGGCTGCCTGATATTTAATACAGAAAAAGAGCAGGGTTATAAAGTCGCGATCGTTGATCAGACAAATCGTTCAGAAGCTGTTTACTGGATCGATGAATTTTTGCAACTGAAGATCAGGAACGATAATTATACGCAAACACAAAATGTGTTAACTGCGTATAAAAGTTTTGTTACCACAGAAATGGATGAGTCTTTTGATATCTCCAAAGCGGATAAGATCGATCTGCTCAATCGTTCTATCAAATACTTTAAAGAGAAAGATCATTTTGATATGGATGAATTCTCTACGGAAGTAATTTCTAATCCTGAAGGAATAGAAAAATTTAAAACCTTTACAAAGAATTACGAAACAGAATTTGATGCGCCCATCAATGATTCATTTTCTATTTCCGATGCGGCAGTTAAAAAACAAGCCCGCGTTTTTAAAAGTGTGTTGAAGCTGGACAGGAATTTTCATATCTACATTCATGGCAATAAAGAACTAATTGAAAAAGGTTTTGATGCGGAGAAGAATATGAGTTTTTATAAGGTGTATTTTAGTAACGAGCAGTAGCCCCCTAATCCCCCGAAGGGGGACTTTTGAAGCTTGATGGTTTAAAGCGTTATCTTTCCATTAATGGATAACCAATTCGACCTTTTGATAGATTCTTACCTGGAAAATAATATTGGCATTGACGCTGATTTTTTAACCGATGCGTTATCTCAGGGCTTGCAACAAAACATACTTCAACTACAGCATGATAATTTAATGGTGGCGGCAGGCATTGGCAACAAAGAGGTTAAAGATGCCAATCAAAAAATGCGTAGCGATACTATTTACTGGATGGACAAAAGCCACGACAATATTTTTGAACAGGAATTTTTACACCATGTCGATAATTTTGTTGACAGGTTGAACAGCACTTGCTATACCGGCATCAACAGTTACGAATTTCATTATGCTGTTTATGAAGAAGGTAGTTTTTACAAACGCCATAAGGATCAATTCAAAACAGATAGCGACCGGAAATTTTCTTTGATCAATTATTTGAATAATGATTGGCTGGAAACCGATGGCGGACAATTATTAGTGTATCAAAACGAAACGGCACAAAAAATACAACCCAATTCTCAAAAAGCCGTCTTCTTTAAAAGTGATGAAATGGAACACGAAGTAACAAAAGCCAACCGTACAAGGATGAGCATTACCGGCTGGCTGAAACGTGTGTAATTTACCTGGGCAAAAAAGTACCCGCTTTCACTATTTTCCTTTTGTATTTATTGAATTTTTTACCTGTTTTTGAGTAAGGCATACTTATTGTTTTCATCTTCGCATGAAAAAGATAAAAATATTATTGGCGCTTTTTGCAATGCTTGCTGCAGTTGCGCCAGGCTATGCACAGGTAAGTGTTGAAGTAACTGCTACAATTGCTCCACCACCTTTGGTAGTTTATTCACAGCCTCCTTGTCCTGAAGACGGATATATTTGGACACCCGGTTATTGGGCCTACGATGATACCGATGGATATTATTGGGTTCCCGGCGTTTGGGTAGCACCACCTGAACCTGATTATTATTGGACACCATGTTATTGGGGATTCAATAATGGGATCTATGGTTTTTATCCGGGTTATTGGGGACCGAGTATCGGTTTTTATGGCGGCGTTGATTATGGTTATGGCTATGGAGGATACGGTTACAATGGAGGAAGATGGAGCGGCGGCCATTTCCGATATAACACAGCGGTTACCAATGTTAACAGATCTGCGGTGCATAATGTTTATGTAGACAGATCAGTAGCAAGCAGCAGAGGTGGTAATGGACGTGCGAGCTTTAACGGTCCGGGTGGAGTTACAAGACAACCAAGGCCCGATGAACGTGCAGCGATGAATGCACCTCATACAAATTTTACACATGAACAGGAAACACATCAGCAATCAGCAAGACAAAATAGAAATCAGTTAGCTTCTGTCAATCACGGAAGGCCTGCTGT
>DATHHR010000062.1:0-2424 GCA_035317105.1 Ferruginibacter sp. | reverse complement strand
CCCGTTACTATCGAAGATATCTATGTAGATGAAAGCGGAAAGAAAAAAAATAAAAGCTGGGTCTTCGATACAGATGAAGGCGTACGGTCTGATACCACCAAAGAAGGATTGTCTAAATTAAAACCGGTATTTGCTGCAGGTGGTTCTGTTACAGCAGGCAATTCTTCCCAAACAAGTGATGGCGCTGCTTTTGTAATTGTGATGAGCGAAAAAATGATCAATGAATTGGGATTAAAACCGATCGCAAGATTAGTCAATTGTGCTGCCATGGGCGTGCATCCACGCATTATGGGCATTGGCCCGGTTGAAGCAGTGCCCAAAGTTTTAAAACAAGCTGGGATGACCTTAGATAAAATAGACCTGATAGAATTGAACGAGGCTTTTGCATCCCAATCATTAGCCGTAATTCGTGCACTGGGATTGAACCAGGATATTGTAAATATCAATGGCGGCGCTATCGCATTGGGCCATCCTTTAGGGTGCACGGGTTGTAAATTAAGTATTCAGCTGATCAACGATATGAAAAGATTAAAAAAGAAATACGGCATTGTTACTGCCTGCATTGGCGGCGGACAAGGTATTGCGGGTATAATTGAGAACATAAACTAATAAGTAAAGTGCTAAAAGTAAAAGAGGTATTCAAAAAATTTGAATGCCTTTTTTTAATAATTTCAACATTGTTGCAAAAATCATATATTTGCCAACGAACCATTATTGATGTTGTATAATCAATCACATATAAAACGTTTTGTTGCCGCCATATTCCTGGTGCTTTTTGCGTTTAGTGTTACGCCACGGAACGTGTTGCATGATTGGTTTGCTAACCATAAAGATGAGACCAGCTTATCAAAAAATTCAGGTTCGCCTACCCTAAAAACATTTGATTATTTATGTAAGACTGATAACCTGGTTGCCGAATCTCCTTTTATAGAAAGTATTCCGCAATTTGATTTTTCAACACTTCAACCATTTACACAATACCAAATTCTTACTGCTTATTTTTTCTACTCTTCTCAACATTTTTTCTTTGAACACCGCGGCCCTCCTGCTATTGCGTAATTTTTTCTGCTGCGCAGATAAATTCTCCGGTACATAATTTAATTCTATTTGATAACAGTTTATTGTTATTACATCCAACACTATTTTTTGTGAACCAAAGAATAGTAAAAAGAACATACATGAAATATTTATTTAAAAATATATGCTTATTTATTTTTATCGCGTTATCCGCACAATCAGCCATTGCACAAGGAACAATGGTAGAGCCAACTGCCGCACCGGGTACATTATCAGGAACTGTTGTTGAAAAAAAGAATGGCAAAACTTTACCTGGAGTTACCATTTATATTGCTGATCTGAAATTAGGTGCAGTAACTGATTCTTCTGGCAATTATACTTTTAAGGATCTGCCGGGTGGAACTTATTTAATAGAAGTGCACTATGTAGGATTTAA
Organism: Ferruginibacter sp.; assembly: GCA_035317105.1. Taxonomy (GTDB): domain Bacteria; phylum Bacteroidota; class Bacteroidia; order Chitinophagales; family Chitinophagaceae; genus Ferruginibacter. Next base: position 971 of record DATHHR010000062.1, on the reverse strand, counting down.
AAGCATTACCAAAACTGTTTATATCGATGGCGATGTGGTGCAAAATTTTGCTATGGATGATAATTATATCGAGCAGGATGCCGTTGTTATTACCGGCTCTTCGAAAGCAGTACAGATAAAACGCAATCCTGTGCCGATCATTGCCATTAGCAATGCATATCTAACACAAAACCTTAGTTCAAATATTATTGATGCCATTGCAAAAGTACCGGGTGTAAACGCCGTTACTACCGGCGCTAATATTTCTAAACCGATCATCAGGGGTTTAGGTTTTAATAGGGTACTAACATTATATGATGGCGTTAGACAAGAAGGCCAGCAATGGGGTGATGAGCACGGCATTGAAGTAGATCAATATTCAATAGAAAGAATAGAAGTGATAAAAGGTCCCGCCAGCCTAAGTTATGGCTCAGACGCGTTGGCTGGTGTTGTAAATTTAATTCCAACTCAACCTGCTTCTGAAGGAAAAGGTGTTGCTGATATTACGACCGATTATCAAACCAACAATGGAGAATTTGGTGGATCGGCAATGATTGGCGCAACTAAACATGGCATTGAATGGATGGGAAGAGTATCGCATAAGCAAGCAACCAATTACCAAAATAGTATTGATGGCCGCGTGTTTAATACTGCTTTCAATGAAACAGATGCAGACGCTACGGTTGGCATACACCGAAAGTGGGGCTACGCTCATCTTAGCTTTACTTTATTTGATGACCTGCAGGAAATCCCTGATGGAAGCAGAGACTCTGCTTCAAGAAAATTTACACAACAAGTAACAGAAGCTGATACGGCACCCCGGCCAATTGTTTCAGCTGCAGATCTACAATCATACGCCATGACACCTTTGCACCAACACGTGCAAAATTACCGGGTGTACTCAGCTAATAACTTCACTGTAGGGAGTGGACGCTTAGCCGTTAACATCGGATACCAAAGAAGCGTGCGCCGTGAATTCAGTCATCCAGAAG
>DATHHR010000061.1:0-4674 GCA_035317105.1 Ferruginibacter sp. | reverse complement strand
CACCGCCACCTGGACGTCTGTCATCTCTTCTATCGCCTCTATCTCCACCACCACGATTTTCAAAACCACGTGGACCTCCAGCACCTTCAGCACCTTCTTTACCACCGCCGGCTAATATGTTCGGGTTCAAATCTCTTTTAGTTAACACTTCACCTTTACAGATCCAAACTTTGATACCGATCTTTCCGTAAACTGTTTGTGCAAACACGTTAGCGTAATCGATATCCATACGTAAAGTATGTAATGGTGTACGTCCTTGCTTGATTTCTTCACTACGAGCAATTTCAGCACCACCTAAACGGCCACCTACTCTTACTTTAATTCCTTCTGCACCCATTCTTAAAGCTGAAGCGATCGACATTTTGATCGCACGCTTAAAGTTGATACGGTTTTCCAATTGACGGGCAATTGTATCCGCAACAATATTTGCATCTAGTTCAGGACGACGGATCTCTAATATATTGATCTGTACATCTTCTTTACCAGTTAATTTTTTCAATTCTTCTTTGATACGGTCAACTTCTCCACCACCTTTACCGATAATGATACCTGGTTTAGATGTATGGATCGTAACGATCAGTTTGTTCAACGTACGTTCGATCACGATCTTAGAGATACCACCTTTGTTGATACGAGCATTCAGGTAATTTCTGATTTTATCATCTTCAATTAACTTCTTACCGAAATCTTTTTTGTGAGCAAACCAGTTGCTGTCCCAGCCTCTGATAACCCCTAATCTGATACCAATCGGATTTGTTTTCTGACCCATAGTTTTTATTTAAATTCCAGTTTTAACTTTCGTTGTTACCGGGTTTTGTTTTTAGTTTTTTTCTACTTTACTGTCTACAATTAATGTTACGTGGTTGCTACGTTTGCGAACTTTATACCCACGGCCTTGTGGCGCCGGGCGCATACGTTTGATCACTCTGCCGCAATCAACCATAATTGTTTTTACTACTAATTTAGCATCTTCAGCTTTTGCTTCAGTGTTCTTTTGCTCCCAGTTATTGATAGCACTTTTAAGTAGTTTATACATTGGAACAGCCGGATGTTTAGGGCTGAATTGTAAAACGCCTAAAGCTTTTTCTACTTCCATTCCACGTATCAAATCAGCCAGTAAACGCATTTTACGTGGTGATGTTGGATAATTGTTGAGTTTCGCTACTGCTTCCATTTTGATTTTATATTTTATATCGAATATTTAATATTGAAAAGAATTTCCAAATATTACCTATCAAATATTACTTATGCAATTTTCTTACTTGAGTGACCTCTAAAATTTCTTGTTGGTGCAAATTCACCTAATTTATGACCTACCATAAATTCCGTTACATAAACAGGAATAAATTTGTTGCCATTATGTACTGCCAATGTATGGCCTACAAAATCAGGACTAATTGTAGAACGGCGAGACCATGTTTTGATAACACCTTTCTTTCCTTTTCCTTCATTGATCGCTAATACTTTTGTTTCCAAGTTAGCATCTATGTAAGGACCTTTTTTTAACGAACGAGCCATTGTGTATTTATTTTTTTGTTGATTCGCTTTCTGATTTCTCCGAAAACTATTTTAACAGTTAAAATTATTTGTTACTTATTTTCTTTCCGTTTCTTCTTTGGATGATCATTTTATCTGATCCTTTTCCTCTTGTACGGGTAACTTGCCCCTTAGCATATTTACCTGTACGGCTACGTGGATGTCCACCTGAAGCTTTACCTTCACCACCACCCATCGGGTGATCTACCGGGTTCATCGCAACACCTCTTGTACGTGGTCTAACACCTTTCCATCTGTTACGACCTGCTTTACCAGCACTTTCAAGGTTATGATCGCTATTACTAACTACACCTACTGTAGCGTAACAGTTGATTAATATTTTCCTTAATTCGCCACTTGGCATTTTAAGGATACCGTATTTTTCTTCCTTATTCGCCAGCTGAGCAGTATTACCTGCGCTTCTAACTAATTTACCACCTTGGCCCGGTTGCATTTCTACGTTATGAACCATTGTACCCAAAGGCATGTATTTCAATTGTAGTGCATTACCTAATTCAGGTGCAACATTATCACCACTTAAAACTGTAGCGCCAACTTGCAAACCGTTTGGTGCAATGATGTAACGTTTTTCACCATCAGCATAACTCAATAAAGCGATAAATGCTGTACGGTTTGGATCGTACTCGATTGACTTAACAGTAGCAGGGATATCTTTTTTATCTCTTTTGAAATCAATGATACGATAATGGGTTTTGTTACCACCACCCATATAGCGCATTGATCTTCTACCGCTAGAGTTACGACCAGCTGTATTCTTTTGATCTTCCAACAAGCTCTTTTCAGGCGTGTTAGTTGTGATCTCTGCATACGCATTACCAATTCTCCATCTAGTACCTGCTGTGGTCGGTTTGTATTTTCTAAGTGCCATTTTCTTTTTTGCCCCTATCCCCTAAAGGGGGACTTGGAAATTTTATGTTTACTAATCTCTGCATTTTGCGGTAGCAGAATTACCATGCTTTAAATTTTTAGTTGCCTAACACCCCTTTAGGGGATGGGGGCTATGCTGTAGTACTGTATAGGTCAATGCTTTCGCCTTTAACCACAGTAACGAACGCTTTTTTCTTTGCAGATTTACGTCCACTAACTACACCGGCTTTTGTATTACGTGATTTCGCTTTACCTGGCATTACAGTTGTGTTTACATTCTCAACCTGTACACCGTAAAACTCTTCTACCGCTTTTTTAATTTCCAGCTTATTAGCTTTTCTGTTCACTACAAATGCGTAGCGATTCATTTTTTCCGTTTGCTGATTTATCTTTTCAGATAAAATTGGCTTTATTAAAACTTCAGACAGTTTCATTTTGTCTACTTATTTGTGCTTGTTAAAAAAATTATGCTTCTGCTTTTTCTTCTTCGCTAAAAATCTTTGCTACGCTTTCAGTTAAAACTATCACGCCTGCATTTACGATATCGTAAGTATTTACATCACTTAATAAGCTACCGTTAACTCCCGGTATGTTTCTTAAGCTTAAGTAAACGTTATCATTATATTCAGGTATAACAAATAATGGCTTTCTGTTCGCAACTTTCAGGTTCTTTAAGATACCTGCAAATTCTTTTGTTTTTGGTGCTTTCAAAGTCACATCTTCAACGATCACGATAGCGTTCTCTTTTGCTTTGTGGCTCAATGCACTAATCTTAGCAAGATCTTTCACCTTACGGTTCAATTTGATATCATAACCATGAGGTTTTGGGCCAAAGATAGTACCACCACCTTTGTATATCGGGCTACGCAAATTACCTTTACGAGCACCACCAGTACCTTTTTGTTTTACTAACTTCTTAGAAGCACCTTGAACTTCAGCTCTTGTCTTCACCTTGTGCGTACCTTGACGTTGTGCGCCCATGTATTGTTTTACCGCCAGGTAAATCACGTGGTTATTTGGCTCGATACCGAATATTTCTTCCGGTAGTTCAATTGATCTACCAGTTTTAGCGCCTTTTATGTTTAAAATATCTACTTGCATTTTATTCTATTTTTTGAGCTGAAGTAACTTCCACTCTTCAAACAATATTATTTCTGTATTAAAACGATTGAACCGTTATGACCAGGAACTGATCCGCTAACTAGTATGTAATTTTTTTCAGCGAAAATTTTCACAACTTTAAGTCCTTTCATTTTCACTCTGTCCTGACCCATACGGCCACCCATGCGCATTCCTTTGAATACTCTTGAAGCATCAGATGAGTTACCGATTGAACCCGGAGCTCTTGAACGATCATGCTGACCATGAGATTGTCCGCCCACACCGTGGAAGCCATGGCGTTTTACAACACCCTGGAAACCTTTACCCTTAGTTGTACCAACTACTTCAATAGTTTCACCTTCAGTGAAAATATCAACCGTGATGGTTTCACCAACGTTTTTATCTAATTCGCTATCGCGTATTTCTTTAACTACTTTTTTAGGAGATGTTTGCGCCTTGGCGAAATGGCTAACTTCAGATTTGATAGAGTGTTTCTCTTTCTTATCGCCGAATGCAATTTGGAGTGCATTATAACCGTCTGTTTCAACAGTTTTCTTTTGTGTTACTACGCACGGACCCGCCTCGATAATTGTAACCGCAGTTTGTTTGCCGGCTGCATCAAAGACACTGGTCATGCCAATCTTCTTTCCAATAATACTTTTCATTGTATCTATTTTATACCCAGCGCTACTTATTTAAAAGTAGATGGATGTTCATTGTTTCTATTTAAGAACTTACCTTTTGCCTTTCCGAAATGTTCGGAAGGTTCATTAGGCTTTAATTTCTACATCTACACCACTAGGCAAATCTAATTTGCTTAAAGCGTCAACCGTACGGCTGCTGCTTGTGTAAATGTCTAACAAACGCTTGTGTGTGCACAATTGGAACTGCTCACGGGCTTTTTTGTTAACATGCGGAGAACGTAATACTGTAAAAACTTTGCGGTGCGTAGGTAAAGGAATTGGTCCTGTTACTACTGCTCCTGTACTGCGTACCGTTTTTACGATTTTTTCAGCTGACTTATCAACCAGGTTATGATCGTAAGACTGTAGTTTTATTCTGATTCGTTGTGACATATTTAAAGAACTTTAAAATTCCCGTTTTTTTAAAATGGAGTGCGAAGGTACGTGGTTGATTTGAAATAGCAAA
>DATHHR010000060.1:0-12231 GCA_035317105.1 Ferruginibacter sp. | reverse complement strand
CCATCCGTAAAAATGCATAGATGTCAGCTTGCTGGTGCTAGGTGTATCAACAAATAAATTAAGCGATTGTGACTGGCAAATATAAGCGCCTCTGTCCGCTGCAAGGTCTATCAACGTACGTTGTTTGATCTCCCAAACAGTTTTATATATTTCTTTTATTTCGTCAGGAATAGAGTCGATCTTTTGAACAGAACCATTGTGAGAGATGATATGGTTTTTCATTTCGTCATTCCATAAATTCAATTCAACAAGGTCTTTCAATAAATGTTTGTTAACGACAACAAATTCTCCGCTTAATACTCTTCTTACATAAATGTTAGAGGTATATGGTTCAAAACATTCGTTGTTACCTAATATTTGTGAAGTAGAAGCTGTTGGCATTGGTGCAACTAACAAAGAATTTCTTACGCCATGCTTTAATACTTCTGCTTTTAATGTATACCAATCCCAACGTAGGGTTGGTTCAACATTCCAAAGATCGAACTGGAACTGCGCTTTTGATACAGGAGATCCTGCATACGTTTCATAAGCGCCATCTTTTTTAGCCAGGTCTTTACTTGCGGTCATAGCAGCAAAGTAGATGGTTTCAAAAATCTCTTTATTTAATTGTTTAGCTTCTTCACTTTCAAATGGCATGCGCAATAAAATAAAGGCATCAGCCAAACCTTGTACACCTAAACCAATAGGACGGTGGCGCATGTTAGAATACCTTGCTTCTTCAACAGGATAATAGTTATTATCTATCACTTTGTTTAAGCTCTTGGTTACTTCGTAGGTTACTTCATATAATTTTTCATGGTCAAATTTGCCATTGATAACATAACGAGGCAATGCCAGAGACGCAAGGTTACAAACTGCAATTTCTTTTTCAGAAGTATATTCTAATATTTCTGTGCAAAGATTTGAACTCTTAATAGTCCCTAAGTTCTGCTGGTTGCTTTTGCCGTTAGCAGCATCTTTGTATAACAAGTATGGTGTGCCTGTTTCAATTTGTGCATCTAAAATAGCAAACCATAGGTCTTGCGCTTTTACAACTCTTCTTGCTCTTCCTTCTGCTTCGTAGGTTGTATATAGTTTTTCAAATTCGGCACCCCAGCATTCGTGTAAGTTTGGTGCTTCGCTTGGAGAGAATAAACTCCAGTCTCCACCTTCTTCAACACGTCTCATAAACAGATCCGGGATCCATAGTGCATAAAACAGATCTCTTGCACGCATTTCTTCCTTACCATGATTTTTACGCAGGTCTAAAAACTCAAATACATCAGCATGCCAAGGCTCTAAATAAATAGCAAAAGCACCTTTACGTTTTCCACCACCCTGATCAACATAACGGGCAGTATCGTTAAATACTTTTAGCATTGGAATGATTCCATTGCTTGTACCATTTGTACCGCCGATATAACTACCGGTAGCACGGATGTTATGAATAGATAACCCAATACCACCGGCACTTTGAGAGATCTTGGCTGTTTGTTTTAATGTATCGTAAATACCTTCAATGCTATCATCTTTCATCGTCAGCAAAAAGCATGAGCTCATTTGAGGCTTAGGTGTTCCTGCATTGAATAAAGTTGGCGTACCATGTGTGTACCAACGGTCACTCATCAAATGATAGGTTTTAATAGCTGCTTCAATATCATCTTTATGGATACCGATCGCTACGCGCATGTACATATGTTGAGGACGCTCAACAATTTTACCCTCAACTTTTAACAGGTAAGATTTTTCAAGTGTTTTAAAACCGAAATAATCAAAACCATAGTCTCTGTCGTAGATAATTGTTGAATCTAATAATTCAGCATTTTTTTCAATGATCGCACAAACATCATCAGCGATCAATGGTAAATATTTACCGCTTTTAACGTCTACGTATTCAAACAGTAAACGCATCGTTTCGGAGAAACTTTTAATGGTGTTCTTATGCAGGTTGCTTACTGCAATGCGACTAGCCAACAATGCATAATCAGGATGTTTTACTGTTAATGATGCAGCTGTTTCTGCAGCAAGGTTATCCAGTTCAGTGGTACTTACACCGTCGAACAGGCCTTCAATTACTTTTTTAGCTACATCGATCGAGCTAACAAAGCGCCTGTCTAAGCTATAGCAAAGTTTTTCGATCCTCGCTGTGATCTTATCGAACTTTACGCTCTCTGTTTTATTATTTCTTTTTAATACTTGCATATCGTTGTAATTTAATGGGGGTCGTTAGTAGTAATCTTTATAGTTATTAGTTTTGTTTTTTTGTTTGACTAGAAATCTTCTTCCAAAGAAAAAGTCTGTGATTCTTTAGTGCCACCAACACCTGATTTTTGATAATCACCCACACGCTTTTCGAAGAAGTTTGTTTTTCCTTCTAAAGAGATCATTTCCATAAAATCAAAAGGGTTGGTCGTGTTGTATATTTTAGTATACCCTAATTCACCGATCCACCTGTCTGCAACGAATTCAATGTATTGTTGCATGAGCTTAGCATTCATCCCTATCAAGGCAACCGGTAAAGCTTCTGTTATAAATTCTTTTTCAATATCAACGGCATCCCTGATAATTCCATGAACTTGTTCTTCTGATAATTTGTTACTTAACATACTATACAATAAGCATGCAAATTCGCAATGTAAACCTTCATCTCTGCTAATTAATTCATTGCTGAAAGTAAGTCCTGGCATTAAACCTCTTTTCTTTAACCAGAAAATAGAGCAGAAGCTACCGCTAAAGAAAATTCCTTCTACGGCTGCAAAAGCCACCAGGCGTTCCGCAAAAGTTCCGTTCTCGATCCAGCGCATGGCCCAATCTGCCTTTCTTTTAACAGCCGGTATGGTGTCAATAGCGTGGAATAGGCGGTCTTTTTCGTGAGGGTCCTTTATGTAGGTATCAATTAATAAGGCATAGGTTTCAGAATGGATATTCTCCATCATGATCTGGAAACCGTAAAAACATCTTGCTTCGGGTAATTGTACTTCGCTCATGAAATTCACGGCGAGGTTCTCGTTCACGATTCCATCGCTTGCGGCAAAAAATGCCAAAACGTGAGATACGAAATGGCGTTCACCATCGTTAAGATTTGCCCAATCCTTCATATCGCTGCCTAAATCGATCTCTTCTGCTGTCCAGAAGCTCGCTTCATGCTTTTTATATTGTTCCCATATCCTGGGATAATTTATCGGAAGAATAACAAAGCGGTCTTTGTTCTCTCTCAATAAAAGTTCGTCTTGATTGCTGCTCATTTTATAATCTTTAAGCCCTGTAATTGTTGGCGAATTTATCTGCTACTTTCACGTTTGAATTGCATCGTTTGTAATAGATATTCTTCTACAAGAATACTACAGAATAGAAAGAATAAAGGAATGAATTATCAACGTAGTGTTGAAAAGATATACAATGTAATAGGGGTATGGATTTACAATAAATGTTATTAAATTGTAATATTTATTAAAGGGCAAAATTTAATAAAAAATTAATGCTGAAAGGGTAAAATATGGTCAGGAAACAGGAACTAATCCCACAATTTCATCCATATTAATTCCAGAATGGCTTTCATCATAAACACAATTGCCATCTTTAATTAAAAGGATCTGTGGAGATTCGTGATGAACCTGAAAGTCTTCTGCAATTTTTTGAGAGACGTTTCTATGCTGAATAAGATCAAGAAGGTAATAGTTGATATCAGGAAAAGAAGGAGCTCTTTCTAGCCTGCTTTTTGCCATACTACTAATAGAACAACGGGTACTATGTTTAAATATAACCTGAGGTTTCTCCTTTGATTGAACTTTAATTTCATCCAATTGAGATTCCTCTGTTAATTCGATCCAGGTCATAATCCGGTAAATATTAGTGAACAATTCCTTCTGCAGCAGGGCATCCGTATCCTCTTCTGCTTGATCCACAAGAAGATAGAGCAACAATAACCGTGCAAACTACCATCAAAATTAAAACGATCTTTTTCATATAACGCTTGTTTTAGGGGAGTAATTTAAATAAAAATTTGTGCAAAAGTACAAAAATCATCCATTATTTCAATACTAATTTTCAATGTTCCAACTTAGGTAGCAAAATAACCATTTTAAAATTTTACATGATCATTTTTTGTAGAAAGATTACGACTGAGCTACTTCATTCGCCTTAATTCTGATTCCGTATAATTTTTCATCGTTTTTTCGGTCGAAAATTTATCGGCATTATAATCCTTTGATTTGTTTTTGGCGATAGATAAGCTATTCCAGCTACCGTCTTTCAATTGTTTGGCATAAAATACAATTTGCCCGATATGATAGGCGCTATGTGCCAGGTGCCTGCTGATCGCTTCCATTATCGTATGCCCTTCATTTCTGATGTACACAGTGTTGGCGAGCTGTTCCGGTTTTAATGCATCGAAGCTTGTAAAAAAACATTCCCAGCCTTCGTTCCATTTTTGTAGAATATTGGCTTTATCCTGAACAGTTATTTCAAATTCAGCATCCCTGTTTCGATCAGGCTTTTCTCCATCAGTAGTCAAAAAATCTGTCCATCTTGATAGCATATTGCCCGACATATGTTTTATGATCGCGGCAATACTATTTGTATCCTCATTATATGTGATCAATAATTGTTCCGGTTCTAATTGATCCATTGCTTTTTCTGCTAATTTTTTATAATGCTCAAATTGCTTTTTTACACTTACTAAATATTGCTCGTTGATGTTCATTTGTTGCAGTTTTTTGCTGTTATAAAATTACAGTCAATTTGATATTTTTTAAAATTGTACAATAGATTTAACATAGAGTTTAAATGGCGCTAAGCTGCGGGCTTATACAATTAACATCTCTTTATAGCATCCTAACGATTAGTTGTATATTTTTACTGCATGCGTTTTATCATATCTCTAACCATTTTATTTGTTACGGCAACAATATTATTTTCTTGCAGCTCGCCTAAGGCATTGGAATACCGAAATGTAACCGATTTTTCTGTCAGCAAGATCGGGTTCACTTCTTCAACAGTAAACCTGAATATGGTTTATTATAACCCCAATCATTTCTCCATGAAATTGAAGCGGACAGACCTTGATATTTTTATTGATAGCAATTATGTAGGGCATACAACACAGGACACGCTGGTAACTATTCCTGCCCAATCAGAATTCAATATTCCTTTAACGGTAGATGTTGATATGAATAATCTTTTTAAGAATGCGCTCACTGCATTGATGGTAAGATCGATCCAGGTAAAAGTTAGTGGAAATATCAAAGCAGGCAAGGCGCACATCTACAAAAACTTTCCTGTTAATTATGTTGGTATACAGCCGTTCTCTTTTTTCTAGTCTGAACACGATTATAGGATTCATAGTAAAACAGGATTTGCGAATAAATGATCATCACTTTATTCGCAAATCCTGTTCTTTTTTAAATCTATTTGAATCGTGTTTAAATCCTGTTTAAGTGCCCGGCTTTGCACATACTCCTCCGTTTTTTTTGCAACAAGGCGGAAGCTTTTTGTAAGCATCCGGTTCAGCTTTTACATCATCCGCATCATATCCTACATTGGCGATCGCCGCTTTAATATCTTCTACGTTGGTACGATCGGTTAAATAAGTAACTGTTGTTATCTTCTTTTTATAATCAACATTGACAGATTGAATACCATCTTCATGCATCATATATTGTTCAATGCGTTCTTTACAATCCTCGCATACAACAGTCGGTGTTTTAATAACTACTTTTTCAACAGCTTTTTGCTGCGCAAAGCTTACCGATATAAATGCCAGTAAAGAGAATATTGTTAATTGTATCGCTTTCATGTTTTTGTTTTTATAAAGTTAACTATTTCCTTTCCAATTTGCAGGGTCTTTGCTCCAGTTTAACAAAGTGCTTTCCTGATCGGCAGTAACAATTTTCTTTTCTATAGCTAATTGTATTAAAGTAGGGTAGTTTGTCAGCGATTTGTAAATAACACCTGCATCTGCAAAGGCTTTTTCAGCCACGGCAAACCCATAATTAAAGATGGACACCATACCGATAACTTCTACGCCGGCAGCACGCAATACTTCTACAACCTGAAGACTGCTTTTGCCCGTTGAGATAAGGTCCTCAAATACCAAAACCTTCTGGCCTTTTTCGTAGGATCCTTCTATTTGGTTACCAAGGCCGTGCTCTTTGGGTTTAGGGCGCACGTAGATGTAGGGAAGCTTCAACTGATCGGCAACCATAACACCCCAGGGAATGCCCGCTGTAGCAACGCCGGCAAATACTTCAGCTTCGGGAAACTGTTCAAAAGCTACGCTGCACAATTCGCTTTTTACAAAATCCCTGACATATGGGAAGGATAATACCTTGCGGTTATCACAATAAATAGGACTTTTCCAACCGCTTGCCCAGGTAAATGGTTCTTTGGGACTTAGTTTAATTGCATTAATTTGTAACAGTTTTTCAGCTACAGCTTTCTCATTAGTCATACTGCAAATTTGAAGGTTGAAATCTAAAATTTGAAATTTATTTATGTACATCAAGATTTACTTCGACGATAAGCCTGTTTTTTTGTGTGATGAACTGAATGCAGAATTGACCGAGATACTGCACCATCCTGATGCGGTGTTCGTTGACGAGACATCAACACCAGCTATCAATGCCTTTTTACATGAGATAAAAAAAGAACAGTTTCATGCAGGTGTAATGATCGATACCGACCTTGAAAAACTTAAAAAAGCCTTTTTTCATCATTTTACTGCTATCGATGCAGCCGGTGGAATTGTTCAAAATAGCGATAAGGAATTCCTATTTATTTATCGCCTTGGCAAATGGGATCTGCCGAAAGGAAAAGTAGAAGAAGGAGAAGACCTGGAAACATGCGCCGTGCGTGAAGTAGAGGAAGAAACAAATACAACCAATATAACATTAAAGAAAAAAGTAGGAGAGACCTACCATGCCTACAATGCTTTTGGTAAGCATTTTTTAAAAACGAGCCATTGGTATTTTATGGTTTGTCCGGCTGCACAACAATCAGCACCGCAAACAGAAGAAAATATTACTGCGATAAAATGGGCGCACGCAAAAGAGATCAGGGAACTAATGGAAAATACATATCCGTCTATAAAAGATATCCTGGATATTTTCTTTGAAGTAAAAATATAGGTTTATTTCTTTTTATTATCCCACAATTCAAAACGGACAAATATAACCAGTCCATTATTTTTCTTTTGAACAGGATTTCCTGAAGTAGGGTTATTGTATTTTAAATACGGCTGCAATGCAATAGCATAGCGGGCGCCAAAAGAAAAATGATGCCAATCATATTCGCCTTCTATTAAGCCCTGGAAATTATTTTTTGTGATGTGTAAGCCGGAATCGCCTGAGTTACTTATGGTCGATGAACTGATCGTTGAATCGCCTGCAGAGCCGTATAAATTTTTTCTAACATCAAGCTGACTAACCTGTCCTGCAAAATTATTATAGACAACACCAACGCCTACAGACAAATGAGGGATGATATAATAATCAAAGCTCACCGGTACCTGATTAAAATAAACTTTCTTCAACACTGCTGTTGAGGTTACATAATTCAATGGTTGATTATTTATACTTCTTTTATACAATTGTTCTTGTATGTATTGTGGCGCTTTATATTTAAATTCTGCTTGTACAAACCATTTTTTTGCAGGCTGTACCCTTACATACACCGATGGAATATAATCAGTCACCAATGACGTTTTTGTATAGGTGTTATTAGGATAAACGCAATCGCAGTTTAAGCGGATATCTTGTTGTTCAGCGATGCCCACAGCAATGCCTAATTGATTTTTCTTTTCTTTCTTTTTAGTAGTTGCAGAATCTACAGGAGGCATAATTGCCCGTTTTTTTAGCAGATCTTTTTTGCGTTGTTTGGCTTTTTGTTTCGCTAAAACAATTTGACCAATTTTGATCATTTTCGCAGTATCAATAGCTTCATCATCTTCTTCAGCATTTGCATCCGTAATATTTAGGTGCACTGTTGTTTTTGATGTTAGGGTTGTTACTTTATTTTTTCTATGTAGATTATTTCTATTGCTTTTTGTTGACGCTATTGTGGCAGTAGGCGGCTCATAATCTGAAGCTGAAGTATGATGGTGAATGGTCTTCCTGCTTTTTGTTGGCGCTATTGCAGCAGTAGACCTTTCATAATACGGTGTCGTGGTATGATGGTGTGTAGTTTTACTACTATTTGTTTTTGCGGCAGAAGCTGAAGATGTTGTTGTATTGTCTGCCGAAACAGTTGTTTCTGTTGATTGCACTCCATCAGCTATAGTAAACTTGCTGCTACTTGCTGCAGTATTTGCATGCAATAATTTTTTTGTAGTTGTAGCAGCAGCCAGTCTATGATTTATTGTGTGCTGTGCAGCAGCTTTTCTGCTGGTATTTACATTATTAGTTTTTGCAGTAGCATTTTGCGGAACGGGATTATTATTTTCTGATGATGTTTCATCTTTAACGGTAACGGGTTCGTTACTAGTTGTTGCTTCACCTGCCGTAGTTTTTATATTTATATGTGATGATCTTTTAGCAGGAGCGGGATACGCTACATTTTTATCGGTTGCCGTTTCGCTGGTTTCGTTATTGTTTTTTGTGTTGTTATTGTTTAGTGATGCAGGTTGATTGCTATTTGTACCCGTACTATTTTTTGTTCCGGCATTATTATTTCCGCTATTGTCTGTGCTATTGTTTGGTTGCTGAATATTATTTTGCTTATTGCCCGTTGCAGATAGCTTATCAGCGTTATCCTCATTTGTATTTGCGGGATTGGTATTTGTTGTTTGTGCGGCATTTGCATTATTACCTGTTGCCTGATGGGCAATAGTATTGGCATTATTTGATGTATTACCTGTTTTATCGTTTGTATTGCTGTTAGTATTTCCTTGTGGTACTTTACCTGTTTCTGTTCCCAGTACATCTTTTGATTCGATGTTACTTTGTGTTTGGTTATTTCGGTTATCGGTTGATTTTTTTGTGTACACAAATAATAATAATCCAATGATCAAAGCTGCGACGATTGACCCCAATAGAATATTGCCCCGATCAGATGGCGGCGGTGGCGCTCCCTTATCGCGGTTTTTATCCAAAAGCGCGCTCATCTCCTCCCAGGATTTTTCCTGGTCCGGAAGCGGTAGTTTTTTTAACTCCTGCGCTAACTTTTTTTCGTATGGTGTTAAATCACTCACTAAATGTTTTCTCTTAGTAATTGCATTTTTAAATTTTTCCTGGCTTCACTCAAGTGCCATTTACTTGTTCCCTCACTTATTTTTAGCAGGTCTGCTATTTCTTTATGACTATAACCTTCTACTACGTATAAATTAAAAACCGCTTGCGTTGCTGCAGGCAAATTTCTGATCAATAGCAATATTTCATTCACGTTTACTTTTGTTGTTATCTCTGCTTCAGCTTGTGCTGTATTGGTTTCTTCCTGCAATTCATTAGTAACAATCGTATTTTGTTTTGATTTGATATGATCTAAGCAAGAGTTGATGATGATCGTTCTGATCCAGGTATATAGCACAGCTTTTTTAGCATCGTATTTATCTATATTATTAAAAACCTTCAAAAAACCAGTATTCAATACCAGTTTGGCATCATCCTCATCCTTCATATATCGTACACACAAATTCATCATAGATTCATAAAAGCTTTTGTACAAGCGTTCCTGAGCCTTGCGGTCGTTTTTAATACAACCTGCAATCAATTCACCGATATGTTCGTTTTCCCTGTACAAATAATTATTTTCAGTAATGTAGAAGTTAGTACCCTCAAAATAAGAGCTTTTTTTACATTAACTGAAATAATTATATCAAATAATAATAATACACCCCGTAAACTTTTTGTTTACGGGGTGTGTGTTATTTAGAAATCAATTCTAATTTCTATGTTCTTGTAGGGATGATATTTTTTATTTTTTATTATCATTATTGAAAAGTAATCACAAGTTTAGGGGCTAGAGAGCTGTCCGGAGACCCTTCACTTGAATAAAAAGATTGTGATCTGTAATACCCGGCAGTTTGCAGGGTTATGCTAAATCCATAGTTTGTACCAGGCGTTGCAACCATATCTTTTACCAACTGCGTAACATCAAGATCAGTTATATTAGAATTGAATTGTGATGTTGATGTTGGAGTTGCCACTTCATCAACACTTGTTACAGCGGGTTCGTTATTATAAGTAATTGTTGTTTGGTCCCAATCTGCTGTAGCTCTTTGTAACCACATTTCGTTAGATAAAGGGTATGGTGAACCACTATAGTAATTATCTCCTTCTGGATATCCAATGTCTGTAGACGTTGTAGAAGACAGACCATATAAAGATAATTTAGCGCTTTTTATAACCGAACCAGCTGGCAGATTATTCAATCCCATAAATTTTACAAAAGCATGTGTCCATCCTTCGCCATATCCTTGGCTAAAATATGTCCAGTCTGTTATTCTCAATATGCTATCAGTACCATAAGCATTGTTACCGTTATCAAGTCCTGGTACATATACAACTTCCGCATCCTGGCCTGTTGCAGCGCCCGGTTGAAGTATTATTGTTTTAGGAGGCTCAACGGTTATCGTAGTTGTATCAAAACCTGTTGTTCCTGCATTATTAGTTGCCTGGAATTGCAGAACATAAGTACCCTGAACAAGGTTCTTTGCATAAGTTACAGTGGCGTTATCATTACCAAATGTTGGTACAGAAGGACCGGAAATCACAGACCACAGATAAGCGGTGTTTGATGTAGATCCGCTTGTCACGGTTCCTGTTAATGTAACTGAATCTACAGGTAATACTATAGTTTGATCGGTACCTGCATCTACTTTAACAGTAGCGGGCATATCACATTTTTTTTGGCAACTTGTAAAGAGAGTTGCCAGCAACGACAGGGAAATAATTGAAAAACGGATTTGTTTCATAATTTTTTTGTTTTGATTTTTTTGAATGGCTTTATTACATATACCGTTAACCCAATAGAAAGGTTGGGTGAGCAGAAAATTATTTTGGGCTATTTTATGATAATTATGGCTTATAAAAGGCGCAAGGAGTGTAAAATATTGATAATCAGCATTAAAATGCCTTGTTCAATACTGCTACGGTTAACCGGCTAATGCAAATTAATTTGTCCGTTTCATCGTATATTTTGATATCCCACACATGGGTATGGGCGCCTAAATGCAGGGGGCGGGCCACTCCGGTAACAAGGCCTTGCCTGGCACTGCGAATATGATTGGCGTTAATTTCAAGTCCTACACAGCTATATTTCTTTGAATCTACCACTAACTGAGCTGCTACGCTGCCAACTGTTTCAGCTAAAGCGCAATTGGCGCCACCGTGTAACAAACCAAATGGCTGTTTGGTACGGCTATCCACCGGCATTGTTATCTTGATAAAATCATCTCCTAATTCTTTCCACGCCATTCCCAAGTATTCTGCCATTGTACCTGAGAAAGGCCCCAGATCTGCCATTTTTAATGATTTGTTGAACCAGATCGACATGTTAATTAAGAATTAGTAATTAATAATTATTTTGTTGTTGGTGCTTTAATATTTGCCGGCCTTAATAGATTCATTTACTACGGCCGGTAAAAACTGTGATACTTCGCCGCCGTTCTTTAATACATCCCTTACGAGCGTAGAGGCAACAGAAGTAAATTGAGGAAGACAGGTTAAAAAAATAGTTTCTACATGAGGATCGAGGCTGCGGTTCATATCGGCGATCGCCTTTTCATATTCAAAATCGTTGACGTAACGAATACCTCTTAAAATAAAATTAGCGCCGATCTCTTTACAGCAATTGATCGTTAACCCTTCGTATAGAACCGCATCAACTTTCGGTTCATCTTTATAGATCTCTTTTAACCATTCTAAACGCAGCTCTTCAGTGAACGTAGGTACTTTATTTACATTGCGGCCAATGCCTATCACTAATTTATCAAACAAAGGAATAGCCCTGTTGATAATATCGGTATGGCCTAATGTTACGGGATCAAAAGTGCCGGGGAATAAACAGATGCGCATTTTTTTTAATTAAGAATTAATAATTAGGAATTAAGAATTCCTTTGATTTGTAATCCATTATGAAATTGAAAGTTACTACAAATTAGCACCTAATTCATAATTCTTCATTCCTAATTGTTAATTGGTTTTATTTCCTGAAAGTAAGTACAGTACTGCCATCCGCACTGCTACACCATTCTCTACCTGTTGTAAGATGATGGATTGTTTGCTATCGGCTACATCACTGTCAATTTCCACACCGCGG
>DATHHR010000059.1:0-2757 GCA_035317105.1 Ferruginibacter sp. | reverse complement strand
CGGCCGATATGCACCATTTCATCTAAGGAAGGCGTTATTAATCCGCTCAAACCAATAATATCTACATTGTGTTTTATTGCTTCGCTTAATATTTTATCGGCTGGTACCATTACGCCGAGGTCAATAATATCATAGCCATTACAGCCCAATACTACGCCTACAATATTTTTACCAATATCATGCACATCTCCTTTTACAGTAGCCAATAAAATTTTGGCAGCGCCGGCGGCTTCTTCATTAGTTGTGCCTGCTGCAAGATGCGCTTGTTTTCTATCCTCTTTTTCCTGTTCGATGTACGGCGTTAAAACAGCTACTGCCTTTTTCATCACGCGCGCACTTTTTACTACCTGCGGTAAAAACATTTTACCGGCTCCGAAAAGATCACCTACTATATTCATTCCATCCATTAACGGACCTTCGATCACATCTAATGGTTTTGGATATTTTTGTCTGGCTTCTTCGGTATCAATATCAATGTAATCGGTAATACCATTGATCAGCGCGTGCGCCATTCTTTTTTCTACCGGTTCATTTCTCCACTTTTCATCTTTAACTTCTACTTTGCCTTTTGCTTTTACGGTTTCAGCAAAATTGATGAGGGCTTCTGTTGCTTCGTTGTTAGCATTGTTCCTGTTTAAAATAACATCTTCGCAAAGATCTCTCAGCTTAGGTTCTATTTCGTCGTACACTACCAGCTGACCGGCATTTACGATACCCATGTCCATACCTGCTTTAATAGCATAGTATAAGAACACGCTGTGTATTGCTTCACGAACATGATCATTTCCTCTAAATGAAAAAGATACATTACTTACACCACCGCTGATCTTTGCCAACGGCATCAATCTTTTTATTTCCGCAGTTGCTTCAATAAAATCTACGGCATAATTACTATGCTCTTCAATACCTGTTGCTACTGCAAAAATGTTTGGATCGAAAATAATATCCTGCGGATCGTAACCAACTTGTTCAGTTAAAATTTTATACGCTCTATGACAGATCTCTACTTTTCTTTCTTTGGTATCTGCCTGCCCTACTTCATCAAAAGCCATTACCACTACTGCCGCACCGTAACTTTTACAAATGAAAGCCTGCTCAATGAATTTCGCTTCGCCTTCTTTCATGGAGATGGAATTCACGATACATTTTCCCTGCACACATTTTAATCCTGCTTCAATGATCTCGAACTTACTGCTATCGATCATGATCGGGATCTTGGCGATATCAGGTTCGGCTTGTACCAAATTTAAAAAAGTGGTCATGGCGCTAATACCTTCCAATAAGGCATCATCCATATTGATATCAATCACCTGCGCGCCGCTTTCTACCTGCTGACGGGCAACAGATAAAGCTTCTTCGTATTTATCTTCACGAATTAAACGGGCAAATTTTTTGGAACCTGTTACGTTGGTACGTTCACCAACGTTAATAAAATTTGTTTCGGGACGAACGATCAAAGGTTCTAATCCGCTCAGCCGCAAGTAAGGTTTGATGTGTGTCGCTTCGCTCATAATTTTCTGCCAATCATTTTTTATTTGGATAAGGGAACCCAATGGCTTTCCTTTTAACAGGATCCGGTTGTAATAGTTTCTTTAATATTTTAAAGACATTTCCCAAATCTTCGTCATGCCCAGTTAGTTTTTTCTCAATTCTTTCAATTTTCAAAAACAATTCTTTATTATCCAATAATAGCTCTTTCATTTTTGTAAATACCCTGATGATTTGAATATTTACGGCTATTGCTGTTTCAGAGTGTAATACGCTTGATAACATTGCTACACCTTGTTCAGTAAATGCATTGGGAAGTTTTCTAGTGCCTCCCCAACTTGAAGTCGCAAATTGCGACTTCAAGTTTTGCCACTCATCCTGACTTAACTGAAACATAAAGTCTTCAGGAAAACGCTCTCTATTTCTGTTAACCGATTCATTTAAACGTTTTACTTCAACTGCATACATTTCGGCCAGATCCTTATCCAGCATTACTTTTACTCCTCTAATAATGTATATTTTTTCAACAATTCCTGCTTCAGTAATTGTTGCTATTACTTGTTTTGTTTTAGTCATATAGGGTAGGTATAATTTAATAAACTGGTTGATATCAATGTGGTATCAAATCAATTATGCTAGTTCTTTTTCTATTACAGGTAAGCTTCTTGGTGCAAATTTCGCAACTTCATCCGCAATATGTTTGATATGATCGGGTGTTGTACCGCAACAACCACCTACAATATTTAACCAGCCGTTTGCCGCCCATTCTTCAATGATATGTGCTGTTTCGTGCGGCTGTTCATCGTATTCACCAAAAGCATTTGGTAGTCCTGCATTCGGATACGCAGATGTAAAGCAGCCTGCAATATGGCTCAGCTCTTCAATGTGCGGGCGCATTTCTGATGCACCCAATGCGCAATTCAATCCAACGCTTAACGGGTTGGCATGTGCTACTGAAACATAGAATGCTTCTAATGTTTGTCCGCTTAAAGTTCTGCCGGATGCATCAGTAATAGTACCGCTGATCATGATCGGTAATTCTTGTTGTTTTATTTCGCGGAAATATTTTTTTACTGCGTAGATGGCAGCCTTGGCATTCAAGGTGTCAAAAATTGTTTCGATCAATAATATATCTACACCGCCTTCTATCAATCCTTTTATTTGTTCTGTGTAGGCAGCTGCTACTTCATCAAAAGTTACAGCGCGAAAACCCGGGTTGTTTACATCGGGTGATAAGCTCAATGTTTTATTTAACGGGCCGATTGCACC
>DATHHR010000058.1:0-2366 GCA_035317105.1 Ferruginibacter sp. | reverse complement strand
TGGGCGTTATGTCCAACACTGCGAGCTCTGTAACTATTTTTTTAACACAGCGTACACCCGTTAACGGTAGTGTGCATTGCGGCAATAATTTTGATTCGCCTTTTGGATTGGTGTGCATCATAGCCACAATAATATTTTTTGCACTCGCTACCAGGTCCATAGCGCCGCCCATTCCTTTCACCATCTTACCGGGTATTTTCCAATTGGCTATATCGCCGTTCTCGCTTACTTCCATAGCACCTAATACTGTAAGGTCTACCCTGCCTGCTCTTATCATACCAAAACTCATAGCGCTATCAAAAAAAGCAGAACCAGGTATTGTAGTAATGGTTTGCTTTCCTGCATTGATCAGATCTGCGTCTTCTTCTCCTGCAAAAGGAAATGGCCCCATGCCTAATAATCCATTTTCGCTTTGCAATACAATATTGGTTCCTTCAGCTATGTAATTTGCTACCAGCGTAGGAATGCCAATACCAAGATTAACATAGTATCCGTCTTTCAATTCTTTTGCGATCCGTTGCGCTATCTGGTTTTTATCAAGCATATAAATAATGTGCTGATTTGCTAATAAGCTAATGTGCTAATTAAAAAAGCACATGGTAAATCGATTATAGAAATTATTTAATTATTAATAGAATTAGCAAATTATCACATCAGCTAATTAGCTAATTGTTCTTACAGTTAACTTTTCGATCCTCTTTTCATAATTCACTCCTTTAAAGATCCGGTGCACATATATTCCCGGCGTATGAATATGATCAGGATCCAGCTCGCCGGGCGCAACCAATTCTTCTACTTCTGCGATCGTAATTTTTCCTGCCATCGCCATTAAAGGATTAAAATTTCTGGCTGTTTCTTTAAAGATCAGGTTGCCATCTGTATCGCCCTTCCATGCTTTTACCAATGCAAAATCAGCATCGAAAGCATATTCTAATAAATATTCTTTATTATTAAATGTTCTTGTTTCTTTTCCATTGGCCACTTCTGTGCCAACCCCTGCTGGTGTAAAAATAGCAGGCATGCCATAACCTGCCGCCATGCATCTTGTTGCCAAAGTTCCTTGCGGAATTAATTCTACTTCTAATTCACCGCTTAATAATTGTCTTTCAAACTCTTCATTTTCTCCGACATAAGAAGCGATCATTTTTTTTACCTGCTTTTGTTGCAGCATTAAACCAATACCAAAATCATCTACACCTGCATTGTTTGAAATACAGGTAAGGTCCATTATTTTTTTTTGAACGAGGGCCGCTATGCAATTTTCCGGAATACCGCACAAACCAAATCCACCAAGCAATAATGTTGCGCCGTTGGGGATATCGGCTATTGCTTGCGCTGCATTTTGGTATAGCTTTTTCATACTATGGTTTTTTTAGTATAACAGGATTGCTTTCGCGCTGATGTTGTCTAAGCAATGAATCTTTAAAAAAAGGCATATGCCCATGCCTGTCAGAAAACTGTCCATGGAACGGAGAAGTGCCACCTTGATTTATTCTTCTGGTGCTGGACGAGCTCATGCTATCTAATAGGGCAGACATTAGCTCAGGATGCATGGTGTAATAATCATAGCTGGCGTAAAACTCCTCTTTTGTTGTATTGTGAATAACAAATATCTGGTGCTGCAATTTTGCATCTTCCAATGCAGGATCTTTTTTTGTTGAATCTCTTTTTGTATAGTTATTTGTATAGGCCTCCGCACTTATAACATCCCACAACACAGCCTGCATTTTATTTCTATCCAAAATACCGGGAGGCAATGCATTTCTATTTTGACAAGAGGCAAAACAAAATGCTAACAATAATATAAAAATGATATTTCTCAATTCAATTCGGATTTATACCTTGAAAAATTTGTGATATCTACTTTTTGTAATATTTCTGATGCCCTGGCTTTATCATCCGGCGCAGCTTTTGAAAATACCTTGATCAGCTCTGTTGCCTTGCCCTGAAAGAAAAAAGATTCGATCATGGTATTAGGGTTATCTGTATTGAAAGTATTTATTTGGTTCAACACATTTAGTATAGCTGTTCTGCTGGCATCGGCGTTGTCATACAATTGATCCATGCCTTTTCGATAATAATTATAATATATATCGTGCATAATAGTGTACCGGCTATTCGTCATATTTTCTACCAGCCAATAACGGTTACGAATACCGTCGAAGGCCTTCCATCCGGAAATGCCGCCATCTTCGGGTGCATTGTTTACAATATTTTGTGCCTTTTGAAAATAAATATCTCCGCCCCGGGGAGAAAAAGAATCGCCATCAAATGCCAGGATCATATAAGCATAGTAAGCAACTACGGCCGTAAGATTCGATGACAAAGCATCTGGTCCTCCTGAAACCCTAGTATCACTAAAATCA
>DATHHR010000057.1:0-2555 GCA_035317105.1 Ferruginibacter sp. | reverse complement strand
CTGCGGCTAATAACAGTAGCAAAATTTTGTGTTGGATTAGTTACATTGATTCCATAATCTGCCGCATGTTTTGCGTATTCATATACCTGTGCGCTTTTCAACAAAGCTTTTGTTGGAATACAGCCCCAGTTAAGGCAAATTCCGCCAAGCAATTCTTTTTCAACAATAGCTACTTTTTTACCTAATTGACTAGCTCTGATAGCTGCCGGATAACCACCAGGGCCACTACCTAACACAATTACATCGTATGCCATAATATTTGGGATTTGTAAGATTTGATTTTTCAGTTGCAAAGTTACTTGAAACACGCTAAATATCAAAACCCTATGTAAGGCCATTTTAACGTTTTTTATAAAACAGTAATATTGTAAATCCCGTATCTTGTTTCAAATTTATTTATGCGTACGATCCCGTTAGTTTTTATTGGCATTTGCCTTGTCTTTTCTACCCAAACAAAGGCACAAAATATCCCAAAATGGAAGATCGAGGATGTAGTTAACTCTTTTAGTCGGAAGACAGATTCTGTATATGTTGTCAACTTCTGGGGCACATTTTGCAGGCCTTGCGTGGAGGAAATGCCTTTTTTGCAAAGTATATCAGATAAATACAAGGCGCAAAAAGTAAAGCTATTATTGGTAAGCCTCGATCTGCCAGGTTATTATCCGGATAAGATCGCTGCCTTTGCCCTTAAAAACAATATACATGAGGATATTGTTTGGTTAGATGAAGACGACGCCAATCGGTTTTGTCCGCCTATTGATAAAAAATGGATCGGTGATATGCCGGCAACTATCTTTGTAAATGCCAAGACAGGCTATAAAGCTTTCTTCCAGGAAGAGCTGACACCGGAAAAATTTGAAGCAGAATTACAAAAAGCAATAACAGGAACTTTGACCAATTAATGTAATTATGGCAAGAGTAAAAATAGAATTACCAGCAAGCTTTTTAGCAACGATCACAATACCTGTGCGCATTACCGATCTGAATTATGGCAAGCATTTAGGCAATGACTCTTTCGTTTCGATCATCCACGAAGCGCGTGTACAATGGCTGCACCAGCATCATTTATCTGAATTGGGCATTAACGGAACCGGATTGATCATGAGTGACCTGGCAATAGAATTTAAACAGGAATCGTATTATGGAGATATCATCGATATTAAAATAGGTGTGGCAGAGATCAGTAAAGTGAGTTTCGAATTATATTACAGCTTATCTACAACAAGAGACAAAAAAAATATTTTATTAGCGAATGCAAAGACAGGAATGGTTTGTTATGATTATGCGGCGAAGAAAGTAGCGGCGATTCCTGAAGAATTAAAGAGTGTGTTAGATAGTAGTTCCTAGTTTGTAGTTTTTAGTTATTATTTAGAGGGTTTCTCTTTTACTTTAAATTTCAAACCTTTGATATCTGTTTTTCCAAGATATATTATAAAGGAGGTTATCATTTTTGTTATTTCATCGATTACACCACATAATTCTTCAAGCTTTTCATCAGTTATATAATTTCGATCAAATGCTCGATATAACTGGGATTTGCATTCTAATGCAGAAGCATTTGCATAGGTTAGAAAATTAATAAATTCATTATTTCCTTTTCGACCAAATCCTTCGACAATATTATCCATTATCGACCCTGACGATCTATTTATTTGATCCTTAAGTGCAAAATCCTTAGAAAATTTTTCGATACTAATTAGTCTATATACCTCTTGGCATAAAACTCGCGATTTTTGCCAAACTTTTAAATCTTCAAAATTTAAAATAGTAGCCATAATAAGGATTTGGGTTACGAACAGAATAAAGCTACGTAAAATCGAACAACTAAAAACTACTAACTAAGAACTACTAACCATTCCATATCTTCCAACTAGCCTCAGCCTGCAACAGCAACATATCGTAACCATTTTCAACAACGGCATTTTTCTCTTTGCCTTTTTTCAGGAACAAAGTTTCTTCAGGTTTATAAACCAGGTCGTATAGGTAATGATCCCTGGTTAAAAATTGATAAGGGATATCCGGACAAACATCAACGTTAGGATACATACCAACCGGAGAACTATTAATAATAATAGTGTACTCTCCCATCATCTTTGCATCAATATCACTGTAATTAATCTCACCGGTTTTTAATTGTTTATTTCTCGTCACCACTAAAAAAGTAATATTCAATTTGCGCAATACATACTGAACAGCTTTTGATGCGCCACCCGTACCAAGCACCAAAGCCTTTGTATGAGTAGGTTTCAGGCTTTTTAAAAAAGACCTTTCAAAGCCGATGATATCAGTGTTGTAAGCAATTAATTTATCTCCGGAGATCTTTATACTGTTTGTTGCACCAATGAATTTTACTTCTTCGGATAATTCAGTAATGTATTGTAAGACCTGTTCTTTGTAAGGAATGGTTACACTCAATCCTTTCAGATCAGGATGAGCTTTTAATAAAGCAGGAAATTCATCAATAGAAGGAATGGGAAAAGCTTCGAATGCGCAATCTTTGATTCCTTCATTTACAAATTTCTCTGTAAAAT
This sequence comes from Ferruginibacter sp., assembly GCA_035317105.1. Taxonomy (GTDB): domain Bacteria; phylum Bacteroidota; class Bacteroidia; order Chitinophagales; family Chitinophagaceae; genus Ferruginibacter. The sequence continues at coordinate 24 of DATHHR010000057.1, read as the reverse complement.
ATTGTTTGGAAAAAGAATGGCCTA
>DATHHR010000056.1:0-4353 GCA_035317105.1 Ferruginibacter sp. | reverse complement strand
CTTCGATCGGTGGCATGGTGGCTGAGTTATTGGATATGCCCTATATCTCCCTGGCCACAAAATTTGACCTGGCAGGAACAGCGGCTACGATCAACCGTGAAATTGAAGGTGGCGAAGAAACAGATAAAGTTACCCTACCCGTTGTAGTTAGTTGCCAGAAAGGTGTGGCAGAACAACGTATTCCTAATATGAAAGGTATTATGGGCGCGAGAACAAAACCGTTAAAAGTTGTTGAACCTGTTGCAGTAGAAGCACTGACAAGCATTACCTCGTTTGATCTACCTCCTGCTAAAGCGGGAGTTAAACTGATCAGTGCAGATACGCCCGAAGAGTTAGTGAGGTTACTGCATGAAGAAGCGAAGGTTATTTAAATAATGGTAAATGATTAATGGTAAATTGTAAATGAGCATTACAAACTTTTAAATTAAAATTATGTCAGTACTTATATTTATAGATCAAGCGGATGGTGTAATAAAAAAATCATCTTTCGAAGCTGCCGCTTATGGCGCCAAAGTAGCTGAACAATTAGGTACAACTGCTGAAGCAATTGTACTGGGTAGTGTTACAGATGATCTTAGTTCGTTAGGAAAATACGGTGTTAAAAAAGTGTATACAGTTAAAGATGCCAAGCTGACTACTTTAGATGCGCAGCTTTTTACGAAAGTGATCGCACAGGCTGTAACTTCAACGGGTGCTACTGTTGTTGTGTTATCAAGCAACTTTGCCGGGAAATCAATTGCGCCGCGTTTGAGCGTTAAATTAAAAGCCGGACTGGTTTCGGGAGCGATCGCTCTGCCCGATACATCCAAAGGTTTTGTGGTGAAAAAAAGTGTATTTAGCGGTAAGGCTTTTGCCAATATTGGTATCAACACTGCTATCAAGATCATATCGCTAAGCCCTAATTCTTATAGTTTTACTGCAGGCTCCGGCACTGCGGAAGTTACAGATCTTGCTGTAACAGTAGATGAACCAAAAGTACAGGTAACAGCAACCAATAAAGTAACGGGCGAAATACCATTAAGCGAAGCTGAATTAGTAGTAAGTGGCGGCCGCGGATTAAAAGGCCCTGAAAACTGGGGCATCGTATTGGATCTTGCCAAGGCATTGGGTGCCGCTACCGCTTGTAGCCGCCCTGTTGCAGATGCAGACTGGCGGCCACATCACGAGCATGTAGGACAAACAGGTTTAGCCATTGCACCGAATTTATATATTGCTATCGGTATATCCGGTGCCATACAGCATTTGGCCGGTGTAAACAGAAGTAAGGTGATCGTTGTTATTAATAAAGACCCGGAAGCGCCGTTCTTTAAAGCGGCAGATTATGGTATTGTTGGCGATGCGTTTGAAGTAGTGCCGAAAATTACAGCAGCAGTAAAAAAATTAAAGGGAATCTAATGCCGTAGCAGGTCGCAAGTAATAAGTAGCAAGAAAGAGAAATAAAATATTTTAAAGATTTTTCTTACGGCTTGATACTAATATCCTGGTACTTTTATCTTGATACTTTATTCAAAATCCCTTAGTTTCGTAGTCATTTTATGAAGAAAATAGAACTGGAAATCGTGGCATTGTCGCATAGCATTACGCAAACACATTCGTATGCTGTAGTATTGGGTGAAGTAAACGGACTTCGCCGTTTACCAATTGTTATAGGAGGTTTTGAGGCACAGGCAATTGCCGTTGCGTTGGAAAGAATGCAGCCAAGTCGCCCGTTGACCCATGATCTGATGAAAAATTTTATGATGGCTTTTAATGTTGACCTGCATGAGATCGTTATCAATGACCTGCAGGAAGGAATTTTTTACAGCAAACTAGTTTGCAGCAGCGAGGCTGATACAGTTGAAATAGATTCACGTACTTCTGATGCATTGGCATTAGCTGTTCGTTTTGGTTGCCCGATATTTACTTACGATAATATTTTAGATAGCGCAGGCATATTGATGGAAGACGATGAAAAGAAAAAGAAAACAGCTTCAGGCGCTACAACTCCTATCACTACTGAAACAGGCGGAAGCGACAATTTAAAATCAATGTCTTTAGAAGAACTGCATACCCTGCTAAATGAAGTATTGGAACAAGAAGATTATATCAGGGCAATAGCCATCAGGGATGAGATAGCGGCTAGAAGATAAATCTTTTAATGGATAATTGGTTAATTGATAATTTTCCAAAAAGTTTTATCAGCATAATTCAATTTTTAATTATGAATACATTATCCATTATCCATTAACCAATTATCCATTCAACATTGCTCAGTTTTCCAAATTGTAAGATTAATTTAGGCCTAAACATTCTTTCTAAAAGAGAAGATGGGTTTCATAATATTGCCACTGCTTTTTATCCTCTTCATATTACAGATGCAATAGAAATTATTCCCGCCCATTCAAATGCTGTATCCATAAATTTTACTAGTTCCGGCCTCACCATTGATGGCAATATGGAAGATAATATTTGTATCAAAGCATATCATTTATTAAAAAAGTATTTTCCACAATTGCCTGCTATCAATATGCACCTGCATAAATCCATTCCATTGGGAGCAGGATTAGGCGGAGGTTCTGCTGACGGAGCTTTTACTTTACAATTATTGACCACCAAATTCAAATTGAATTTATCTGCAGAGCAATTAATTCAATACGCGTTGCAATTGGGAAGCGATTGCCCGTTTTTTATTCGCAACGAACCTTGTTTTGCTACTAGTCGCGGTGAAACGTTAACACCAATAGGGCTTGATCTTTCGGGATACCAGATCATAATTGTACATCCCGGCATTCATATTAATACGGGTTGGGCATTTTCGCAAATTACACCGGCCTTGCCTAAACGATCGATCGAATCGATCATCCGGCAACCAATTGCTACCTGGCGATCGGACCTTGTAAATGATTTTGAAATACCTGTATTTGAAAAGTATCCTGTCATAAAAGAAATAAAAGAAACGCTTTATCAAAACGGTGCTGTCTATGCTGCTATGAGTGGTAGCGGCAGCAGTGTTTTTGGTATCTATGCCAAGGGCAAATTACCCGCTATACCCTTCCCTACAGGCTATTTTGTCCGTTCTGTAGCCTTATAAATCCAATAATCTGTTAAGGTTTATTCTCAAATCATTTGTACATTACAAATGGTTATATATTGCATGTCTATAAACTAAAAAGATGAAACAACTTTTCTATTTATTATTTACAGTATTTGTTCTTAGTTCAACAGTTCATGCGCAAAAAGCGGATGACAGCGCCCCACCAAAAAACTGGCACCAGTTAGATAAAGCTACTACCGGTTATTATGGTATTAGTTTAGATAAGGCCTATGCTTTTGTAAAAACTAAAAAACTAAAAAGCAAAACTGTTTTAGTTGCAGTGATCGATAGTGGTGTTGATACAACACAGAATGAATTAAAACCAATCCTCTGGGTTAACCCGAAAGAAATTCCTGCTAATGGAATTGATGATGATAAAAATGGCCATATCGATGATATGCATGGCTGGAATTTTATTGGCGGTAAAGATGGCCATAATGTAAAATCTGATAGCTATGAAGCAGCGCGCGTTTATTATAATTTAAAACCAAGGTTTGAAAATACACCTACCGATACGGTATTTACAAATTCGGCAGACTCTTTACAATTTGTAATGTATAAAAAAGCAAAGGACAAAGTAACCGGCGGTATTGATGTGGATGAAGTAGCCTTTATGCAAAAGTTTTTACCATTATTTTTAACGGGCGATTCTATCATCGTAAAAGACCTTAAAAAAGATGAATACACTTGTAATGACCTGGATGCTTATACACCTATAAATTCAGATGCCAAAGCAACCAAGGCATTTTTGCTAACGATCTGCAAAGGCAATAGCAGCAGTGATATCAGTAATAAAGAATTGATCGAAGAAATGCAGGGCGAGATCAGAAAAGCAGATGCCGCTACTACCCCACCCGAAGCAATCAGAAAAGAAATTGTACAGGATGATGAAACAAATATTAACGACCGCGATTACGGCAATAGCGATGTAATGGCAAGCACGCCTTTTCATGGTACGCATTGCTCAGGCATTATTGGCGCAGTAAGTCAAAATGGAATTGGTATTAATGGTATTGCTGACAATGTTCGCGTGATGATGGTACGTGCAGTTCCTGATGGCGATGAACACGATAAGGATATTGCCAACGCTATACGTTATGCTGTTGATAACGGCGCACAAGTGATCAGCATGAGTTTTGGTAAAGATTTTTCTCCGCAAAAACAATGGGTAGATGATGCAGTAAGATATGCCGAAAGCAAAAATGTATTATTGGTACACGCTGCCGGTAACGATGCAAAAGATATTGATTCAACAGATAATTATCCCAACCCCAATTATA
>DATHHR010000055.1:0-6078 GCA_035317105.1 Ferruginibacter sp. | reverse complement strand
TTCACCATAAAAAGAAGTCCTGACCTGTTAAAAGAATACAGCTTCAAACCTGTTGATCTAAAGAAAGATGATTATTTAAAAGACAGGATGTCTACTCCAGAGCTCAATGAATACATCCGCATGGAAGAGCTGCGCGGCTCTGAACAAATAGGAACATTATTGGTTGAACGATATAACAGGGATGCTATCCCTTTTTCTGTAATAGTATTGACCATTATCGGCGTATCCCTCTCATCACGCAGGGTCCGCGGTGGTAGCGGTTTTCATTTGGCAGTGGGTATTATCATCAGTGCCTTGTATATTTTATGCAGCAGGTTCTCTGTAGTATTTGCCATGAAAGGAAATTTTCCTCCCATACTTGCCGCCTGGACTCCCAATATTATTTTCTCTGTAGTAGCTTTTTATTTGTATAAAAGAGCGCCGAAATAACAGGTCAATAGTTTCTGCTATTAACCCTGCCCCAGATTGCTTTGACGAACTCCAGAAGATTGTTTTTTATTTGCTCTGCCACGATAAACATCTAACAAGTGTCTCAATTCACTTGTAGAAGTAGTGAAATCCGAGATGTTTAATCGTACATTTCCCGAAGGGCAGTAGTAAACCAGGTAAGAAGTACTGCTTTTGCCTGAACTCACTACATCAACATCTTCATCACTTATATCTTTCCAATTAAAAAATGAGGTTCCTGCTGATTCGATCCCTTCATTATTAAGTGTGACCTGAGGATCAGTATTTTTATATTCTTTATACTGATTATACATTGTGAACAAACCAACCCCAAATAAAATTACCGCCGTGATCTCGTTCCCTTTAAATAAAAAGATTCCTAATGCAACCATCCCCACGCCGAGCAATGCCCCGAAAAGCGCCTGTTTTTTTGAAAAATAAACAACTGTCTCATCAGGTACTGTTAAGTCATCAGTAAAAATATCATCCTGCGCAAATTTAGCCTGCAGGGCTTCCCATTTTTCTTTATCATCGGCTGTTCGTATTTCTGTTTTTTCAGGAAAGCTATTGTCTTTTCCAATAAGGTTTGCTCTGATAGCTCTTTTTTTAAGCTCATGAACATTCCTCACATTATCAAATGCCCAAAGCCTCCACTTTGTTATCATGATACTCCAATATAGCCATGCGCTAATAATACCTACAGCAAATCCTACGGCTATTATCCATCCGGGTAAAATATTTTCAATACCTATGTAGAAGGAAAGGCCAACAATTACAATAAAAATGATAAATAATGGATAAGTGATCATCTTACTGCCTTTTTTCATGGCTTCGTCTATGGTTACAGTTTCATACATAGTTGAAAGATTAGTTAGGTTAAATATTTTGATGAGCAATTTATATATTTATTTCCAAACTGAAGCATAGTTACATAGTGCTGCCGGTAACAAAAATATTTTTTTCGTATATTTATACATAACCATTTTTATGAGAAAGATCCTTCTTGCTGCATTTTTATTATTGATCTCTTTGCCATTATTATATGCACAAACCTATAATGCAATAAAATTTCCTGACAGCAGAACAGATGGTAAATATGTTACCGTCAATGGCGCCAGGCTTTGGGTAGTTACTGTTGGACAGGGCGAGCCATTGATTTTAATTGCCGGCGGACCGGGAGGATGCCATATTGGTTTGCGCAGCTTTGATTCGCTTGCTGTAAAAGGAAATATACAGCTCATTTATTTCGATGGTTTTGGCAGGGGCAAATCTGATACAGCAGCTAACGTTAGTGACTATACGCTTGCAAGAGATATTGAAGATGTTGAAGGATTACGAATAGCCTTGCATTTAAATAAGATCAGCTTACTGGGGCATTCTTATGGAGGCGTGGTGGCGCAGGGTTATGCTATAAAATACGGACAGAATGTAAGTCACCTGATACTGGCTAATACTTTTCACAGTTTTGTAATGTGGCAGGAGAATGATGATAACAGCAACCACGAAATAAAAGAAAATTACCCTGAGGTTTGGGATACGTTAATGAAAGTAAGAGAACAGGGAGCTATCTCTTCTGATCTTATTCATCAACAAATTTATGGAAGGGTTCCTTATGGATTTTTATATGCTTATAACCCGCAAAACTTTGTTGGACATGGCAGAAAGCCTTACCCCAATCCTTTCAATGCCAAATTATATTACCAGATGGTAGGTAAAGACGGCGATTTTATTGTAGGTAGCGATATCGGTAATTTTGATTATCGCAAACAATTAAAGGACCTTAAAATGCCCATCCTTATTATTGGTGGCAGATATGATAGAGTGGCAGTACCAACGATGATGGTGAAATTTAAAGAGTATTGTCCGCAGGCGCAATTTGTTTTATTTGAACATAGCGGGCACAATCCTCAGGTGGAAGAACCGGAAAAAGAATTTCCGATCATTGAAGATTTTATGGCGAAATAAAGAAGCTTCTATTTCGCTGGTTTTGGAAAGTACAATGATCTAAAACCCTTCTTTAATGATTGCATTTGGAGCAATATGTAAAACAGCTAAATGCTTTTCCACGGCAGACATCATTGCAGGAGGACCACACAAATAGAAATATTTATCAGCAGGTGAAATATGATCTTGTAAAATTTCTGCCGTAATATAGCCATGTTCATACCCTTCCACAATCTCATCTGATAGTACATTGATGAAATTTTTTCCTAATAGTTTTTTAAATTCTTCCTTATGAATGATATCGGCTTTTGTTTTATTAGCGAATATCAATTTGTTATTGCCAATAAGATCTTTTGATTGCAGGTACCTGAAAATAGCAATGAATGGCGTAACGCCTGCGCCACCTGCGATAAATACACCTTCGCCTTTATATGCAATATCGCCAAATACATCGTGCAATATCAATTCATCACCTGCTACTAATTTCAGCAGCTCATTTGTTACACCTTCGCGTGATGGATATGTTTTGATCGTAAATTCAATATGGTCATCTTCCGGCAGACAAGTAAATGTGAAAGGATTTAATTTATCTTTCCAGCCATCTTTATTAATAGTTACATCTGTTGCTTGTCCCGGATTAAATGTATAGCCTTCCGGCTTTTCTGTTACGATCTGTAAGGCATCATGCGTTACATGTTTTATTGATCTTATTTTTACGATGTGTTCCATTTTAATTTGTTTTAGTTATTCTCTGTACTAGAGTGATTGAAAAAAAGCTCATCCTTAACATCCGATACCTCCGTAGATGTTATAAATGGTTTTATGTTTGCCTCTGCTTACCTCGATGGTTCCTTTGTAGTTAGCATAGTCTTCCCCCTCAATTTTAGAGATAGTTGTTTTTACTCTAACGGTAAATCCTTCTCCGCCAAATGTGCCATCGTAAGTGCTGTCATTATCAAGGGTTTCTTTTTGTCCTTTATAGATAGCATGCATGAATATTAATTTACCGCCGATCGTAATAGCAGCATAGCCTGTGTAGTCTGCCATAAAAACGTAATGTTCTTTAGCAAAGCTTATTGAGTCAGCCGAAAAAGTAACCCTGCAGCCTCCAATAGTATCGGCAGGTGTACTTGAAAATGTATCCAACGCAATTTCAGGTTGTGCAGCTACCGAATCTTTTTTAAGGGAGTCTATTTTTTGTACAACCGTATCTTTTTTAATAATTGATACGACTTTCGTCTGCTCATTATTTGAACAGGAATAAAAAATAAATAATAACAGGATGGATAGAGGTGGTAGTAGTTTCATATAATTACAGTCTACCCAAATATACTGAACTATCTAATACGGATCCATTTATAAAGCTCAATAAAGAGATGCCGCCGAAATGTGCGACGCAACGATGCTGCTATGAAAAACTACAGCTGAAAAACAAAAATGTATTTTAGCTTTTCACTATTTTATAAAAACTGGTAGCAATTCCTTTGATCACGGCAGAGCTGAAACCTTTGTGTTCCATTTCGTTTAAACCCGCAATAGTTAACCCTTTTGGTTTGGTTACTTTATCGATTTCCTGTTCAGGATGTGTGCCTTTTTGTAGCAATAGGTCTGCAGCTCCTTTGGCTGTTTGTGCAGCGATCAATGCAGCAGTTTTAGCATCAAAACCTATTTCAATACCACCTTGTATGCTGGCACGGATATAACGCAATGCAAAAGCTGTACCGCAAGAACCCAATACAGTGGCAGCATCCATTAATTTCTCATCTATCACGGCAACTTTACCGATCGTGGTAAACAATTCTGTTGCATATTTTATCTGTGGTGCAGATGCATTGCTAAAGCTTAAGCAGGTCATACTTTCCTGTATGGCTGCAGCAGTATTTGGCATTGCTTTACAAATAGCCACTTTCTTTTTTACGATCTCTTCTATATCTTTTGTAGAGATGCCTGCAATAACAGATACCAGTAAATGTTTTGCGGTCAATACTGTTTTCAGTTCTCCCAATACTTCTGCAATTTGAAAAGGCTTTACGGCAAATATCACCAGCTCACTGTTACGCACAGCTGCAGTGTTATCCGTTATCACTTTTACACCTTTATCGCTCAACGATTTTAGTGTACTGATATTTCTTTTCGTAATAGTGATTTCGGCCGGCTTACAGAATTTGCTCTTTAACAAGCCTTCTGCAATAGCAGTACCTAAATTTCCGCCCCCGATTATCGCAATTTTTTTCATAATAAAATTTTACCCTAAAACCCCCAAACCCCCTGAAGGGGGCTTTTTGATTATTATTATTTGATGTTCTTCTCGTTTAAAACTACAACATTTTACTCTATAGCCTGAAAAGAGATTGAACAGTATAATACTTCTCAATCTCCCCTTCAGGGGGGCAGAGGGTTTTTACAGGGTGCTCAATGCGCCTTCAGCTACTTCTCCCTTTAGCATATTTTCGATCGCACAATCATATTTTTGTTTCCAGTCTTTTATTGAACCCCAGCTGGTATTGTCTATTTTGATATCAGCCTTTGTTACAGTACCGATCTTTGTAAAAGCCACTTTCGCTGTTGTTAAAGTAGCTTCTACATTTGCCGTATTGGTTGCATCAACAGAAACCACTACCCTGCTTTGTGCTTCGCCAAAAAGATACGCATCTTTTCTGATGCTGCCATCTGTGGTAATGCTATAACCAAGATCACGGTTGAAACAGCTTTCGGTTAAAGTGATAAATAGACCACCTTCGCTTACATCATGTGCAGATGCAACCAGTTTTGATCTGATCAGTTTTAATACCGCTTGTTGCAAAACAAATTCTTCATTCAGGTCAAAATATGGAGCAGGACTAAATTCTACGCCATGCAGTTTATGTAAATATTCAGACGAGTTAATATCGTTCTTACTTGATCCTACTAAATAAATAGCATCGCCTTCTTTTTTGAAATCCATTGTCATTTTATCTTTCACGCTATCCAGCACACCTACCATTCCGATCGTTGGTGTAGGATATACCGGGCCATCTGGTGATTGATTATAGAAGCTTACATTACCACCGGTCACAGGCGTATCAAACTTAACACATGCTTCGCCCATTCCTTTGATCGCGTTGGTGAATTGATAATATACTTCCGGATCGTAAGGATTACCAAAATTTAAACAGTTAGTAACACCTAATGGTTCGCCACCGCTACAAACAATATTTCTCGCAGCTTCTGCTACAGCGATCATGGCACCTTTATATGGATCAGCAAAAACATAACGACTGTTGCAATCTGTTGTTAGGGCCAATGCTTTGTTGGTTGGCTTTGCTAACACAACGGCTGCATCGCTTGGCTGGTTGGTACCGGTTGTACCTGCGCCTACCATACTATCATACTGCACATATATCCAGCGTTTAGATGCGATGCTTGGTAACTGAATTAAATCTTCTGCAGTTGCTTTTAGATCTGTTGGTACTTTGATCGTATCAGGATTGAACGCTTTTATTTTAGCCATGTATTTAGGTTCACTAAATGGCCTGTCGTACACAGGAGCACCACCGCCTAATACTAATTCGTATGCAGGCACTTCGGCTTCCAACTCTCCGTTCATGAAGAATTGCAATTTACCGTCAGTTGTTACTTCACCTATCTGGCTGCAGGGAAGATCCCATTTATCAAATACATCCAACACTAATTTTTCTTTTCCTTTTT
>DATHHR010000054.1:0-23834 GCA_035317105.1 Ferruginibacter sp. | reverse complement strand
ATCATAGCAGTGATCTGGATGCTATTGATATTGTGATCGCCGCTGTTAACGACATTGCTACAAGCGAACAAATAAGCAAAGACTGCCGGCAAAAAAATAAATTGGTGAACGTAGCTGATAAACCCGAGCTATGTGATTTTTATTTAAGCTCCATCGTAAAAAAAGGGAATATTAAAATTGCCATTTCAACCAACGGAAAATCACCCACGATCGCCAAACGTTTAAAACAGGTGATCGATGAAATGATACCGGATGAAATGGACAACGTATTAGATAACATTCAAACAATAAGACAAGGCATGACTGGCGACTTCAACGAAAAAGTAAAACAACTGAATGACCTGACAAAAGTGTTGGTAGCAAAACAAATCAATCATAAAGATGATCATGAGCAGCACGGAAAAAAGTGGACGAGGATCGTATTGTGGTGCTTACTGGCTTTTACTATTTTACTTGTTGGATATGGGTTGGCCTCCTACTTTTCTTTTGCAGATGTTACTACACAAATTAAGAACCTGCCACAACATACGATCAATGGATTTTTAATAATGTTATTAACGGGTTTCATTGCACAAATGGCGGATGGCTCATTGGGCATGGGTTACGGCACTATCTCCACTACATTTTTATTGGCCAATGGCGTACCGCCGGCAATCGTTAGCAGCAGGGTGCATTCGGCAAGGGTTTTCTCCAGCGGTGTATCGGGTTATAGCCATCACCGTTTTGGCAATATCAATAAAAAATTATTTATGGCATTGGTAATACCCGGTGCCATCGGAGCTTTGATCGGTGCAGCATTGGCTTATTACGGTCAAAAATATTCTACCTACGTTAAGATACCACTCTCCATTTATACCATCTACCTGGGTTATTATATAATGCGTAAAGCATTTTCAAAAAGAAAAAATACAGATAAAGTAAAAAATGCAGGCTGGCTCGCGTCGATCGGAGGGTTTATGGATGCATTTGCCGGTGGCGGTTGGGGAACCCTTGTTACAAGTACATTAATGGCTAAAAGAAAAAGTCCGCGTTATGTGATCGGCTCCGTATGTCTGGCAGAATTTTTTGTAGTATTGACTAGTTCTATTACGTTTTTTATCCTGTTGAAAAATATCCCTTTATTAGAAGTCGCCGGATTGATCATTGGTGGGTTGATTGCTGCTCCTATTGCTGCAAGATTAGTCGGTAAGCTTCCTTTAAAAACAATGTTCATTCTGGTGGGCATTTTAGTAATTCTTACAAGTACTAACACACTCTGGAAAGCTGTTGGGATCGTATTACACAAATAAGTTATAAATTAATTCATTTGTTTGTCGAATAAACTATTTGAAAATCCGCAATAAATCTATATTTTCGGTGTAAACCTAATAACTCAATTTCTAATTGTTTACTAAACTCCCTTATTATGAAAAAAATGATTTTTGCAGCAGCAATTGTACTTGTGCTGTTTTCGTGTAAAAAAAGTAGCGGCCCGGGTAATATTGTTGCCATTAACACGATCTCAGCTACTGTTGATGGTAAATCTTATGTTTTTAATACTAGGCCTGATTTCTATACAGGAATAGACACAACCGAATCTTATTTTGATGGTAGTGCTGAGGATTCTGCTACTAGTTACTTGGACGTGTATTTTCAAACACTAGGAAAACCCCTTACAACAGGAACTTATTTATCAGGCACAGGTGATTCATTGTATAACGCATACTTAGAATTCGATTCCTCCGGTGGTAACGATTATTATGGAAGCACACTCAAGGTATCAGACGCTCCAATTACTATTAAAGTTACCACATTCGATGGCAATCAGGTTCAGGGAACATTCCAGGGAACCGTTTATGAGAATAACGATACCACAGAATCATCAGTGGTTATTACCAATGGTAAATTTAACGGTACAAGACAATAAGTATTAATCCGCTTACATTATACCGTTATGCCGATATGATCAAAAGCGTAAAACAAATCATTTCAAAAACTACATTATGAAAAAAATAATTCTTTTTACAGCAATAGGGTTAACATTGTTTTCTTGTAAAAAATCTACCTCTTCAACTCCACAGGTAGTAACAACCACAATGACAGCAACTATCGATGGGGTATCGGATACATTTAATATTGATACATACGCTTATTCAGAATTTTACGTTAACTCTGATAGCGTGCATATTTCAGATTTCAGCATACAAGCTGATGATCCGGCAGGAGATTATTTTGACCTAGAAGCTGGTGCATATAAAAGCGATAAGTTCTTGGTTAAAACCTATCATTCGGGCGGAGATTCGACTACCTATGCATCTGGTTATTTAGAACCGAATGGTGGTGGTTATTTTGGGGATTACAATACAGCAAACAATCCTTTTATCGTTACTGTTACTTCAGCTACAAGCTCCTTGATACAAGGAACATTCAGCGGACCTCTGTACACATCTGAGGATTCAACACAAACTGCTAAAATAGTTACTAATGGTAAATTTACACTTAGCCGTCTGTAAGAATTAGTAAAAGAATTTAATAAAAAAGGCCAGACAATTAAGTCTGGCCTTTTTTATTAAATAGTTGCACCATGCTTATTTTAGTTATTTTGATCAGTACCAATACACCTTTGAAAAGCAATTCTATCTGTTACACATTAAAGGTGTAATCCATTTAATTAATTTTAGTTACAGAATTGTTAACATTTTTTTTGAAATTCTTCTTCAATCCTATACTTTCGCAGTAATTAATCAAGTAGGCCTAATGCCTGAAAACCAATAAAATACGTAAATCTTTATACTTATACCAGGATAGCCGAAAACTGTTTAGAGTAGGCGCTAAATCAAAACACTATACATGAAAAAAATTTTTCTTATTGCAGCAGTAGGTTTAATCTTTACATCTTGCAAAAAATCAAGCAGCGGCCTTAGTTCAGGTACAATTCAAGCCTCTATTGATGGTAAATCTTACACATTCAATTTTGGAGCTTATGGAGAAACGACTCCTGGTGGTTATAGCTATTTTTATGCACAAGATTCTGTAGGCTTATTAGCAAATTCTTTTGAAGCTGATATTTATTCGTATGATGGTTTAGATAATCCTCTTGCACTAACTAAGCGTACTTATCAGTCTGATGATTCTACAGAACTAGATATTTATTTCACACCGCATCAAGATTGGTCGGACAGTTCATATAGAAATGCTAACGGCAAACCTTTTAGCATAACTGTTACTAATGCGGTTCTTCCTAATATAAAAGGTAATTTCAGTGGCGTACTTTACTTACAAGGAGATACTACACTAGCTTCAAAAAATGTTACAGGTTCATTTAACATAAGCTCTGTAGAAACTAACAACTACTAGTCTTAAAATAATATCAGCATAAAAAAAGTCAGACTTAAATCGTCTGACTTTTTTTATTTATATAGTTGCTCCATAGCCCAGTAAAAAAGGCGGATCACCCAGCCACTCTGATAAGTGTTGCGAAATTATTTTTGATTCAACCATAAAGCCATCATGCCCATAAGTAGAATCTATTTCTATCAATGTTGCATCTGGTAAATTATTGGCAATAAATTTTTGTTCTATCAACGGACAAAGTATATCGCTGCTAATACCGATCACTAATGTTTTTTGTGTGATGCTATTCAATATCGGTTCTAATTTTCCACCACGGCCACGGCCCAAGTGATGGCTATCCATACTTTTTGTAAGCAGCCAGTAAGTATAGGCATTAAAACGCTGTACTAATTTATCGCCCTGGTAATTGATATAAGAAGAGGCTTTATAATTATCCAGCTTTTCTGTATCTGGATCTGTCTGGTGTTTTACCATGATACCGTAATTGCGGTAAGTGAGCATTCCTATTGCACGGGCCGCTTTCAAACCTTTTTTTCCGGCGTCAGGCGACATATCTTTCCAGGTGCTGTCAGCTTCAATTGATAAACGTTGAGCCGTATGTGTTGCGATGCCCCAGGCACTTTCTGTCGGAGAAGTAGCTAATATAAATAGGTTTTCAACGCGGTCTTTTTCCATTACGCTCCATTCCAGAGCCTGGTATCCTCCCATACTGCCGCCCATTATCAAAAATATTTTCTCAATTCGTAAGTGCTCACGGAGTAAAATATGCGCTTTTACCATGTCGCGTATGGTAATTTGCGGAAAACTACTGTAGTAGGGCTTCTGCGTAGCAGGATCGATACTTAATGGCCCGCTGCTTCCGTAGCATGAACCTAGTATGTTAGCACAGACAATAAAATATTTTTTTGGGTCGATAACGTGGTTGTCGCCCACAACGCCTTCCCACCATGTAGCCACGTCTGCATTGGCTGTCAGGGCATGACAAACCCAAACAACATTGCTTTTATCGGCGTTTAAAGTGCCGTAAGTATGGTAGGCTATCGTAACTTCGGGTAGTGATTCCCCACTTTCCAGCTCAAACCTATGTTTGTAATGAAAATAATCCATCAATCAGAATCTGTTGAAAATGCAAAGTAAAGGCTTGCATGAATTACATTTGCAAAAAAAGTAAGAAATGATCAAAATAAATTTAAACAGGGTCGAAGGCGATTCCGGCTTCGAAGCCACCGATTCAAACGGCCATATCGTACGTTTAGATACAAGTCCTGAAACAGGGGGCGTTAATTTTGGCATTCGCCCAATGCAAGGCTTGCTGATTAGCCTTGGCGCTTGTA
Source organism: Ferruginibacter sp. (assembly GCA_035317105.1). Lineage (GTDB taxonomy): Bacteria > Bacteroidota > Bacteroidia > Chitinophagales > Chitinophagaceae > Ferruginibacter. The sequence goes on along the minus strand of DATHHR010000054.1, from coordinate 19,167 downwards.
GTGGAATTGACGTTGTTTCTATACTAAAAAAACAAAGACAGGAGATCAAAGGATTTTCGATCAGTATTGAAGGTGAAAGAGAAAAAGGTAAAGAACCATCATTATGGACAAATATCCATATGCTTTTTACTTTATTGGGACCTGATGAAGATAAAGCAAGAAGAGCATGCGAATTATCGATCAACAAATATTGTTCGGTAGCAGAAACATTACGCAGAGCAGGAGCAAAAATTACCTGGGGATTAGTGGTAAAAGAAAAATAAATAAGGAATAAGAAATACAAAATAAGAAATAAGGAAGTTGAACAGTATTAGACTACTTGCATTATAAAATATTTATAACTTCCTTATTTCTTATCCCTTATTTTGTATTTCATATTTAAAACAGAGACATATAAATTAAATACTACAACATGGAACAACATCCAATTACAAGAGCCATCCGTGCAAGAACGGAGCAGACAAACGAGATGGAGCATTCGGCTCCCCTATTTCTTACCAGCAGTTTCAGTTTTGATAATGCGGAAGATATGCGTGCGGCTTTTGCGGATGAAACAGATGATAATATTTACAGCCGCTTTAGTAACCCAACAGTAAAAGAATTTACAGACAGGGTGGTAATACTCGAAGGTGCTGAGGCTGGATATGCCACTTCATCAGGCATGAGCGCAATATTTGCTTCTTTCATGGCCTTGCTTAAAAAAGGCGATCACCTTGTTGCGTGTAATGCTATTTTCGGAAGCACTGTTACTATCCTAAATAAATACCTTCCTAATTATGGAATAGAAGTTACTTATGTTGACGCTGCAAAGCCTGAAGAATGGGAAGCTGCTATCAAACCAAATACGAAGATGATCTATTTGGAAACACCTACAAACCCGGCGTTAGATATTATCGACCTGGAATTTGCAGGCAAGCTGGCAAAAAAACACAACGTTATTTTAAATGTAGATAATTGTTTTGCAACACCTGTTAACCAAACGCCGATACAATATGGTGCAGACCTTGTGGTGCATTCTGCTACAAAATGGATGGATGGACAAGGAAGAGTATTGGGCGGCGTGATCGTAGGCAAAAAAGAATTGATACATAATATTTATTTATTCTGCAGAAGCACTGGTCCTGCTATGTCGCCATTTAACGCATGGGTACTAAGCAGAAGTTTAGAAACATTGGATGTTCGTATGGAGCGCCATTCTTCTAATGCTTTTCATATTGCAAAAGCTTTGGAAAATCATCCAAAAATAAGTTTTACCAAATATCCTTTTTTACCGAGTCATCCGCAATATGCTATTGCAAAAAAGCAAATGAAGAACGGCGGGGCGCTTGTAGCATTTGAATTAAAAGGTGGTTTGGCAAGTGGTATAAAATTTTTAGACAGCTTAGAAATGCTGACACTAACAGCAAATTTGGGTGATAGCAGAAGTATCGCTTCGCATCCTGCAAGTACTACGCACGCTAAATTAACCGATGCAGAAAGAGCCGCGGTTAACATAACACCCGGATTGATACGTATTTCCGTAGGGTTAGAATATGTTGATGACATACTAAATGACATACTGCAAGCGTTAGATAAGTGCTAACCCGCATTTTATAACATATATTTATTTTTTTGTACATGCCGACTTCAAATAAGTCGGCATTTTTATTTTTAAAAAATATAGTCTATAATTTTGGTAGACTAATAAATTAACTATACGTTTGCATTCGTTACTGATTTCAGTTTCTGTTTTTTTGATTGATACAAATCGCCTTCAGGAGTTTTGTATCAATCATCCAGGCAAATACAAAGTGATCAACCAACATATATGTTATTATCTATTCGACATACTACTACAGCACTTAATTGCCTGATGGCAGTTACATTCTCGTGTTGCTGCTGCTGTTGTTGCTAAGCCTTGCAGCAAGGTTTTCTTTTTATTAATTCTCTAACTTTTTTCTAATACAATGCAGACATATATACACCACAGCAAAGCTGTATCAATAAATAATCTACCGGCAAATAACCGTGCTGGTCCTTAATATATAAACCCTGTTGAAAAAAAAATGGCCAGAAACTGTTGTAGCAGTTCTGGCCGGTAACAAAAAAGGCTTTGGGTAATTAGCAGCAGAGTGCATTAAGCACTTGCTGCCGGCCTTATTGTGTAAGCACAAATATAAGAGAAAAGCAGTAAGCGTTTTTCGAGATTTTTTTACACAATAGGCTGATTAAGTAACTAACAAACTAAATCAAACTATGCGTAAAATCAACGCTCATAAAATGGTGAAGCTTTTTGCTTTCACTAGCCTCTTTCTCGTGACTGGCTTTTTATCTGCAAAGGCACAGGAAAACAATACTATTAAAGGAACGATCACTGATCAGAAAACAAAGGCACCTATTGCCGGTGCCAGTATACACATCGATGGCTCAACCAATACGGTTGTAACAGATAATAAAGGGAATTTTCAACAAACAACTTATAAAAAACTTCCTGTTACACTATTGATCAGCTTTGTTGGCTATCAAACACAGTTAGTAACTGTTGATAGCAGCAACATGGCATCTATTAATGTAGAACTTAAATATGCACCTAACCAGTTATCGGATGTTGTTGTTGTAGGTTATGGTACGCAAAGAAGAAAAGATGTTTCCGGTTCCGTAGCATCAGTTTCGAAAGAAAATTTAAACAGGCCGGTAACTTCTGCAGACAATCTCTTACAGGGAACAGTCTCCGGCGTTACCGTTACACAAAGCTCAGGACAACCGGGTGCTGCCTCAAGCATAAGGATCCGCGGTGGTAACTCTTTAAGTTTTGGTAATGATCCGCTGTATGTTATTGACGGTTTCATTTATTACAATAACAACAGCGCTGCCAATACAGGCTCTAACCCAGGCGTAACGGTGAATGCTTTGGCAACCATCAATCCAAGCGATATTGAATCGATCGATGTATTGAAAGATGCATCGGCTACTGCTATTTATGGTTCGCGCGGTGCTAACGGTGTGGTGATCATCACTACTAAAAAAGGAACTAAAGGAAGCAACAATATCTCTTATGCAGGCTCTTACGGCATTCAACAGGTTGATAAAAAATTATCCTTGATGAATGGTCCGCAATGGGCGAGCCTATACGATGATATTTATAAAGCTACTCCTACATTACAAACAGCAGCCGGCGCTTTAACAAAAGCTAAAATAGATTCATTGGGCGCTACAGGCCAAACTGCAGATTGGCAGGATGCCGCTATTCAAACCAATGCGCCTGTACAAAACCATCAGCTTACTATTTATGGCGGTGATGAAAAATCAAGGTATTCCATTTCAGGAAATTATTTCAAACAACAAGGTATTATCTTAAATAGTGATTTTGAAAGATACTCTGGCCGCGCTAACTATGAAAAAAACGCAACAGACAGACTAAAGATCTCTGCCAATGTTTTTGGAAGTAACTCTACCGAAAACAAATTGACCGGTCCTTTTAATGCATTAAATTCGGGTAATGGGTTTACTACTTTGTTAGGAGTTAGTCCGTTACACCCTATCTATAATGCTGATGGAACCTATTATACAAAGGCTGATCCATTTTTCTCCAATATAAATAGCACAACACAGCCTTACACCACCAACCCGCTGCAGGACATTGCGAAAACGATCAATACAACGATCCTTACGCGTTTCTTAGGAAATTTTTCTGCGGAATATAAACTAACGAGAGAATTGTTATTGAAAGTTACAGCAGGTGCAGATTTCCTTAATGCGAAGCAAAACTATTATTCACCTAATTTTACTGCATCACCGGGTGGCCCTGGTGGCAACTCAACCGGTGCGGGTGTGAACGGCTCTGCTTCTGTTGGTGTGAGTCATTCAACCAGCTGGCTAAATGAAAACACACTTAGTTATAACCATGTGTTTAAAGAAAATCATTACCTCGATCTATTAGCAGGATATACGATACAACAGCAAAACCAGGAATCGGTTGTAGCGAATGCAGATAACTTCCCTACTAATGCATTTACCTTCAACAACCTTGGTTATGGTACGCCAATAACAAATGCATCATCAGAACAAACCAATACCATTCAATCTTTCTTAGGAAGAATTAACTATTCTTATAAGCACAAATACAATGTAAGTATCAGTGGAAGAGAAGATGGCGCTTCTGTTTTAGGGCCAAATAAAAAATATGGCTTCTTCCCTTCTATAGGCGTTTCATGGAACGTTTCTGATGAGAGCTTCTTTGAAAAAGCTTCAAAGGTGGTTAACAATCTAAAACTAAGATTAACAGCCGGCCAAACGGGTAATGCTAATTTTACTCCTTACACTGCACCTGCTTTAGTTGGTGGCCCTTACACTTACTTTTTCGGCAATAACCTGTCTCAAGGCCTTTCGTCAATTCAGCTGGGTAACCCCGATCTATCATGGGAAACTACTACGCAGTACAACGGAGGTGTTGATATCGGATTATTTAGAAATCGCATCCTCATAACTGCCGATGCTTATTATAAGAAAACCACTAACCTGTTCGTAAGTGCCGGTGGACTTATCCCATTATCTACTGGTTATTCTTCTGCTTCTGAAAATATTGGAAGTCTGGAAAACAAAGGGATCGAACTTTCTTTAACTACAGATAATATTAAGACGAAAGACTTTGACTGGAAAACAACTTTTCTTTATGCAACCAATGCCAATAAAGTATTAAGCCTTGGACCAAGTCAGTCATTTCAACCTACTGCAGCAACCGGACAAGTGTCTCCCGAAATTATAAAAGTTGGTTTGCCCATTGGAACTTTTTGGGGATATAGTACTAACGGCCTGTTAACAACAAACGATGTTTATGGAGCACACCCTGCACCAAAACTAGCGGGCGTATCACAACAAACAGGTGATAGAAAATATGTTGATATTAATGGAGATGGAATAGTTAATACGAATGATAAACATAACCTGGGTAGTGCACAAGCAAAGTTCACAGCAAGCTTATCAAATACTTTTACTTATAAAGGTTTTGACCTTAATGTATTTTTCCAAGGTTCTTTTGGCAACAAAATATTTAACCTTGAACAGCAACAGTTAGAAAAAACCACTATATCAGGAAATGCATCAGCTGTATTGTTAGACAGATATGACTCGATCAGAAATCCGAATGGCAAATATCCTAAAGCAGTAAATGCACCAGTTGTGCAACTACAGGACACTTATATTGAAGATGGATCTTACATCAGGTTAAAGAATATCACGCTTGGGTATACATTCCCTTTAAGTATTGCTTCAAAAATTCATGCTAAACAGATCAGGTTATATGTGTCTGCACAAAACCTGTTAACGATCACTCATTATTCGGGGTTAGATCCTGAAGCAAACTATTACGATCAAAACAATCTTTTGCCGGGAATTGATGCGGGTGTTTATCCTCATTACAGAACATTTTTGGCAGGCCTTAATGTAACTTTTTAGAAAATTAAAAAATGACAACAATGAAAAATATAGTAATAAAGTCTGCAGCATTTGTATTAATGACAAGCTCATTAATATCGTGCAGCAAACTGGATGAAAATCCTAAGACAAGCATCGATGCAGCTAATTTTTATCATACACAATCGGATGCAGTAGCTGCTGTAACTGCAGCATACAGCACCTTGTCAACAGATATCAACGCTGATTTTCCGATCTATGGCCGTGATTTAAATCTGCTTATAGACAACACAGGTGATAATCAGGTCTATAGCCCATCTAATACAAACCCCGATGTAAGGGCATTGGGTACGGCTACTTATATTTCATCGAATGACCGTGTACATAAAATATATGCGCAGCTTTACTGGGGTATTGATAAGGCGAATATCGCAATTGATAACATACCTAATATAGCGCCGACACAATTTGTAGACCCAACACATAATGCGCTTAATTTAGTAAGAGAGGCAAGGTTTATAAGAGCATTGTATTATTTTAACCTCGTGCGTATGTTTGGCGCAGTTCCTTTGGTATTGCATGATGCGGGAAGCGTAGAAGCTGCGGCTGAACTAGTAAGCAGGGCACCTAAAGATTCTGTTTATACCCAAATAATAATAGATCTTGATTCTGCCAGCAATTTACCTGCAACATATGGTGCCGCCGATCTTGGTCGTGCTACCGCAGGAGCTGCTCATGCTTTACTTGCTAAAGTATATGCAACACGCCACGATTGGACAAATGCAGAAACGCAGATATTAGCAACGCTTTCTCCGAGTGCAGCTTTTACATCAGCAATTCCGACGGGCGCATACGGCTATGACCTGTTCCCGCAATTTTCACATGTTTTTCAAACACCATACAAAAATGGAATAGAACATATTTTTTCTGCACAGTTTAAATATAATGGCGGTTCTGTAAACAGTACACAAAATTTAAGCTCCGGAGATTTTAGTACTTTTTCTACTACTACTTATACAGGTGATATTCCTTCAGATACTACTGTCGTTAACCTATTCGACATCGCAGATCAAAGAAGAAAAGTTACTTTTTATGACTCCTTAAAAAATGGTGCTGCCTGGGTAAAATGGCCATACTTCAATTTTGCTAAGTATATCGATTCTACCGTATCACCTATTACATCACAAGCATTAAGCGGTGTTAATTTTCCTGTGATCCGTTATTCAGAGATATTGCTTTTACAGGCAGAGGTTTTAAATGAATTGAACGGAGGCCCTACAGCCGATGCTTATGCGGCCATCAATATTGTTAGAGGAAGAGCTTACGGCACTTACACTGGTGGTGGAAATTATAGTGATCATACACATGATCTAACGCCAGCTTTAAGTCAGGCAGACTTCCGTGATTCTGTTTATCTGGAAAGAAGAAAAGAATTCATACAAGAATCTCAACGCTGGTTTGATCTGGTTAGAAGATCAGGACAAGATGGTTTACCTGCGGGACAATATTACCTGAACGCAGTTCATGGCATGTTGAATAATCCAAAAGCTGCTGCCACATTAAAAGATACGTTGTTTCCAATACCGCAGACGGAGATCGATCTATATGCAGGGCAAAATCCAAATTTTTATCAAAACCCGGGATGGTAATCAATCATAAAAAATCAAACAATCATTTCAAAACAAAAAATAAAATAAAATGAATAAGAAAAACATACTCGCTTCCATTGCCCTATTGATGGGTAGTTTGTCGGCACAACATTCTTATGCGCAGGACCAGCCAGCCTATCAGGGTACTGTTGGTAAAACATTAGGCGATTCAAAAGAATGGTGGGCGCCTGTAGTTAAAGCTCCTGCAGGAGCTCCTAACGTTGTAGTGATCGTGTTAGATGATGTGGGCTTTGGTGCATCAAGCGCTTTTGGCGGATTGATACATACCCCAACGCTCGATAGTTTAGCTAATAACGGTTTACGTTATACGAATTTTCATACAACAGCTATTTGCGCCCCAACCCGCTCTGCATTATTAACCGGACGTAATAGCTCTTTTGTACATGCAGCCGGCTTTTCTCATATAGCTTTATCTGCAGGATTTCCCGGATGGGATGGAAGGATCCCTTCCAGCGATGGAACATTAGCGGAAATATTAAGAGCCAATGGATATAACACTTTTGCCGTAGGTAAATACGGTTTAACGCCCGATGAAGAAGCAACAGATGCAGGCCCCTTCGATCATTGGCCAACAGGAAAAGGTTTTGATCACTTCTTTGGATTTCTAGGTTCGGCAACAGATCAATACAAACCTGATCTGGTAGAAGACCAGGCGCATGTTACTCCTGATGGAAGACATTTAAATGAGCAGATCACTGATAAAGCAATTGCTTATTTAACACGCCAGGAAAAAGTTGCACCTAACAAACCTTTCTTTTTATACTATGCGCCAGGCGCCACTCATGCACCGCATCAGGTAGATAAATACTGGAGCGATCAATACAAAGGAAAATTTGATCAGGGATGGGATGTATTTCGTGAACAGGTTTTAGCCAACCAAAAAAGGTTAGGCGTTGTTCCTGCAAATGCGCAATTACCTCCACGTAATCCGCGTGTACAAGCATGGAACTCCTTGACAGCAGATCAAAAGAAATTATTTGCACGTTTTTTTGAAGTGTATGCAGGCTATTTTACTTACACAGATTACCAAATTGGTAGATTAATAAATTATTTAAGAGATAATAATTTATTAGACAATACGATTGTGTATGTACTAATCGGTGATAATGGAGCAAGTAAAGAAGGTACACTTGAAGGAACAATAGAACCCAAAACAAATCCTATCAGAACTACTGCTGAAGCTGATTATTTAAAAGTAAACCTGGCAGATATTGATTCTATTGGTACTCCGGGAGCGCAAACTAATTATCCTTTAGGTTGGGCACAAGCAGCTAACACTCCGTTCAGAGAATGGAAAACAAATGCAGATGCAGAAGGCGGCACACATAATCCTTTAATTGTTTTTTATCCAAAAGGTAAAGAAAAAGGTATCCGTAAGCAATATGCACATGTGATAGATATCTTACCTACAACTTTAGAATTAACCGGAATTCAAAAACCTGGTTATATCAGGGGTATCAAACAAGATAGTATTGAAGGCACATCGCTTGCCTACTCTATCAATGATGCAGCAGCTCCTTCAAGACACGCAACACAGTACTATTATATTTTTGGCAACCGCTCTATTTATGCCAATGGATGGAAAGCAGAATCACCTCACCGTCCGGATAATGTAGACTATGATTTTTCTCAGGGAGCGCCAATTGCTGATAAAAGCTTTGACGATGATGTTTGGCAACTATACAACATTGACGAAGATTTCAATGAAAGAAATGACCTGGCAAAAAAATACCCGGAAAAATTAGCCGAGCTAAAAAAATTATTTGACGAACAAGCTACTATCAATCATTTATATCCTTTGATCGATTGGTATGATGTAAATAATAAGAAAGCGCATCATCCAAACGGAAGTGATACGCAAGGGCCAATAAAATAAATTAACAATCCTCCGGATAAAATCTCCGGAGGATATTTTATGACTTATTAATCTACTAAAATAATAGACTATGCAATTACTAGATGTAAAAATCCTGACAAAGAAGATCATTATCGGCTTTATCATTTTTATCGTTCCGTTAGCTATACTGGCCGGCGGGTTATGGTTCATTGAACATGCCAGATAGATCAACAAATATTAATCATCAATAAAAAATACCATTATGTCACTCACCAACACAACACCACAAAGAATAACAAGGGATATTGTTATCAGTCTTTTTATTTATGCTTTACCAGTACTGGCATTAGTACTCTGGTTTCACCATACAGGAGAAACACCATGGATCAATAATGCACATACCCAGGTGATCATTAAAACACCGCGCATTTTTAATTTTGTTCAACCCGTATTTACTTATTTACGTTCATGGGGCTTTTTTGTTATCGCCATCGTATTAGGTATTGCTGAATTTGGATTAGGGTTATACGATAACAAATGGACAAAGCACGAACGCGTTGTTGACCTTGTTTGTTTTATAGCGCCTAAAGTTTTATTGGCGCCTATTACTGCATTCTTCGCTTTAAAACTATTGCCATTTGCATTGCCACATTTGGATAATGTATTTTCATGGGTGCCGTTTTGGGGTGCCGTTTTTTTAATTGCTGTGGCAGATGATCTTACGCAATACTGGTACCACCGCCTGCACCATCAATTGCCTTTATTATGGCGCTTTCACCGTACGCATCATTCTGCACCATATATGGGTATGGCAATGGCTAGTCGCCAGAACTTTTTGTACACTGTTTTCTTTTCACAAATTTATTTAGTTGCGGCATTGGTTTATTTAGGCTTAGGCCCTGCAGCTTTATTTGTTACAGTAATTAAATCTATTATCACATTAGCTGCTCACTCAAGTATCGCATGGGATAAACCTTTATACAAATACAAAGTGTTACATCCGGTTGCATGGGTTTTAGAAAGATTGATCTCTACTCCCGCTACACACCACGCACATCATGCAGATTCATCCGATGACGGTGTTGGTTATTACAAAGGAAACTTTGGCAATATGTTCTTTTTATGGGATATCATTTTCGGCACAGGTATTATCACGCGTAAATTCCCTAAAGGCTATGGCATCGCTTTTTATAAACAAGAAGAATGGTACGCACAATTTTTATGGCCAATTTTCAAATCTAAAGTTGACGGAAGCGAATTATCTAAGCACGGCCCAAGAGTTGGTGATGATATCCAGGAACATGAAGTTGTTCATCAAAAAGTAAAAGAAGAAGAATTTTCAATAGCATAACTCACTAACCCATTAATAAAATAAACATGAAAGTCCGGGTTTTATATTTCGCAGCGATCCTTTTAATAAGTAGCTTATCTGTGCGTGCACAGGAGACTATTTCTTTTGAAAGATTTAAAAATAACCCCATCATTACTCCTGCTTTATTAGACAGTAGTGACGGAGAAGATATCAACGGGCCATCCTTAATAAAAGTGCCGGATTGGGTACAAAATAAATTAGGCAAGTATTATTTATACTTTGCGCATCACAAAGGAAAATACATTCGTCTCGCTTACGCAGATGACCTAAAAGGGCCATGGAAAATATACAAGCCCGGCACTTTACAAATTACCGATTGCAAGACCTGCGAATACGGTTTACCAAACTCAGCCCTCAGCATTAAGCATGAAGGCGCAGAAAGCTCAGAAGACGAAGTCACACATGTGGCTTCGCCTGATGTGCTGATCGACAGTGTCAACAAAGAATTCGTATTGTACTTTCACTGCCCGATCGAAAAAGGAATTTATAAAGGACAATACTCTTTAAGAGCTACTTCTAAAGACGGCATTCATTTCAAAGCCGATTCAATAGTATTAGGTTATTCTTATTTCCGTGTATTCAAATGGCACGGAAACTTTTATTCTATATCAAGGGCGGGGCAGCTAGGTAAATCACCTGATGGCATTCAAACATTTACGCAAGGACCAAATCCTTTTAGTAAAATTCAAAACAAAGACAATTATTTAAGGCACGCGGCAGTTAAATTAATTGGCGATACACTGCTTGTTTTTTATAGCAAGGTTGGTGATGCTCCTGAAAGAATTGTAGTATCTAAAATTATTCTAAACGACGACTGGAACACATGGACACCTTCCGCTCCTATTGACGTTGCTATTCCTACAGAAAAATATGAAGGCGCTGATGCGCCGATCGTAGCCTCTAAACCAGGCTTATATTATGGCGAAGCAAGACAGCTTCGCGATCCTTACGTCTTTGAAGATGCAGGAAAATTATATTTATTATACTCCGTTGCCGGTGAAAGCGGGATCGCTATCGGTGAATTAACAATCAAATAAACCATCAATTAAAACCATTTTATGAAAAAATCATTCGTCACAACAGCTCTTGGTATTCTTTGTCTAACAACTGCTTTTGCGCAAGGAAACCCAAACCTTATTTCGGTAGATTCCTTTGCAGCAAAAATAAACAGGCAACAAGCTCCTCAGATCATTGATGTGAGAACACCGGAAGAGTTTACTATTAACCATATCAGTGGCGCCAGCTATCTTAATTTAAAAGATGCCAATCATTTAGATAGTTTAAAAAACCTAGACAAATCAAAACCGGTATTTATTTACGCGATACAAAACAGCCGTCCTGATATACTGGCACAAGAGCTTTTGGCAAATGGCTATAAAGAAGTGTATGAATTGAAAGGTGGTATCGCTGCCTGGATAGGTGGAGGTAACGCTTACTACACATCGGTAAAAAATAATCTGTCCGTAGCAGATTATAACAAAACGCTGAACGACAATAAAATTGTATTGGTAGAAATAGGAACAAAATATTGTGGCCTATGCGCTAAAGCAAAAGTTATTGTTGACTCTTTGCAAAACGATGGTTCTTATAAATTACTACAGTTAGAATTATATAACAATCCGCAATTAGTTGCGCAATTAGGCGAAGTGCCTTCTGTACCAACAATACTTTTATATAAAGACGGACAAATAGTTTGGAAGAGATCAGGGTTAACCTTCGATAAAAATGATATCAATACAGCAATCGCTAAAGCAAAATAAACGTGAAGAAATTAATAAGCCCATCGCTATTTTTTATTCTGCTAGTGACCTCGTGCAATCAAAAGAATGCAACTACTACAACCACATCGGTTGATACAACAGCTCCTAAAAAGATTGGATGTCCTGCTTGCAGTAAGGGGCAATCATTGTGCAGAATGCCTTCACGTTCTGTAGCATTGTTAGCAAGAACCAACAATATAACAACAGGCGATAGCAGTACAGCAGAAATGGTAGCGATCCCAGGCGGAGCTTTTGAAATGGGTAGTAACGATTTTGATGATAGCAAACCTATTCATAGCGTAACAGTAAAACCATTCTTAATGGATGAACACGAAGTTACCAATAGGCAGTTTGAAAAATTTGTAACTGCTACACATTATATCACTGTTGCAGAACGCCCATTAGATCCTAAAGATTATCCTGGTGTGGACCCCGATAAATTAGTAGCAGGTTCTGCAGTTTTTACACCGCCTGCTCATGCTGTTTCTTTAGACGATCCTTTTGTTTGGTGGATTTATGTAAAAGGTGCAAACTGGAAACATCCAAAAGGCCCAACAAGTTCTATCAAAGGAAAAGACAACGAACCAGTTGTGCAGGTATGTTATGAAGATGCTGTTGCATATGCAAAGTGGGCAGGCAAAAGATTACCTACCGAAGCAGAATGGGAATTTGCCGCACGTGCTAACAGGCAACCAGGCAAATATTACTGGGGCAACGAATTAAAACCAAAAGGTAAATGGGTAGCTAATATTTACCAGGGAAATTTTCCTGATCATAATACTGCCGAAGATGGTTATGCCGGCGTTGCTCCTGTAATGTCATTTCCGCCAAATCCGTTTGGCTTGTATGATATGGATGGGAATGTTTGGGAATGGTGCAATGATCTGTATCGCCCTGATTATTACCAGCGTTCTCCCGAATTTAATCCACAAGGCCCTACAGATAGTTACGATCCGGATGAACCAAATACGGTTAAACATGTGCAACGCGGCGGTTCCTTTATTTGTAGTGATCAGTATTGTATTCGGTATAAAGCTGGCAGCCGTGGTAAGGGAGAAACAAATAGTGCAGGAAATAATTTAGGATTCAGGTGCGTGAAAGATATAAAAAATTAATTGCTGAATTATAATCGTAAAAATCCGGCTATGAAGTTTTCTAGTTTTTTATCGCTTCTGAAAAAGATCATAATAAGCATTTTGATCTTTCTGGTCCCTGTTCTTTTATTAACAGTTTGTTCCTGGCTGATACAACAATGGCTTGCTAAATAAATAGTATTAATAGATCATAAGTTCTCATTTCAATTACTATAAAAAATAAATATGACAAAGAAAAAAATGCTGCTGATACTACTGTTGGGTGGATTGTTATCTACGCAGGTAAAAGCACAAAACGATCCGCAACCTTATGGAGGAACCGTTGGTAAAACATTGGCTGAATCTAAAGAATGGTGGCCCAATCCGGTAAAAGCTCCGGCAGGAGCTCCGAATGTTATCTGGATATTGATAGATGATGTAGGGTTTGGTGCTTCCAGTACTTTTGGCGGTGTTATCAGCACTCCGAACTTTGACACTTTAGCTAATAACGGTTTGCGGTATACGAACTTTCATACTGCGGGTATTTGCGCTCCAACCCGTGCCGCATTATTGACAGGCCGTAATCATCATTTCGTTCATGAAGGCGGTTTTTCTCACACGATGTTGTCTGCTGGTTTTCCGGGATGGGATGGAAGAATTCCATCAAAGGATGGCACCATTGCTGAAGTGCTTCGTGAAAACGGTTACAACACATTTGCAGTTGGCAAATATGGTTTAACGCCAGATGAAGATGCAACAGATGCTGGTCCGTTCGATCGCTGGCCAAGCGGTAAAGGCTTTGAGCATTTCTTTGGTTTTTTAGGATCTCAAACAGATCAATATCAACCAGACCTTGTTGAAGACAATACGCATGTAACACCGGATGGCCGCCACTTAAGCGAACAGATAACTGACAAAGCCATTAGTTATATTTCAAAACAAAAAGCTGCAGCTCCGGATAAGCCATTCTTTTTATACTATGCTCCCGGCGCAACACATGCACCACACCAGGTTGATACATCATGGAGTAATAAATACAAAGGGAAATTTGATGCGGGTTGGGATGTATTCAGGCAACAGGTTTTCGATAATCAAAAAAAAGAAGGAATTATTCCTGCTGATGCAAAACTACCCGAACGCAATCCTTATGTAAAAGCATGGAGTACACTTTCTCCTGATCAGAAAAAATTATATGCAAGATTCATGGAAGTCTATGCAGGTTATCTGACTTACACAGATTATGAAGTAGGAAGAGTGATCAACTATTTAAAACAGATCAACCAATTAGATAACACATTGATATTTGTTGTTATTGGAGATAATGGCGCCAGTAAAGAAGGTACTTCTAATGGTGATATCAACAGACAAATATTTGGCAAAGGACTTACTGATGCACAAGCTGTACAAGAAAACCTTGCCAGTATAGGTGAAATTGGAACACCAGAAGGAAAACAAACCAACTACCCTGTTGGCTGGGCGCAAGCAGCAAACACGCCGTTCAAATACTGGAAAGGCGATGCCAATGCAGAAGGCGGTACAAGAAATCCTTTGATCGTTTATTATCCAAAAGGGATAAAAGACAAAGGCGGCATTCGTAATCAATACGGACATGTGACAGATCTGTTTCCTACTACATTAGAATTCGTTGGTATCAAACCTGCCCAATCTATCCGAAATATTCAACAGGATACATTGCAGGGGACATCATTAGTTTACTCATTCGATAATGCAAAAGCGCCTACAAGACATACGGAACAATACTATTACATCTTTGGCTCCCGCTCCATTTATAAAGATGGCTGGAAAGCAGAAGCTTACCACCGTCCTGATTTTTTTGACCTGACAGGCAATGAAAAAGATTCAATTGTAAAAAATTACGACAATGATGTATGGGAATTATATGATCTTACTAAAGACTTTAACGAACGCAATGACCTGGCAAAAAAATACCCGGAAAAATTAGCCGCGTTGAAACAAGTATTTGATGATGATGCTACCAAATATCATATCTACCCTTTCATAGATTTTGAAGATGTATTTAAAGGGAAAATACACAGAAATGCAAATGGAAAAGCTCCGGCATTGCCTAACAAATAATAAAAGAACTAGCAAAAGAAAAGCTTTGATCAAATGATCGAAGCTTTTCTTTTTAATGATTGGTCAAATTTCTTTTATTCGCAAATTTTCTTTTCAAAATTTCCTGTACAGGAATATTTTCTAATTTACTTTCCAGCCAGGAAATAATATCAAGGTATAAAAAAGCCCTTGTTTCGAAATGATTGTTGCGGTGCTTTTTTAATTTCACCAATAACTTTTCCAGTTCAGGTTTAATATTTTTTACGGAGACGTGGAATGAGTTGCGCAAGAATTTAAATATCTCTTCTTCCACCACACTCAGGTTTTGCATCTTCGCCATAAAGCGATATACAGATTTTATCAAATGATCCAGTATCTCCTCATTGCCTAATTCGTAGTGTGTTATTAAATGCAATAACCTTGAGTAGCACTGCAGATCCGTGCGCAGGTCAACTTTCCAGTTGATGATCTTATTTAAATAATCAACAGCTTTTTCAAAATCGCCGCTGCCGAAATACATACAGGCGATCTTGTAATATAAAATTAAAATACGGTGCCTGTCTAAGTACAACTCGTATTCTTTCAATTTCATTTCGATCTCCGGCACCAATTCCAATCCTTCGGAAAAACTTCCTTCTAAGAAATGTTTATTTAATTGAGAAATAGTTCTATACACAAAACATTGTACTCTATTATTAATATTATCCTTTACAATATCACTATCGCAAAACAATTCGAATTTTTCTAAAACTTCTTCTAATTTTTGATGGTTTGCTAAATTAAAATGCGCGCCCATTAAATTGTGCATTCCCTTAATGTAATGCCCCGTTTCGATCTCGATCATGTACGGTTCGTCTTCAAAAATATTGACCCATTTTTGCGTGTAGCGATAATAGTTTAAAAAATCCTGCCGGATAAAAGAACTCCAGCAATGTCCCTGGTACAAATATAATTTTTCGTAAAAGCTTTTGCATTTGTTGGCGCTATTGCCTAAACGGTCCTTAAAAAAATACTGCATCTGCGCATCTTCTTTCGCGTTGCGGGAATGGCCATGCCTGATATACCAGCTATATAATTGTAATGATAAATTAGACAACTGCGAAGCCAATGATAAACTTTCATTGATCTCGTCGGTTTCAATACTCAACTCCTCAGCCCTGCTCTGAATACTACGTGTTATATATAATGACTCAATATTTTTTTCGAAGAACAGCACTTGTTGCAGGTAAGTCAGCTGATTTCTCGACCTGGCCAGCTCTTTTATCTTATCTAACACCTTTAAACTCTGTAAATAAAGCCCTTTATTGTATAAAATACGGGCATGATCCATCTGTTCATGGAGGGTTATATCAATATTTCTATCGTCATTTATCAGCCGAAGGCTTGATAGTACTTGTTTGTACAAATGCGCCTTCATATTACTCAGCTGTTGTTTTTTAATGGTTTCGTTCTTTTTTAGCAGAACAGCCTCGTCATATTCATCCATTTTGTCCAGAGCATCAAAGAGTTGTACGCTTTTTAGCTCTTCCGAACCTGAATTTCGGGTGATATAAAGCTTAAAATTCCGCTTCTCGCTCTTTTCAAGCGATTTTATTAACTGAAATAAGGCATCTGTATGGCGGTTGGGCATCGTAATTTGTAATCTTTAAAATCCTTACTGGATAAGTGTTTTACTATTTTTTTGTACCTTTATATAGCGTAAAAACAGGTATATATTTGTTTCCCCGCTAGTTTGCATCACACTACATTCGTTTGAGTCAATTGCCCTATAAAAGGGTGAAAAGCAGTTAAGTGCAAAAATAATTAACCTGATTGATTAAATAAATTTCTATGGCTGACAACAAGATACACATTTTTGACACAACGCTTCGCGATGGCGAGCAGGTCCCTGGGTGTAAATTAAACACTAAAGAGAAAATTGAGCTCGCTATAAAATTAGAAGACCTTGGGGTTGATATAATCGAAGCGGGCTTTCCTATTTCTTCGCCGGGAGATTTTGCCTCTGTAACTGAGATCTCAAAGATCATCAAAAATGCCACGGTATGCGGATTGAGCCGTGCAGTAGAAAAAGATATCGAAGCAGCAGCAGGCGCATTGAAATTAGCAAAGAGGCCGCGTATCCACACAGGTATCGGCACGTCTGATTTTCATATCAAATCAAAATTCAACTCTAACAGGGAAGATATTTTAGCAAGGGCGATACAAGCAGTAAAGTGGGCAAAGAATTTTGTAGACGATGTAGAATTTTATGCAGAAGACGCAGGCAGAACGGATAATGAATACTTAGCGAGAGTGATCGAAGCCGTGATCAAAGCCGGTGCCACCGTGGTTAATATCCCCGATACCACTGGTTATTGCCTGCCAACTGAATACGGAAACAAGGTCGCTTACCTGGTGAATAATGTACCGAATATCGATAAAGCAATTATCTCTTGTCATTGTCATGATGATTTAGGTTTAGCAACTGCAAATTCAATTGCAGGTATCATGAACGGTGCAAGACAAATTGAATGTACCATCAATGGTATCGGCGAAAGAGCCGGCAACACTTCATTAGAAGAAGTGGTGATGATCATTAAAAAACATAAAGACCTAAACGCTTACACTGATGTTAATGCACAACAATTATATCCAATGAGCCAATTGGTTTCTGATACCATGAGAATGAGCGTTCAGGCCAATAAAGCAATTGTTGGTGCCAATGCATTTTCACATTCATCAGGTATTCACCAGGATGGTTTCTTAAAAGATACTTCTACCTACGAAATCATCGATCCGGAAGAAGTTGGTGCAGGCGGATCTAAAATTATTTTAACTGCAAGAAGCGGCCGTAGCGCACTCGCACACCGTTTTCAAAAATTAGGCTTCCAGTTCGATCGCAATGATATCGATGTTTTGTATCAGCTGTTTTTACAAGTGGCCGATAGCAAAAAAGAGGTGATGGACGATGACCTTACAGTGCTGGGTAAAGCACATCAGTCGGTACATGCATAAGGCTGAACGCTACATGCATGCTAAGAAATTAAAGTATTCGAATCAGTTCAATCAATCAAATCACAAAAATCAACGGTTCAGACAAATGGCTAAAACATTATTTGAAAAGATCTGGGAAAAGCACGTCGTAAAAGAGATCCCTGAAGGGCCTTCGGTATTATATATCGACAGGCATTTTATACACGAGGTAACGAGCCCGCAGGCATTTAAAGGTTTAAGCAACCGCGGACAAAAAGTTTTTCGTCCTAAACAAGTTATTGCAACGGCTGATCATAACGTTCCAACAATGGATCAGCATTTGCCTATTAAAGAAGAATTATCAAGGATACAGGTACAAACATTACGAGATAATTGTGATGCATTTGGCATTGAATTATACGGACTAGGGCATCCTTACCAGGGAATTGTTCATGTTATCGGGCCTGAATTAGGTATTACACAACCCGGACAAACAATTGTTTGCGGAGATAGCCATACATCGACCCATGGCGCATTTGGTAATATCGCGTTTGGTATCGGAACGAGTGAAGTGGAAATGGTTTTGGCTACACAATGCTTAATGCAAAGCAAACCAAAACTAATGCGTATTAACGTTGATGGCCAATTAAAAAACGGTGTAGTAAGTAAAGATATCGTGCTATACATTATCTCTTTATTAACTGCCAGCGGCGCTACAGGATATGCGGTTGAGTTTGCAGGTTCTGCTATTCGTGCGCTTTCTATGGAAGCAAGAATGACGATCTGTAATATGAGTATTGAAATGGGTGCGCGTTGTGGTATGATCGCTCCGGATGAAACAACTTTTGCGTATATACACGGGCGTGAGTTTGCACCAAAAGGTGAAGAATGGAACAAGAAATTAGCTTACTGGAAAACTTTGTTCAGCGATACAGATGCAAAGTTTGACAAAGAAATAAATATCAAAGCAGAAGATATTGAACCTATGATCACTTACGGAACCAACCCAGGAATGGGTATTGGCGTAAGCGGACAT
>DATHHR010000053.1:0-37363 GCA_035317105.1 Ferruginibacter sp. | reverse complement strand
TAATTCTATCTTCCCTCAGGTCATCTATCCTCCAGGTAATAAATGTTTGAGAAGTGATGGCATATACATCATCTCTATATTGCAATATTTGCCTGAAGAGATTACTGCCAATAAATCCACCCGCACCAAATATTACTATTGGCCCTGTTAGTTTTTGTATCTCATTTTTGATCTGGGTAGATAGCATAGGATTAATTGCTTATAAATTCTTTGATCTTTGTTTCTAAATTTTTGCCGCCTAAATTATTTTCTTCGAGGTGCCATTGCTGCGAACCATATTTGCCGCTTGGATAACCCGATGCAAATAAAGTGTTGTATTTGATAGCAACCGTTAATTGTTTTAATAATAAGCTGGCAAGCGTTTCATTTAATCCGCACTGCCCCTGGTGCTCTTCAACAGTAATTACATTTTTGCTATCGCTTATAGCATCCATTAATTCTTTCGGAATATCATACACCGGGTATTTGCTCAATAACCAGATCTCTACTTGATCCAATAAAGCAGCGGGTAATTTAAATAAATTATCTGTTACGGTTCCTGTACTGATAATAATTGCTTTCGGCTTGTTGATAGCCTTCTTAATTTTTCTCCATTGAGAAAAAGTAGTAATGCCTTCTTGTGTTGAAGCAAGGTTCAATCTTAAATAATTTGGCGAAGGATCCTGTATCATTTGTTGTAAAGAAGCAGCTACATCCTCTTTGGTGAAAGGAACAAATACTTTCATGTTAGGCAATATCCTCATGGTACCAATGTCTTCAATGTTATGGTGTGTGCTTCCCATTATTCCGTAACCATATCCGCCGCCGTTAGCAATTACTTTCACCGATAAATTATGCAGACAAATATCATTTCTCAATTGTTCATATGGCCGTAAAGTGATAAAAGGAGAGATGCTATAAATAAATGGAATAAAACCTTCATAAGCCAGTGATGCCGCCATGGTTGCCATATTTTGTTCTGCAACGCCGGTGTTGATAAATCTTTCGCCCAGTTGCTCTTTCACTTCTTCAAGCGCCATGAAGCCAAGATCTCCCGTCAGGAAAACAATTTTATCGTTTGTCTTTGCTATATCTATAACTGCTTTCGCAAATTCTTTACGCATCCTGTTGAGTAGTTAGTTTACTAAATTCTTCATCGGTCAATGGTAAATAATGGCAGTCTACCGTATTTTGTAATGCAAGGCCATTGCCTTTAATGGTATTACAAATTACCGCCAACGGCTTTGTATGTTTATAAGATGCCATGCTTTTTTTCATCGAATCAAAATCGTGGCCGTCAGCAATGGTTACTTCAAAGCCAAAGCTCTCTAATTTTTTATCCAATGGGTCCAATCGTAAAGTATCTTCTGTTCGGCCAAAACCTTGCAGGTAATTTCTATCAATGAACCAAATAACATTTTGCAGATTATGGTGTGCTATAAATAGGGCGGCTTCCCAGGTGCTGCCTTCATTAATTTCTCCGTCAGACGTAAGACAGTATATTTTTTTATCGCTTTTTTTTAATTTATTCGCTAATGCAAAACCGGCTGCCAATGATAAGCCATGGCCAAGGCTGCCTGTAGCAAAAGGAATACCCTTGATCTTATTTACAGGAGGATGCGCAGGCAGGTAGGTGCCATTTTGATAAAAGGTTTCTATATCATTTTCAGAGAGTGTGCCTGCTTCGGCTAAAACGCTGTATAATACGGCAGCGGCATGGCCCTTTGATAAGATCACTTCATCTTCATCTTTCATTAATTCGAACTTAATAAAAGTCAACATTTCCAGGCAGGATAGGGAACAGCCAACATGTCCGGCATTGGCCTTTTTATACATTTTGATAACCCTGTCTCTGATATTATTTCTCTTAGCAGCTAGCATTAGTTTTACTTAATAGACGAAATGAGGATTCTCACAAAAATAGGGCTTAATTCATTGTTTTTTACTGAAAACCAGGCAGGTATTCTAAAAAAACAGTATTTAAATAAATTATGTCCTTACAGGGGAAGATTTTAACTTTGCCTGAAATTCATAAAAATAAGATATGTCAACAATTACTAAAAAGGGACTTGATTTTAGCCTTAAAAATAAAGTAGCAGATATTAGTCTTGCTGCATGGGGCCGTAAAGAAATAATGTTAGCAGAGGCTGAAATGCCTGGCTTAATGTCTTTAAGAGCAGAATATGGGCCATCTCAGCCATTAAAAGGAGCGCGTATTGCAGGTTGTTTACACATGACCATCCAAACAGCTGTATTAATTGAAACTTTGATCGCTTTAGGCGCTGAAGTTAAATGGAGCTCTTGCAATATATTTTCTACGCAAGACCAGGCTGCTGCTGCAATTGCTGCTGCAGGTATTGGCGTATTTGCATGGAAAGGGCAAACACAGGAAGAAGCGGATTGGTGCATCGAACAAACATTGTTTTTTGGAAGCGCTGATAAGCCCTTAAATATGATCCTGGATGATGGTGGTGATCTAACCAATATGGTTTTTGATACTTATCCTGAATTAGTTGCAGGCATTAAAGGTTTATCTGAAGAAACAACAACAGGCGTACATCGTTTATACGAAAGAATGGCAGCTGGTACTTTACCAATTCCTGCATTCAATGTAAATGATTCGGTTACTAAATCTAAATTCGATAATAAGTACGGGTGTAAAGAAAGTTTGGTAGATGCTATTCGCCGTGCTACTGATGTAATGATGGCCGGTAAGGTTGCTGTTGTTGGTAGTTATGGTGATGTAGGAAAAGGTTCTGCAGCGTCTTTACAAGGTGCAGGTTGCCGTGTAATTGTTACAGAGGTTGATCCTATCTGTGCGTTGCAAGCAGCGATGGATGGCTTTGAAGTAAAGAAAATGATCGATGCAGTTAAAGAAGCTGATATCATCGTTACTGCTTCTGGTTGTCGTGATCTGATCACTGAAAAACATTTCCGTGTTATGAAAGATAAAGCGATCGTTTGTAATATTGGTCACTTTGATATTGAAATTGATATGGCATGGTTGAATAAAACTTATGGCAAAACAAAAAACACCATCAAGCCACAAGTTGATCTGTATACGATCGATGGTAAAGATGTGATCATCCTGGCTGAAGGCCGTTTGGTGAACTTAGGCTGTGCAACAGGGCATCCTAGTTTTGTAATGAGCGCTTCCTTTACCAACCAAACATTGGCGCAATTAGAACTTTGGACAAATCCTAAAAAATACGAAAACAAGGTATACGTTCTACCTAAAATATTAGATGAAAAAGTAGCTCGTTTACACCTGGCAAAAATTGGTGTTGTATTAGATGAGTTAACACCAGAACAAAGTTCATACTTGGGACTTCCAAAAGAAGGCCCTTACAAACCTGAAGCATACCGTTACTAATATTAAAATATAAAAATAAAAAGCCCGGTCACTTTGATCGGGCTTTTTATTTTTATTACACCCAACTTTTTTGCTATAGTTACAGTATATGCAGTTAATTAATAAAGAATTAGGATTATTAGTAGCTTATCGATATTTTTATTTTTCAATTTAATCACCTAAAAGTTGCCATGCAACAAAAAACTTCACTGACTATGAGAAATTTATTATTTATTTCCATGTGCTTATTGTCGAGTGTTACCTATGCACAAAGCAATAAGTTTACCTTTTTACTAGGCCCTAATTATGAGTTGCCGAAAAGAACAGAAGATCTTGCTTTTTTTGGTTCTGCCAAAGATGGCATTATCAACTTATCCCTAAAAAAGGATGAATTAAATGTTATACGCTTTGACCCTAAATCTTTAAATCAGACAGATGATAAAGTAATTAGCTTGCCTCAAGCAACAAAGAACTTCAACAGCGAAACGATAGCTGAGTTTGATAATGGCAATTATTTCTGGATACATAGTGATTGGGATAAGGATGGAGAAAAAGAGTATTTGTATTATGATAAGATAGACGTTGCTAATGCCAAATTCATATCTCAGAATAATAAAATGCTGGAAGCAACAAAAATAGTAGGGATACATGCAAACCAAACGGGTTCAGCTCATGGTTTTGCAGCTATAGGACATATGTATGATTTTAAAGTAATTGATAAGTATAAGTTCAATTATTCAGCAGATCACCAAAAGCTTTTGGTTAGTTACAGGTTACAACCCGATAGTAAGGATACAAAAGAAACTTATGACAAAATTGGCTTAGTGGTTTTTGATGATAACATGAATAAGATCTGGGGCGGAGAATTTACAATGCCTTATACAGAAGCCGTTATGGAAAACTCTGACTATTCGATAGATTCTAAGGGGAATGCCTATATGTTAGCCAAAGTATACGATTCTGATAAAAGAAGAGAAAAAGATAGGGAAACAGGCCTGGCAGCTTATACTTATGAAGTATTGAAATTTACAAAAGATAGTAAGGAAATCATACATACGCCAATTGGCGTTGGTGATTATTTTGTTAAAGAGGCTTCTTTAATTGAAAGCCCTACCCATGATATGATCATCGCTTCTACCTATAGCAAAAAATCAAAAGGCAATAATACGGATGGGATATTTTTAGCTATGATTAATCAGGATGGGAAAGTAGTTAAGTACAAAAATGGTTTCTATGAATTTCCTGTGGCAGATCTTGAAAAATTTGAATCTGACAGAACAAAAAGGAAAATGGAAAACAAGGATGATTATGAAGCACCTAATTTGCAGGTAAGAGATATTGTAACTGCATCTGATGGAAGTGTTTTTATTGATTGTGAAGAAGTGTACGAGAAGTATTATAGCTCCACTGATAGTTACGGTAATACATCATCATATGTAGTATATTTTTATGAAGATATCATTGCTGCAAAAATAAAAGCATCCGGTGATTTTGCCTGGGTAAGGAAAGTACCAAAAAGACAAAAAGGAGAAGGAACAGAAACGCTAGGTTTCAAATTAGTGGTTGATGCATCAGGCTATTATTTCTTATTTCTTGATAATAAAAAGAATATGGACCTGGCAGATAATGAAGTTCCAAAATATCACGAGAATGGCGCAGGCGGTCAAGTGGTTGTAGCTAAACTTGATAACGACGGCAATCTGAGTAAAGAGCTTCTTTTTGATACAAGAGATGAAGATGTAATGATCTTCCCAACAAAATTCACTCAAATTAATAGCAACCAGTTCATAGGAAGGGCAAAAGCCAAACATGGTACTTTTGATCCTTTGTTGATAACTGTAAAATAATATTGTACGTTTATAATTAAAAAGCCCACACAATTGTATGGGCTTTTTAATTATAGTATTTTCGAATTATAAAACTTCATTCGCGCCTTCAACTAAAACGACTGTCTTGTTATTTAAAACTTCTACAAAGCCGCTGTTGATCTGATAGGTAACTGTATTGTTCGTTTTTTCTTTTAGTATTTTAAGCTTGCCTGCTTTTAATGCACTGATCATCGGCGCATGTTTATCCAACACTTCAAACAAGCCATTGATACCCGGAAGCTGCGCGCAATATACATCGCCGCTAAATATTTTACGTTCCGGTGTTAATATTTCTAAAATCATGTTATAATAATTAGCTGATGTGCTAATATGCTAATGTGCTAATTGATGCATCAAGCATACTAATATAAATAAAACGTATAATCTTCACATTACTAATTAGCGCATTATCGAATTAGCTAATTAGCACATTACTTATGCCTGTGCTGCTGACATTAATTTTTTACCTTTTGCGATGGCATCTTCCAAAGTACCAACAAGATTGAAAGCTGCTTCGGGATATTCATCCACCGCTCCATCCATGATAGAATTGAAACCACGGATCGTATCTTCGATAGGAACCAACACACCTTTTAAACCGGTGAACTGTTCTGCCACAAAGAAGGGCTGACTCAAGAAACGTTGTACTTTACGTGCTCTTGATACCGTTAATTTATCTTCATCACTCAACTCATCTAATCCCAGGATCGCGATGATATCTTGTAATTCTTTATAGCGCTGTAAAATTAATTTTACCCTGTTAGCTGTATTATAATGTTCGTCACCAACGATCAATGGTGTTAAAATCCTTGACGTAGAATCCAAAGGATCAACTGCAGGATAGATACCAAGATCGGCGATCTTACGACTCAATACCGTTGTTGCATCCAAATGCGCGAAAGTTGTTGCCGGGGCCGGATCTGTCAGATCATCTGCAGGTACATATACCGCCTGTACGGAAGTGATAGAACCGTTTTTAGTTGATGTAATTCTTTCCTGCATCAATCCCATTTCAGTAGCCAGTGTTGGTTGGTAACCTACCGCTGAAGGCATACGGCCCAACAACGCTGATACCTCAGAACCTGCCTGCGTAAAACGGAAGATATTATCAACGAAGAAAAGAATGTCTTTTCCTTGTCCTTCGCCATCACCATCACGGAAATATTCTGCTAAAGTTAAACCGCTCAAAGCCACACGTGCTCTTGCGCCCGGTGGTTCGTTCATTTGTCCGAAAACAAATGTTGCTTTACTTTCTTCTAAACCTTTTACGTTCACTTTACTCAAATCCCATCCACCTTCTTCCATGCTATGTTTAAATTCTTCACCATAGTTCATGATACCAGCTTCAATCATTTCTCTCATCAGATCATTTCCTTCTCTTGTTCTTTCACCCACACCGGCAAATACAGAAAGGCCACTATATGCTTTCGCGATATTATTGATCAATTCCTGGATCAATACAGTTTTACCTACACCCGCACCGCCAAACAACCCGATCTTACCACCTTTTGCGTATGGTTCAATAAGATCAATTACTTTGATACCTGTATATAAAATTTCGTTAGCTGTACTTAAGTTTTCGAATAAGGGTGGCTTAGCATGAATTGAACGGCCGCCAACTTTACTAACCTGTGGTAAACCATCAATAGCATCACCGGTTACATTGAACAAACGGCCCTTGATACCTTCACCGATCGGCATTGCGATTGGTTTTCCTGTATCAGTTACCAATGTACCGCGTACCAAACCTTCTGTACCATCCATCGCGATCGTACGTACGCTATCTTCACCCAAATGTTGTTGAACTTCTAATACAAGAATATCGCCATTGTCACGTTTAAGCTCCAATGCGTTTAATATTTCAGGAAGTTTAGCATCGCTTCCAAACTGCACGTCGACAACAGCGCCGATGATCGATTTAATTTTACCTGTATTAGCCATATATATAATTTTATTAATTAGGTCTGTTTTCAGGCCGCAAAGGTAAGGATTGAAACTTGGAATTTGAAATCGAAAAGAAAGGAATTTTAGATAAAATCTGGATTTGTAAAATATTTGTGGCTATCCCTTAATCTTTTTGATATTTAAGCATAGTATCACTAAAAATATCGTTGATCTATTTCTGGGGTCTATAGCTAAAGGCTTAGCTATCAGTGTATATAAACGTATTCAATTAAATTTTGCTCCCTATTCCCCGGTCCTTATCTTTAAATTATGAATAGGTATAAAAATGTCCCTTTTTTTGAGGGTTTGAATGCGTTGAGGTTTTTTGCTGCATTTTTGGTCGTAATGCATCATTCTGAGGGAATAAGAAAAAAGGACGGATTACCCAATTTGGAATGGCTCAGCCTTTTTAACAACGGCAATATAGCAGTAACTTTCTTTTTTGTGTTAAGCGGCTTTTTGATAACCTATCTTCTTTTAAAGGAAACAAATAATACCGGAACGATCCAAATAAAAAGATTCTATGTAAAAAGAGTTTTGCGAATTTGGCCGCTCTATTTTTTATTAGTGATCATTGGTACTTTAATTTTACCGGTAGCTTTTCATGTATTGCATATCAATTATGAAATGCCTTATACTTTTGGACAAGTATGGTATTATTTCCTGTTCTTTTTGCCTGCGCTGGTGACCTTTTTTTTCGGGCATCATTTTTTAGAATTTTTATGGTCAATAGGCATTGAAGAGTGTTTTTACCTGATATGGGCGCCATTACTTAAATTTTTCAAAACAAGGATTTTGCTTATTCTTTTATCAGTTATTACGATAAAAGTATTATTAATGGTCGCCTGTTTTTTTATAAAAAACGAATTGTTTAATTATTTAGTAAACGTTTTTAGTTTTGAAGCAATGGCTATTGGCGGATTGGGAGCGTGGCTTGTGTTTAACAGGCAAAACCCTTTGTCAGATTTGTTTGTATACAAAAAACCTATGCAGGTAATTGTTTATTTGAGCCTGGCAGTTTATCTCATTTTTAATAATAATATTCACAACACGATTTGGAACCTGGTGTTTGATACGCCTATTGTTTCTCGCTTATTGGTAGATATGCTATTCCTCTATTTAATAATCGGTGTTTCTTTAATAGATACTACCATTGTTACCTTTCAAAGCAAATTTCTTTCTTATTTAGGCGAAATATCATATGGGATATATATGTACCATATGTTAGTGTTATTTGCAATAATACAGTTTCTTAAAAAAGACCTGGCAGTATTAAATCCTGCGGTAAGCATTGCGTTATTTTACATTATTATAACTGTAGGGGTTATTGCGATAGCAGCTATCTCGAAAGTTGTTTTTGAGAATTATTTTTTAAGATTAGGCGCCAAAACAGATCGAATTACCGAGCCTAAGCCTGCGAGCGTGATCGGCGCCTGATTTAAGTACATTTGCTTTTTCAATAATAATTATGCAATTAATTCCTGTTACAGACAAAACGACTGCTAAGCAATTTCTACAAGTGGCAGTAGAATTATATAAAAACGACAAGAACTGGATCCGTCCATTGGATAAGGATATCAACGAAGTCTTTGATAAGGATAAAAACAAGGCGTTTCGTTTTGGTGAAGTAGAACGCTGGGTATTACGAGATGATGAAGGGAAATTGATTGGGCGTATCGCTGCATTCATCAATAAAAAATATAAGAACAAAGGCGATGATGTACCTGTTGGCGGCGCGGGCTTTTTTGAATGTATCAATGATCAGACTGCAGCGGATCTGTTATTAGATAACGCCAAACACTGGTTGATACAGCGAGGCATGGAAGCAATG
This sequence comes from Ferruginibacter sp., assembly GCA_035317105.1. Lineage (GTDB taxonomy): Bacteria > Bacteroidota > Bacteroidia > Chitinophagales > Chitinophagaceae > Ferruginibacter. Next base: position 28,389 of record DATHHR010000053.1, on the reverse strand, counting down.
GATGGTCCCATAAACTTTGGTGAAAGAGATAAGTGGTGGGGATTGGTAACAAAAGGATATGATGAAGCCTTGTATTGCATGAATTATAATCCTCCTTATTATGTAACGTTATTTGAAAATTATGGCTTTAAGCTTTTCTTTAAGCAGATATGTTTTGGAATGCATGTAAAACAGCCCCTTAATAAAAAAATATTTGACAGGCATGCCGTATTTGCAAAAGATCCCGACTTCTCTTCAAAAACAATAAAAAAGAACCAGTTAGAAAAATTTGCACTGGATTTTACAACGGTCTATAATAAAGCATGGGCGGGCCATGGCGGCTTAAAGCAATTGACCAAAGAGCAGGTGCTGATCATGTTCAAGGCAATGAAGCCTGTAATAGACGAGCGCTTAATATTTTTTGCTTATCACAAGGAAGACCCGATCGCCATCTTTATTAATTTACCGGATCTGAATCAATGGTTCAAACACCTGCATGGGAAATTCGATTTTTTCCATAAGCTTAAATTTTTATGGCTGCAAAAATTCAAGCCCAATAAAAGGTTCTGTGGTATTGTGTTTGGGGTAGTTCCTGAATGGCAGGGCAAAGGTATTGATGCTTATATTATTGGTGAATCAGCCATAGTGGTGCAGGTGCCATCAGTACATTACACACAATATGAAATGCAATGGATAGGAGATTTTAATCCTAAAATGCTGAATGTAGCAGAGAGTCTAAGTGATACTTTTCATAGCAGAGAACTAGCTACTTACCGCTATTTATTCGACCGCTTAAAAGAGTTTAAGCGTCATCCTATACTTGAATAAGTCAAAAACAAAAAGCAATTAAGGAGCAAAACATAATAATCCCCCTTTAGGGGATAGGGGCAAAAAACAAATTCTACAATTCGCGTAAGAAATACGAAATTAGCAGTGTATGGATGATAAGTTTATTGTATCAGCAAGAAAGTACAGGCCGCAGAATTTTTCTACGGTAGTAGGGCAATCGCATATTACTACCACGCTAAAAAATTCTATTAAAAATAATCACCTCGCACATGCATTTTTGTTTTGTGGTCCGAGAGGTGTGGGTAAAACTACCTGCGCAAGAATACTGGCCAAAACCATCAACTGCGAAAACCAGACAAAAGACGGCGAAGCTTGTAATGTCTGCCACAGCTGCGTTTCATTCGATGCGGGGACTTCTTTAAATATTCATGAATTGGATGCCGCGAGCAATAACTCTGTTGATGATATCAGGAGTTTAGTAGAGCAGGTTCGCTTTGCACCACAGGCAGGTAAATACAAAGTATATATTGTGGATGAGGTTCATATGTTAAGCTCCTCTGCCTTCAATGCATTTTTAAAAACATTGGAAGAACCGCCGCCGTACGCCATTTTTATTTTAGCTACTACAGAAAAACATAAAATATTACCAACGATATTAAGCCGTTGCCAGATATTCGATTTCAAGCGCATTACGAATAATGATACGGTAGAACATCTTGAAGAGATCTGTGTCAAAGAACATATTAAAGCAGAAAAAACAGCCCTGCATGTGATCGCACAAAAAAGCGAAGGCTGTATGCGGGATGCACTAAGTATCCTGGATAAGATCGTAAGCTTTACAAATGGTGAATTGACTTATCAGAATACCTTGGAGCACCTTAACATTTTAGATGAAGATTATTATTTTAAGATGCTCGATTTTGCACAACAGCAAGACCTGAGCAATGGTTTATTGATGTTCGATGAAATAAATAGAAAAGGTTTTGAAGGCGACCTGGTGTTGAATGGCTTTGCAGAATTTTTACGCAACTTATTAGTAAGTAAAGATGCTAAAGTAGCAATGTTGTTAGAAGTGCCGGAAGACTTCAAACAAAAATATTTACAGACGGCACAAAAGACAGATCCGGCTTACATTGTAAGCGCATTGAATATTTTAAATGAGGCGGAAATAAATTATAAACAAGCACGTAATAAACGCTTGCATGTTGAGCTCACAATTATTAAACTAAGCTATTTACAACAAGCAGTTGAACTGGTAAATGGCGATGGTGGTTTGGGTAAAAAAAAAGTAGTTGAGAGTGCAAAGGCAATTGCATTCAGGGCTTTGCCGATCGTAAAAGTTAAAGAAATAAAAGCCGGTGCTTCATTAATAATTGAAACAGCCGAGGTAAAAACTCAGTCTACAGATCCCAAAATACAAACTGTAGCTACGGCTGTTGCCGAAACAAAAGCAATTGTAAAACCGGCCGTTGTTCAAACAACTACTGCTGAAATAAGTAATCGCGGAAGTCTGGGCTCACTTACAAAAATCCGTGAACAGCTTAGTAAAAAAAATCAGAGTACCGATAATACCAGTAAAGAAATTACCAGCGAAAATTTACAGGCTGCCTGGGATCTATTCATTGAAAAATTAGCTGCAAAAAATAACCACTCTGCCGTTACTAATTTTAAGTTGGCCGCTTTAAAAGTGATCAATAATAATTCGATAGAAATTACAACGAACGGAGAAATTCATAAAGCTTTTATTGAGAGTGAAAGGGCAGAGTTAAGCCTGCATTTGCAAACGACTTTCAATAACCGGATATTAGTTTACCAGGTTGTAGTAATAGAAACACAGAACGATGATGAAGTGCCGGCCGATCAGCCGCTTTCTACCAAACAGCAATACCTTAAGATCATTGAGGAATATCCGCTAGTAAAAGAATTAAGGGATCGGTTGAAATTAGAATTGGGTTAATCCCGTAGGGATAAAATATCGGTAGTAATAATCGAATAAAAGTTTAGAAGTGCCGTAGGTACGACATATTTGCTATGAGGAATATATCGTACCTACGGCACTTAATTATTTGATCGTTACTTTTCTACAGATATACAACCCCGATGGGGTTAGATTAATGTTATTTGGTTTAATATGTTTTATATTTATTCAACAGATGAAATGTGCGACGCCACTTAAGTTCAATAGTAGCATGAATGCCGGTCTAAAAAAGCAATTTTATATACTATTTCTAGCTTTTTCATCCAATATTTACCTTTTACCTTTTTTTTCTTTCTCCTCAATTTGTGTTAATTTCGAGGCTCCAATATAAATCAGAAATTATTATTTATGGCTGAAGTGATACGAATGCCGCTTATGAGCGATACCATGACCGAAGGGGTGATTGCTGAATGGCATAAAAAAGTGGGTGATAAAGTAAAAGCAGGCGATGTACTGGCAGATGTGGAAACTGATAAAGCTACCATGGAGCTGGAAAATTACGTTGACGGTACGCTTTTATATATTGGTGTGGAAAAAGGGAAAGCAGCAAAAGTGGATGGTGTTTTGGCTGTGGTAGGAAAAGAAGGCGAAGATTATAAATCATTATTAGACGGCGCAAACGGCGCGGCTCCTAAAGCAGCAGCTCCGGCAGCAACTGCACCTGCAGCGGCTCCAACTCCTGCACCGGCAGCAGCTTCTGCAAAAGTAGCATTGCCTGCAGGCGCTAAAGAAATAAGAATGCCTTTATTGAGCGATACGATGACCGAAGGAAAAATTGTTAGCTGGAACAAAAAAGTAGGCGACGTTGTTAAAGCAGATGATGTTTTAGCTGATGTTGAAACAGATAAAGCAACAATGGAAGTTGTTGGATACGAAGAAGGAACTTTATTATACATAGGTGTTCAGGCTGGCGAAGCAGCTAAAATAAATGGCCTGATCGCGATCGTTGGTAAAGCGGGTACAGATATCAGCGCTTTTGTTGCTGCTGAAAAATCAGGTGCAAACAGCGGTACTGCTCCGGCTACAACTACTGCACCTGCAGCTACTACAACCGCTCCGGCTGCTACAACTACTGCTCCCGTAAATGATGTTGTTGCTGCTTCTTCCAACGGAAGAGTGATCGCATCTCCGCTTGCTAAAAAATTAGCCAGCGATAAAGGGATCGATATCTCAAAAGTGAGCGGGACAGGTGATGGTGGAAGAATTACTAAAAAAGATATTGATGGATATGTTCCTTCAGCTACTCCGGCGTCAAATACTGCAGCTGCAAGCACTGGCGGAACTGCAAGAGCATTTACTGCATCAGGACAAGAAGGTCATACTGATATTCAATTAACGCAAATGCGTAAAGTAATTGCTAAGCGTTTAGGCGAAAGCAAATTCAGCGCACCGCATTTTTATTTAACGGTAGAAATCAATATGGACAATGCCATCACATCACGTGCGGCAATTAACGAGGTTAGTCCGGTTAAAGTTTCTTTCAACGATATGATCATCAAAGCAAGTGCCATGGCGCTTCGTTTACATCCTGATGTTAACAGCAGCTGGATGGGAGATTTTATCCGTCAGAATCATCATATCCATATCGGTTCTGCATTGGCTCTGCCGGAAGGTTTGATCGTTCCTGTGATCCGTTTTGCAGATCAGAAATCATTATCTCAAATTGCAGGCGACGCAAAAGATCTATACAAAAAAGCAAAAGATAAAAAATTACAACCGGCAGAATTCAGCGGCAATACTTTCACTATTTCTAATTTAGGAATGATGGGTATCGAAGAATTTACCGCGATCATTAATCCTCCTGATAGTGCCATTTTAGCCGTTGGCAGTATTAAAGAAGTGGTAGTGAAAAAAGGCGAAGGCTTTGGTGTGATCAACGTAATGAAATTAACCTTGAGCTGCGATCACAGAAGTGTTGATGGAGCAGTTGGTGCATCGTTCTTACAGACTTTGAAGAAGTTTTTGGAGAATCCGGTTACTATGTTGGCGTAGGAGGATCTTTCTTTTTGAATTATACTATTGAATGGAATAAAGTAATTTATTCCATTTTTTTGTCTGAATTGGGATTCGTGGGATTTAGGGATTATCGGATTTGCGACGATCGATGTAGAAATTCGTTTACCTATTATATTACCGTACTACTATGGAAAAAGAAAAAATCGTTGATGATTTAACGTATAAAATTATTGGTTGTGCTATGAAAGTTCATACAGCTTTGGGTAACGGCTTTCAAGAAGTTATTTATCAGCGGGCTTTAGCAATTGAGATGAATAAATTGGATCTTGACTTTGCAAGAGAATTAGAAATGCCTATATTTTATGATAACCAGGAAATAGGAAGCAGACGCGTAGATTTTTTAGTTGGTAACGAAGTATTAGTTGAATTAAAAGCATTGATTGCGCTCGAAGATGTTCATCTGGCACAAGGCTTAAATTACTTAGTCGCTTATAAATTGAATAAAGGGTTATTAATAAATTTTGGAGCAAAAAGTCTTGAAGTAAAAAGATTAAAACACACAATAAACAAACTATAAAATACTATACCCGACAATCTTCGCAAATCCGATAATCCCTAAATCCCACGAATCCCAATTCAGACAAAAATTTAACTGAATAAGTATTCCACATCCGCCTTGCTTAATGCCTTCACAAAATTAGCATCATCTGCGATCAGCTCTTTGGCTAAGGCGCGCTTACGTTCTTGTAGTTGTAATATTTTATCTTCAATTGTATCGATACATATCATGCGGTACGCAAAAATATTTTTTGTTTGCCCGATACGATGCGTACGATCGATGGCTTGTTGCTCTACAGCGGGGTTCCACCAAGGATCTACGATATATACATAATCTGCGGCTGTTAGGTTAAGTCCGACACCACCGGCTTTCAATGATATTAAAAATACACGGCTCACATCTTTTTCCTGGAAATTTTCGATGGCTCTTTGTCTTTCTGTTGTGGTGCTGCTGCCATCGAAATATTCGTAGGCTATTCCAAGCTCTGTTAATTTTTCTTTAATCAATGCCAGCATTCCTAAAAATTGAGAGAATACCAATGCTTTATGTTCACCGATATTTTCTGCTATCTCTCTTGCCAGCTCATCTAATTTAATAGAATGATTAGGATATTTATCTTCTTCATTTAAAATAGCCGGGCTGTCACATATCTGGCGCAATTTCATCAAGCCTTGTAAGATGGTTAATTGAGATTTATCGATTCCCTGCTGATCGATAACGCCCATGATCTTATCACGGTAGCTGTTGCGGTAAGCTTCATAAATTTTACGCTGCTCTTTTTCCATTTCGCAGAATAAGATCGTTTCTGTTTTTTCAGGAAGGTCTTTTGCTACTTGTTCTTTGGTACGGCGTAATATAAATGGATATAATAATTTACGTAAATGTTCTTTCTGATCCTGCTCACCGAATTTATCGATGGGGTTGGCAAATTCATTTCTAAAGAAATCCATGCTCCCTAATAAACCCGGGTTTAAGAAATTCATCTGTGCAAAAATATCGAAGGTATTATTCTGAAGCGGTGTACCACTCATGCACACACGGTTCTTAGCAGTTAATAGACAAGCAGCTTTGGTAACTTTTGATGCAGGGTTTTTGATGGCCTGACTTTCATCCAACACAACATAATCGAAATTGATCTTTAAAAAAGATTGTATATCACTTCTTAAAGTTCCGTAAGTGGTAATGATAACATTTGCTTTCTGTAATTCTTCAGGGTCTTTTATACGCGTGCTGCCATGGTGAATTTTCCAGGTAAGTGAAGGCGCGAATTTTTTTATTTCATTCTCCCAGTTATAAATAAGCGTTGTCGGACAAATAACGATCGCTTTTAAATTCCCTTCAGTTGTTTTGTAATGTTGCAACATGGTCAGGGCCTGGATAGTTTTACCTAACCCCATGTCATCTGCTAAAATACCACCCCAGCCCACATCATTTAAATAACTTAGCCATTGGTAACCTGAAACCTGGTAAGGACGTAGGATGTCTTTTAAATGTGCCGGAGGTAAAATCTCTGGTATATTTTTAAATTCCCTTATTTTTTCAAACTTTTCATCGAGCGCAAAACTCATTTCTGTTGCATCCCTGTTTTCGTACAGGTCATCGATCACGCTCATGTGGTATTTTGATAAACGCAGTTTATCATTTTTACCATCACCCACTTTAAATAAAAGCGAATATCTTTTTAGCCACTCATCAGGTAAGATACCTAATGTGCCATCAGCTAATTGAACAAAGGATTGTTTGCTTGCTAATGCTTTTTTAATATCATTAATGCCTACACGTTGTCCTTCAAAATCAATTTCCACTTTAGCATCAAACCAATCTAATCCGCTGCTGACATGGATATGCGTTGAAGGCCTTGCAGTATTGAAACGGAAATTCTTCAAAGCTTCGAATCCAAAAACAGGGATCTTGCTTTCTTTCATCGCATCAACAAATAAGAAGAACCAGTTGTTGCGTAATACTTCAGCGCCTTTTAATATCAGGCTGTTGCTATCTTCCGGACGAACAAACTGCGAGTGTAAGGAAGTAAGCTTATCGATGAATTTTTGTTCAGCTTCTTTATTGCGGTGAACCACTAATATTTTATCTCCGTCAGGGATCGTGATGGTGTCTTTATCAGATGCGGTTGTTTCAAAACCTTTGTAACTGAATACCGGTTGAAAAACTAAGTAATCACCTTTTTCTCTCAACAATAATTTTACATCGGGCTCACCACTTTTTATTTCTTTAACGAGTGATTTATCGAACTCAACATTATAGTCTTTTGTTAAAGGCATAATGAGTTTATCCATTTGCTCGGTCCAGTTTTCTTTGGTGAGCTTTAGGCTTCCGTTCTTGATAAATTTATCTGCCTGCAAAACATCTTCCGATTTTTGCCACAGGTAAAAAGTATGATTGTATAAGAATAGCAAACTGTTATCACATTCATTAGCCGTTACAGGCTGTGCTGCACCATTAACATTGAACCAGCATTGCAATTCGAAATAACTATTTTTTGCAACGATCTTAAATTTAGGTTCAATGAATTTATCGCTTAGCGCTACTTCTATTAAATTTTCTGTCCTGAATATTTTCTTTTCCGGCAGATAATAAACAAATGAATTAGCGGCCTGCTCTTCAAATATTTTTTTAAGCTTTGGTTGCAGGTATTCTGTTATCAACGCTTTTGTTTCTTCAGGTAATTCGTTGCCCTCTGTATGTGTGATATTTTCCCAAATGCCGCTGAATGGCGAATTACGGTTTAGGTATTTATTTACTTCAGATGATTGTAGTTTGCGGATCTGCTGCAATAACATTTTATCATCTTCACTAAATGAATCGGTATTTACAAATTTTGTAAGGTCAAGCTTTTCAGTTTTGCCTACTATTTTTCTGTTCTCCTCATCGCTATCGCCTTGTATGGCATCTACTATAAAGAATGGATAAGTAGTTGCGTTAAAGTTGAAAACCAGTCCTAATTTTTTAGTAGCAGGTTCAATTGTTTCAGTTTCTGCTTCTACAACAACAGGTTGTTGCATATACGAGGGCCTTTCTGCTACTACGCTTGGCGCTACTCTTTTAATAGAAGTGTCCAGTACTTTTAAAAATGGTTTGCCTTCTTTATAAATAAATTCAAACTTTCCGGCAAGGTCATCATCTAAACTGTAGCCGTATATCTGTAATAATTTATTTTTTTCTTTATCCCAGTTGCGGATACTATCAAAATAATAAGCGCCGTAGGTATTTAACAATTGTAAGAATAATATTGTTTTATGGATACAAAGCGGATTAGAAACCTCACCGCAACGGCAGGATGTATCAAAATTACGCTCATCATTTTTTTGAATAACCAATGGATAAGATTGATCCTGAAATTTAAGGTCAGCTTCCACGCGTTCGTTGGCAGCTGTAACGATATTGGCTTTTGTAGTTAATACAATTTCCTCTGCCTGGTCATAAATATCCGGTGATGCCAATACTTTGATCGTTTTGCGATCAATGAATTTCATTTTAGCAACGGTATGCCGCTGGTTGTATTGAATAGTATTAGAGCCAAGGATATTTTTATCGATCATATCCTGCAACTGAAATAGCGCCGCTACTTCGTGCCTGCACATATCGCTGATATTATACGGACAACTGCAACGAAGAGAAATGGATTTAAGATCGGTATACTTTTGAATATATACTTTGTAAAAAGTATTGTAGTTATCATCCTTTACCCTGAAGGAGACATCGTTCATCAGGTCATCATGTTCTAACAATTCGATACTGCCAATAGAATGAATTTTTTTACCCCTGCGGATAACTTCATCAGTACCGGTATTGTAGATGTATTTTATTAAAGGTGACAGCGCCAAGAGGTAATATTTTTAGTGTTCGATCTGCCCTCTTTTAGTTAGGAAAAGGCAATTTGCAAAAGTAACGAAAATTTAGTTTAGTTCCGAATTGTAATGAAAGATTGTTTGGGGCGACCACGGAGGGGAAAAAGCTTAATATTTAGATAAAGATGAAATGTGCGACGCAATTGAAGCTGCATAGAAATACAAATGTCTGGCTCAAAATATAAACAGACAAAATAGTTAACCGCAAAGAACACAAAGAAAACGCAAAGATGCGCAAAGTCCTCTGCAATTCTTTGCGAAAACTTGGCGCCCTTTGCGGTTAAAAATAAATTTTCTGCCTAAAATTACACTGGTTGCTGTGTAACCAGATATCCTTCTTTGTAGATACATAGTACATTGGCTATATCAGGCGTAAGGCAATAGCGGATATCTTTTTCTAATCCAAAATTTGTTAAGCGATGGTAATGAGATGCGTTCTTCTTTTTAAGAAAAGCGTACAGGTCTTTTTTAGCATCGTTGTACATTGTTTCTGCTATTTGAGATGAATCACAATTGATATCAAAGTGTTGTTTGATGCGGCTTATTACTGCGCCTGCAAATAAGGTATCTTCAAAATTTACCCTGTCTTTCCAGGCAGCACAGCCCAATATCACGTTTTGTTTTTGTGCAACCAGGTAATCGCATACTGAACTTAAATTGGGGAAAGAACCGGTAATAATTTCTTTAGCGCCTTTATCCAATGCCATGTGCAATAGCTTGGTACCATTGGTTGTTGTTAGCACCAGTGTTTTACCTGCTATAAAGTCTCTAGGGTATTCAAAAGGAGAATTGCCGTAGGTTAATCCTTCTGCAATTTGTCCGTCGCGTTCGCCGGCAGTTATCCCTTCTATTTGTTTACCGATACGCATACATTCTTCAACGCTTGCAACCGGTATAACAGATCTTGCTCCGTTAAATAATGCAGTTGTTATGGTAGAGGTTGCTCTTAATACATCAATGATCACAACAATACTGCTGCTAACATCATAGATATCTAATAATTTAGGAGATAGGGAAGTGTATAATAATGGTTTTATTGTTTTGCTCGCTTTCAATTTTCTAATTTTAATTTAATACAAATTGCCATTTGCCTGTTTCGGCATATTCTTTAACGACGTTATTTCTTTTTATCAATAGTTTTTCGATATAGTTCTTCAGGTGAATTTTGTTCAGCATTCTTCCTATAAAACCGTACGGGCTTTCAAACTCAACGATATCAATTAAGATAGTGCCGTTTTTGATCTGTTTAAAATAGTGCTGGTGGCGAAAACTTTTAAAATCTCCGTGAACCATTTCATCGACAAACATTGTTGGTGATTGCATGCTGGTTATTTTGGAAGTATACAATCTTGTTTTAAAAAGATGTTTTGCTTTCCAGGTTACGGTCTCATTTTCGTTGATCAATCCGGTTGTAACTCCGGCAACGGCTTCTTCGTTTGCATCCTGCATAGAAATTTTGTGCAGGTTGATGCTACGACTGAGGTCGAAGACTTTGTCCGCAGAAGCGGCGATAAATGTGGTCAGGTGAATTTGTGGCATAGGTTAATTTTTAATAAAAGGGGTTTTAACAACTTTTGCTTTTATTGGGGTATTACGGATAAATATATAAATGTCACTGTCGGGAGAAGCAAATCTTGTGCCTACATAACCCATACCTATTGCTTTTCCAAGCGATGGGGATTGTGTGCCGGAAGTTACTTTGCCAATCGTATTTCCTGCGGCATCTTTTATTTCATGATCGTGCCTTGCTATTCCTTTTTCTATCATTTCAAAACCAACTAACTTTTGTGTTGGGCCTGCTTCTTTTTCTTTTTGTATTTTTTCTTTCGATGTAAAATCTTTGTTGAATTTTGTTATCCAGCTTAAGCCTGCTTCGATAGGGGATGTAGTATCGTTGATATCATTTCCATATAAACAAAAACCCATTTCTAATCTCAAAGTATCTCTTGCACCTAAACCAATTGGTTTAAGTCCTGCTGCTTCCCCTGCTTTAAAAATAGCATCCCAGATCGTATCGGCATTGCCATCCTTATCTTCAAAATATATCTCTACACCGCCTGCACCTGTGTATCCTGTTGCGCTGATCAAGACATTCTCTACACCTGCAAATGTCCCTTTTACAAAAGTATAATATTTTAGATGGAGGATATCTGTTGTAGTTAACGGCTGTAATATTTTAGTTGCGTTAGGGCCTTGTATTGCCAGCAAGCAGGTTTTATCCGAGATGTTGTGCATCTCTACTTTTTTATCGTTGAATTGCTGGATCCAGTTCCAGTCTTTTTCGATATTGTCGGCGTTCACTACCAACATGTATGTTTTATTTTCTTCAATACAATACACTAACAGGTCATCTACAATTCCTCCGTCCTTATTTGGGAAACAGCTGTATTGTGCTTTGCCCGCTGTTAAAGTAGCAGCATCGTTTGAAGTAACCCTTTGTATAAGATCTAAAGCATTTTCTCCTTTTACAATGAACTCACCCATGTGGCTAACATCAAACACACCGGCATTGTTGCGAACGGTAGCATGCTCATCATTGATACCAGAATAACTTACCGGCATATTGTAACCTGCAAATGGCACCATCTTAGCTCCTAAAGCAATATGTTTTTGGGTAAAAGGGGTATTCTTCATTAGCTTGCTATTGTGTCGCCTATTTTATTGGATTGCAAAAGTAACTAAAAAAATGGCTCACCAATTAAGGAGAGCCATAGTTTGTGACGATTATATTTTGCCCTAAAAGAACATAATATATTGATTATAAATCTATTATAATGTATTTACTTTTACTGAATCGCCTTCAATAATTACATCCGGTTGATGATCGCTATCGTGTTCACCCACCCGTTTGCCGTCTAAAGTGTGTAATCCATCGGCCTGCATGATATAATCCATGTCTTTATCTGAATTATTATTCTCGATATTAATATCATCGTCATCATCATTTCCATCATCAGTAAAGATCAAATTCTTCCCTGAACTAATATTTTTATCTATCCTTATTTGTTTGCCTACGGGAACATATATCGTTAGTATAACTTCCTGGTCACGGAATTTGTTTTTTCTTGTAGCGGCTATTCCTCTGTTAATTACTAAAGATGAATCTTGTTGTGCAATACCAAGCTGAATTGTTTGTGCCGATGCATCCGCTTCATTTTTTGTATAACCGCGAGCTGATTTTACAGCAGTAACACGAAAACTATCAGTAGGAGACTTTACTATCTTCATGTCGATATTGTTAAGGAAAAGAGTATCCTGATTTTCACTATTAAAAAGATCATCTTCAAACCATTTGCTATCAGTAAACGGCCGGTTAGGCTGGATAGAAGTTATTTCTAATTTATTTACTGCAGGATTGGTCAATGCAATATCTTCCACGACCTTGTTGTTAGAATACCTGAAATCTTTTAGTACTGACATTGCTAAACAAGCAAGACAAAATATTCCCACAAGCCAAAGTCCAACAAATCCTACGCGCAGTGGAGTGCGGTTGGTTTTGGTATTAGCCAGCCGGCGGATGAACCAGGTGATAATTCCTATTACGGGGATGCCGATAAAAAATAGCAGTGTGCCCCAGGCAAAAATATTTTGCCATCCCGTCATTAAAAAGAAATCTTTCAATGGAAATATGGCGATCGAAACAACCACAGCAAAAAATAAACCCATCACGAGCCCAAAACCTACGCAACCAAGAATAAAATAACCGATCACCTTAAAGAACAGCGCGATCATATTGCCCAGTGCATTTTTGTTGCGTTTAGTTGCGGCGTTTATATCTGAAGCCATTGCTTTTCCTTTTTCTGTAGCGGAAGCTTTTGCCCCTTTCATTTCTTCGGTGATAGAATTTTTGATAGAATTCATATCAACTTTTTCGCCTTTCATTTCCAGCTTTTCTGCAGTAGTAGTAGCTTCAGGAAGTACCAGCCATAAAATAATATAAATGAGTAATGCACTTGGCCTGCCGATCCCTAAAAAATGATGCGAGCCACCAAAATGCGCGCTACCTATATGGAGCAGAAAACCTAAAAACGGTAATAGAAATAATAATCTTGGTATCCAGATACTGATACCGAAATAATTGCTGATACCGCTACAAACCCCTGCTATTGCTTTATTATCCGGATCACGGAATAATCTTTTTCGCGCACCTCCAATTTCAGACGTAGAAGAGCTTGGTGTTACCACCCATAAAATAATATATGCTAACAGCCCGGTGCCAAAGGCGAACATTACTAATAAAAAAGCTACCCTCATGATAATAGGATCAATGCCAAAATAATTTGCCAGTCCCGAACATACACCGCCTAATACTTTATCGTTCTCATCCCTGTACAAACGCTTGTGCATAGATGCAGGTTTTGTATATGCTGTACTTTGATCTGATGCGGGTGCCTGGTCTTCAAATTCTTCAGGCCTGCCCATGCTTTTGATAATGGCATTCACATCATTATCTGTGATGCAGGCTGATCCTGCTTTTAAGCGTTCCTGAAAAAGCTCGCCAATACGACTTTCAATATCGTTGATGATCTCTTCTTTGCCTTCTTCATTCGCAAAATAGCGGGAAAGGCTTTCCGTGTATTGCTTTAATAAGTCAAAAGCAGAAACTTCTATTGGCACAACATGTCCGTGGAAGTTTATATTTATTACTTGTTTCATGATTATAAAAATTAAGTTTTGATAAATGGGTTCTACAGAATAATTATTGTTCCGGGTTGTTATTAGAATATTGCTGTTCTGCTTCTGAAAGCGTTTTTACTGCATTGGCTAATTCGTTCCAGGTTGTTTCCAGTTCTTTATAGAATGCATTTCCTTTCTCTGTAAGAGAAAAATATTTTCGGGGCGGCCCGCTATTACTTTCTATCCAACGATAAGTAAGAAATTCAGCGTTCTTTAATCTTGTTAAAAGCGGGTAAAGCGTTCCTTCAAATATGTTGAGGTTAGCGGTCTTCATTTTATCTATTATATCAGAAGGGTAGGCCTCACCCTGTTTGATGATAGACAAGATGCAAAACTCCAAAACACCCTTTCGCATTTGACTGGCTGTGTTATCGATATTCATTGCTGTAATTTTTTAGTTTGAATAAGTAGATTTTATGCCTGTAATTACTTGACAAGCCAAAAGTATGGATATTTTAGTACTATGCAAAACATAATACTGTTTATTTTGTAGTAATGGGTAGTATCCTATATCTTAAAATATTATATATCAATCGATTGTAGGATAAAAAAAATTAAAAAATATTTTTAAAATAATTTTGGATCAGGGCAAAATAGATAGAATTCGCTCAAAATTCTTAGATAACTTTGGTTAAATCCCAAACAAATTACGCATGACAGGTCCTATAATTGTAACGCTATGTATATTATTATTGATCGCGTATATATTTGACCTTACTTCTGCACGAACCAAGATACCATCGGTAATATTGTTATTGTTATTGGGTTGGATAGTCCACCAAATTTCAGTGTTGCTAAGAATTCAAATCCCAGATCTTACGCCGCTCTTACCAATTTTAGGTACGGTGGGACTTATCCTGATCGTTTTAGAAGGTGCATTGGAATTAGAGCTGGATAAATCAAAAACTTCTTTAATTAAAAGATCATTCATTGTGTCTTTTGTGCCGATCATTGCCATCGCTTTTTTTGTAGGCTATATTTTTCATGTGGTGGGCCACCTGTCATTCAAGAATTGTTTAACCAATATCATTCCGTTTTGCGTTATTAGTAGCGCTATTGCCATACCAACAGTAAAAAATTTAGCAGCAGGCACCAGGGAATTTGTGATTTATGAAAGCAGTTTTTCTGATATCCTCGGCGTAATATTTTTTAATTTTGTTGCATTCAATACCAGCTTTGGATTTCACTCATTTGCTATTTTCGGTTTGCAATTAATTATCGTAACCATTATTTCCTTTATTGCCACAGTAGGGTTATCAGTTTTATTAAACAAGATCGATCACCATATAAAATTTGCACCGATCGTATTATTGGTGATACTGATCTATGAAGTATCTAAAGAATATAATTTGCCCGCATTGATCTTTATTTTATCGTTCGGGATATTTCTTGGTAACCTGAATGAACTGGATCAATTTAAATGGATACAAAAATTACACCCCAATCAGTTAAGTAAAGAAGTACACAAGTTTAAAGAATTAATTACCGAAGCTACTTTTTTAACCAGGGCCTTATTCTTTTTGCTATTTGGTTATTTGATCGAAACACGCGAGATATTAAATACCAACACCCTTGTTTGGGCAATAGGCATTGTGGCTACCATCTTTCTTATTCGCGCGCTTATTTTATGGCTGGTAAAAATGCCAATAAAACCCCTGTTGTTTATTGCTCCACGCGGGTTAATTACGATCCTGCTTTTTTTGTCCATTCCTGCAGCAGAAAAAATACCACTGGTTAACAAGTCATTAGTTATACAAGTTATTGTACTGACCGTTTTGGTAATGATGATCGGTATGATGAGCGTTAAAAAGAAACAAGGAACTATTGTTTCGATGGAAGAAAATCCTGCAATAATATAATTATAAAGAACGAATTTTGCCTAATGAAAAAACACGTACTTTTTTATTGTTATGATGCCTACTGCGGATGGTGCTATGGGTTTAGTCCGGTGATGAAAAAAATTGCCGAGCAATATAAAAATGAATTTGATATAGAGGTTCTGAGCGGCGGTATGATCATCGGCGATGAGGTTCAACCGATCGACAGGATCGCGGGTTATATTCGGACAGCCTACAAAAGAGTAGAAGACCTATCCGGGATAAAATTCGGAGAAGATTTTTTGTGGCATATCAATAATCCTGATAAAAGCGATTGGCAAATGAATTCTGAAAAACCTGCTATTGCGTTATGTGTATTTAAAGAGTATTATCCTGAACAGCAGCTTGCGTTTGCGAGCGATCTGCAATATGCTTTAAATTATGAAGGGCGAGACCTGGATGATAATGAAGCCTATCGCCATCTGTTAGAAAAATATAAAATTCCGGAAGATACATTCTACGAACAGCTTAAAAACCCCGAGTTTAAAGACAGGGCTTATTATGAGTTTTCTTTGTGCAAACAATTACAGGTAAATGGTTTTCCCTGCGTTTTATTACAAGTGGATGAAGCGAAATTTTATCTGGTATCAAAAGGGTTCACCGATTACGAAACAATGAATGAACGATTGAAAAATATTGTACATGAGTTGGAAGTTCTTTAACACGATTTAGATGATTTACGGAAGAACAGGATCAGCAATTTTTATAAGATACTATTGATCATATCTTGCCAATCTTTCAATCCGGTAATCGTGTTCAGACAAATAAGTTAAAACCCCGGTCCACCACCACCAGGAGGCCCTTGTCTTTGATAGCCACCGCCCCGTCCACCTTTTGCAGGCGGCGGTGTTCCAAAACTTTTTAGTGTATACGTAAACGTTAGCATTGCATATTGTTTCAATACTAAGTTTTGGTCATCTTCAATATAAGTTCCGGTTACAGTGCGTACAATGCTTTGGTTTTGATTCAACAGGTCAAACACAGATAGTTTAAGCTCTCCATTTTGCTTTTTGAAAAACTTCTTTCCTGCTGCAACATTCCATAGCCAATAACTCTGGTTAAACCCTGCGCTCAAACCTGAGTAAGACTGGTTAGACAGGTCGTTATTAAAGAACCATCCTTTCTTATCCAATAAATTGAATTTGATGCCGATCGTTTGCGAAAAATAATTTTTGTTCTGCTGCGGCTGTATCACATTATAAGTGCCCGAATAGGAAAGTGTAAAATCAATATACTGACTGATATTGCTGGCAATAACAACGCCGCCGGTATAAGCGAAATTATTTGAAATGGTATTTACATTATTAACGATACCCGGAATGGCCGATAAAGAAAAACCTGCATTTAAGTTAACCGTAGATTTAATAAAACTCAACGGTAATCCATAAGTAAAGAAAGAGCGAAGACTTAAGTACCCATCCAAATTTACGGGCTTTGTCAATTGCGACCCCGCCTTCAGCACAACATTATTACTCAATGTTGAATCCTTTGCTGCAATAAAAGTGCTGCTTCCGATATAATTACTGATCTGTTGTAAATAAACATTAGCAAAAAAACTGGTAGATTTTTTTGTATTAGTAAATGTGTAGCGTGTACTTAATGTATTCGTTGTCTGTTGTTTTAATAAAGGGTTACCTATTGTTACAAATAAACCGTTAGAAATATTTGCCACATTTTGTAACTGGCTGATGGTTGGTACTACCGTAGTGCCGCGGTATAAAACCCTAAGCGTTGCATTGTTAGATAATTTTTTACGCCACATTAAATTAGGCAATACATTATTAAAGGACCTGTTTTTTATTGAAGTATCGACCGGGAATTGCTGATTGCTGCTTAATAAAGTATTGAGGTAAGAGACGCCTACAGCCAGCATATTATTTTTATCGCCGATGCGATAGGATACACCCGGACTTTGTGTAGTAACAGTATTCTCAAATTTATTTGAAAAAGTGGTATCTAAATTCGAATAGGCTTTGGTAGCACTATCATATTGGAAGAACCCGGTGTTGGCATTATTCTTTGTATAACCAGAAGTATAATTCAATTGTAACTGCCCTTTTTTACCGATCGGTTCTGTATAAGCGGCATTGCCGGTTAACTGGTAACCATTACTGGTGGTGTTGGTATAAAAGTTTTGTGTGGAATCATTGATATTGATACTATCCCGATAATATTGAGTAAATGTTTGTTGCGTATTATTGCCGTCATTTTTAGACAAAACAGTTCCAAAATTAAAAGAGATCGTTCTTCCTTTTTTTGCAAAAGCATGGCGGAATAAAATATTGTTATTAATATTATACCCACTCGCATTGGCCAGTGTATTGTTAGCCGTGGTATCGCTTATCGAATGCATGGCTGATGAAAAGGTATTGCCGGTTGTTCCGGTATTGGAGTGATTGTTCTGAAAACTTAGTACAGGCGTTATCGTTAGTAAGTTTGCAGAATCAAACATATAATCAAAACGTAAATTAATGCGGTGATTAAAGTTCTTTGTCCGGGAAGTAGTATGTTGATTTACAAACTGATTGCTTGTATCACTTAAAAAATATTGTGTGCTGGATACCTGGTCGTTATTGACATTGCTATTATTAAAAAAGTAACTGCCCTGCACCGTCAATTTCTTGCCCCACATATCACTGTAGTTTATGCCAAACGCATTGGTAGCGCTGATACCACTTTGTTGCCCGATCTGCGGAGCGCTCGAACTTCCCGGTCTTTGTCCTCCGCCACCACGGCCACCACCACCGCTATTAGAAAATCCCAGGAGATCTTGCGAAGAAAAATTTTGCTGGTTAATATTATTAAATAATCCTACCAATGAAATGCGCCTGTCTTTGTTAAAAAAATTCACATTACCGCCGGCATTATATTTTCCATCGGTCCCGTAACCTGCAAACAATCTTCCAAATTGTCCGTTGCGCATATTTGCTTTGGTAACAATATTGATAGCACGTACGCTGTTGCCATCATCAAAACCTGTAAAAGCTGCCTGGTCGCTTAGTTTATCAAACACCTGAATTTTATCAATGATATCTGCGGGTAAATTTTGTAAGGCCGCAGTTGCGTCATCACCATAAAATTTCTTTCCATCTACCGTTACAGATTTTACCTGGTCTCCGTGCGCTGTTACTGTTCCGCTTTGATCAACAGTGATGCCCGGCATTTTTGTGATAAGGTCCTGCGCATTCGCGTCAGGGTTTACTTTATACTGACTGGCGCTATACTGTATCGTATCTCCTTTTTGTGTTACGGGCGGAGCTTGCGCCACCACCACAACATCTGCCAATTCTTTACCCGATTTAAAAAGATCGATCGTTCCCAAGTTTTTTATAGTGCTGTCTACGACAACAGTCTGCCTCATTTTACTATAACCAACAGAACTGATCTTAAGTGTAAAAGTATCCAGCGCAATTCCCGAAAAAGTGAATGACCCATTATTATCCGAAGTGATACGGTATTTTATAGTTGAATCTTTTAGCGAAACAAGTGTAACGGTAGCACCCACCATTGCAGACTTATCATCATTATCCACCAGGGATCCGGTAACTATAGCAGTCTGAGCCATTGCAACAGATCCTGTCAAACCAAAAAAAAGCAATAACGAGACAAGCCTTACCATAGAGATTTTTACATTTGATGAACAAAATAGCGCAATAGTTTAATCAATAACCGATAATTAGGATAAGCGGTTGGAGCCGAATATCCTAATTATTGCCACAAAAACAAAAAATAGCCAAAAACAGCGATAATCGGGCTCAAAATTTTCTTCCATAACAAGCGGCTAATCCCCTGCAGAAGTATATCTTTGTTCCCTAAAAAATAAAACAAAATGGATTATAACAAACTTGTTTCTGTAACCGGCCTAAGCGGTTTATATGAATTATTATCTTCAAAAGCAGATGGCGGCGTAGTGCGTTCATTGGAAGACAAAAGCACAAAATTTGTAAGCACTCGTATACATAGCTTCTCTCATTTAGAAAGCATTGAAATATTTACTACAAAAGATAACGTGAATTTGGTGGAGATTTTTGCTGCCATGAAAGAAAGCAAAACAAAATTACCTGATGCAGGCGACAGCAAAGCATTAAAAACATACTTCGAAAAAGTATATCCTGATATGGACTTCGCAAGAGTATACAGCAGTGATATGAAGAAAATGGTAAAATGGTTTGAAGTGTTAACAGCTAATAAGATCGATATCAAATTAACTGAAGCGCCTGCAGAAGAAGAAACTACAACTGATACAGCTCCTGAAGCGAAAGCCCCTAAAGAAAAAGCACCTGCAAAAACTGCGGCAGCTAAACCTGCTACTGCAAAATCTACAACAGTAAAAAAAGCAGCACCGCCAAAAAAGATCAACTCGCCTCGTAAGATGGCTTAAGTAGTTATACATTTTTAGTTATAAGTTGTAAGTCGTGCATTAGTGTAGGCTTACAACTTTTTGGTTTTAACTTTTTCCTTTTCACCTTTTATTTTACTATTATGAATTATACAGCAGACATACACAAGATAGAACGCCATTTTGTTCCAAAAGATTTCGTGATCACTGATTGGCAAAATCTGGAGCCATATTTTAAAAATTTGTTGGATAGAGATATCGCCACAAAAGAAGACCTGGAAAAATGGCTGAAAGATCAAAGTGAATTAGAAGCTGTAGTAAACGAAGATGCTTGCTGGCGCCAGATAAAAATGACCTGCGATACAGAAAATAAACAGCTGGAAGAAGCCTTTAATTTTTTCTGCATGGAAATCCAACCGAAGATCCAGCCTTATGCAGATGCGATCAATAAAAAATTGATAGCAAATCCATTGACCAAAGACCTTGATCAAAAAAAATACTTCACATTTTTTCGCAGCATAAAAAAGAGTATTGAATTATTTCGCGAAGCAAATATTCCTTTACAGGCAGAGTTGTCAGTTTTACAACAACAATTTGGCGTGATCAATGGAAAAATGTCGGTGACAGTTGATGGTAAAGAATACACTTTACAACAAGCATCGAAGTTTTTACAAAACCCGGATAGAAAATTAAGAGAAGAAGTTTATCATAAAATCCAGGAAAGAAGATTGCAGGATAAAGATGCACTCGATGCCTTGTATAATAAATTAATTCAGATCCGTAACCAGGAAGCGTTGAATGCAGATTTTAGCAATTACCGCGATTATCGTTTTAAAGAACTGGGCCGTTTTGATTATACAAAAGAAGCCTGCTTCGCTTTTCACGAAGCCGTTAAGCTACATGTATTGCCGTTGATAAATATCATTCATCAACATAAAAAAGAAAAACTGGGTGTTGATCAATTGCGCCCATGGGATCTTGATGCAGAACCTTCCGGCATTGAACCATTGCATCCGTTTACAACAAGCGAAGAGCTGATCAATAAATCGATTGACTGTTTTACAAAGCTTCGCCCTTTTTTTGGAGACTGCCTTAAAAAGATGAACGAAATAAAACACCTCGACCTGGAAAGTAGGAAGGGCAAGGCTCCGGGAGGATATAATTGTCCGCTGGCAGAAAGTGGCGCACCATTTATTTTTATGAATGCTGCGGGGCAGATGACAGATGTAACAACAATGGTACACGAAGGCGGCCATGCGATACATTCTTTTTTAGCGCATCCTTTAGCATTGAATGGGTTTAAAGAATACCCAATGGAAATTGCAGAAGTTGCCAGCATGTCGATGGAGCTTTTTAGCATGGAAAACTGGGATGTATTTTTTGCTGATAAAAAAGATCTGAAAAGAGCAAAAGAACATCAATTGGAAAGAGTGATCACTTTATTTCCGTGGATAGCGATCATTGATAAATTTCAACATTGGATCTACGAAAATCCACAACATACGATAGAACAAAGAACAGCCAGCTGGAATTCGATATTAGATGAATTTAAAGACAGTGTGGTTGATACAAGTGGCCTGGAAAAATACCGCAATACATCATGGCAGCGGCAGTTACATTTATACGAAGTGCCATTTTATTATATCGAATACGGCATTGCACAATTAGGCGCTATTGGTATGTGGATGCAGTTTAAAAATAACCAGCAACAGGCATTAGATAATTATTGCAACGCGTTAGCTTTAGGCGGTACAAAAACTTTACCTGAATTGTACGAAGCCGCAGGATTGAAATTTGATTTTTCTCCTGATAAAATTAAAGTGTTGATGGATTTTGTAAAAGGAGAGTTGGAAAAGATATGAGGAACCTTTAACAATTATATTTTATGGAAGATTATAAATCAAAAATTACTGGTCATTTGGAAATTTTTGTCCACGAAAAAGAAGAAAACGAGGATAATAAAATAGTAAAATGGCGAGATATTTTAATTCATGGCGATCCTGAAGGATTGAAATCTTTAGCAAAAATTTTATTAGAAATTGCTGATTTAAATCAAGACAATATATTGGAACTTCCCATAGGAGAAAGGGAACATATTCATCTTCAACCAAAGTATGATTTAAGTGCTAGTTCAGAAGAAGTAATTATTGGAAGATTAGATGCAAAAGGAACTGGTAAGTTTTACGAAAGATTTATTGCAAGAAATAAATAACTATTTACAATCATCGCAAATACCATTCACCACCATCTCGGCATGCCTTGGTTTAAAACCTTTAGGTAATTTAACACTCGGCACTGTTACATCTTCCAGGCAAATTGTTTTATTACAATTATCACAGATAAAATGCACATGGTTATCGTGGTGATGGCCCGCTTCGCATTGATCTTTACACAAGGCATATAAAATAGAGTTATCGGTAGTAGGGATATGGTGTACAATTCCTTTATCGACAAAAGTTTGTAGCGTACGATAAACGGTTACCCTATCGAATGCAGCATCCGTATTCTTTTCAATATCCGCATGCGCTAACGCTCCATCGCTTTGCAAAAAAAGCTCCAGGATCTTTTTGCGCCCATCAGTGATACTGAGCTGGTTCTTTTTTAATATGGATAGTATATCGTTTTCCATTATTGTAAAATTACTTATTTAACCGCAAAGCTCGCAGAGAAGTAGCGCAAAGTTTCGCAAAGGCTCTCTGCACTTCTTTGCGAGTAACCTGGCGCTCTTTGCGGTTAAAAAAATACTAGTTATTTAGAAAATTTTGCTTTGGTGCTTTTTCTCTTAATAAAGCTTTCGTATCAGCGATGAGTTTTTGTATCTCATCATCTTTCAATCCGTCGTAAATACCTCTTACACGTTCTTGTTTATCAACCAGTGCAAATAACTGTGTATGAATAAATTGTTCATTGATATTTAATGAAGTATCGCTTCCGCCTTTGTCAATTAAATAACTATGCCTGGCAAGATCATAGAGAGAAGCTTTATCACCCGTTAAAAAAAGCCAGTTAGCATTTTGTACAGCAAGTGTTGAATCAGTAGGAGCAATGATATCATAAGATCCATCAGTACGTTCGCTTAATGTACCATTCACCATTTTGTATTCATACTTTTTTAATATTGCCGGAGAATCAACTTCCGGCATACAAGTATGTGATAAGATCATAAAATCTTTTTCGTTTTTGAACTGATCAAATACCCTCCGCATATTTGCATTCATTTTTGGACAAATACCCCTGCAGGTTGTAAAAAAATAATTGGCTACATATACTTTGCCAACAACATCTCTGTTAGTAATATTTTTTCCGTTTTGATCTGTAAAAGAAAATGACTGGATATTATTATTGATCACTGGCAAACCCGATTCGGAAAAATCAATTTGTGTGTAAACAAAATAATAAAACACGCTTAACAGCACTACAAAAAACCCTACATAGATTGCCCACTTTTTCATGCTGTAAATTTTTGCAAAGCTATAATTTTCCTTTCCATTTCGTGTGAAAATAATATAGCAGTAAACCAAAGCTTATTATGAACCATAGGTAGAACAAATAGTTCCAAATAGAAGGCATAGTATCAAAAAAAGCAAAGTTAAAATAAATACCCAGCGTCATATTCACCAATAGCCATACTACGCTCATTGAAATGGTTTGCATGATGCGGACCAAGAATTCTTTAACATCAGGCTCCATTTCAGATTCCATATTCCTCTTTTGATTGAGTTTACAAGTTAACAATAAGTAGCAATAGTTAAAATTATTGTAACGAAACCATTGTAAAGACTGATAAGTTATCTTTGAGGCATGCCTCAGTTCAACTGGAACGATACCAAAAACCTGTTAGGAAAACTTACCTTCAAAAAAGCATTGAATGGGGTAAAAGTGCTGACAAGTTTTTATGTAAGCCGATTGTTGAATAAACCTCTTCAATGGGGGTACCCTGTTTCTATTTCTTTTGAGCCTACTACAAGCTGTAATCTTCGTTGCCCCGAATGCCCGAGTGGATTGCGTGCTTTCACCCGACCTACAGGTATGTTGCAACAAGATTTTTTTAAAACAACGATCGATGAGATCCATAAAGAATTATTGTACCTGATATTTTATTTCCAGGGAGAACCATTTTTAAATCCTGATTTTTTGGAGATGGTAAGCTACGCCGCTACAAAAGGCATTTATACCGCCACTTCAACCAACGCACATTATTTAACAGATGCTGTTGCGAAACGCACGGTAGAAAGTGGTTTGGATAGATTGATCATTTCTATTGACGGCACTACACAAGAAGTCTATCAACAATATAGAGTAGGTGGCAATTTGGAAAAAGTACTACAAGGCGCAAAAAATATCGTGAAATGGAAGAAAGAATTAAATAGCAAAACACCATTTATTTTCTTTCAGTTCTTAGTGGTTAAACCTAATGAACACCAGATAGAAGCTATTAAAAAATTAGCCAAAGAAGTAGGCGTAGATGAAGTGCGTTTTAAGACCGCGCAGGTATATGACTATGCAACTGACCCCAATAAATTGATACCGACCATTGATAAATTCAGCCGGTATAAAAAGAATGAGAACGGTAGCTATTCGGCAAAGAATAAACTGGCCAATCGTTGCTGGAAACTGCAGCATGCCAACGTAATAACCTGGGATGGATTGGTGGTACCATGTTGCTTTGACAAAGATGCCACGCATCAGCTTGGCAACCTTAAAAACCAGTCTTTTAAGGAAATATGGAATAATAGTAATTATACACAATTTAGAAACGACCTGAAAAAAAGCCGCAAGAATATTGATATTTGTGCAAATTGTAGCGAAGGCGCATCTGTATGGAAGGAATAATTATTAACTTTGTTCCTAATACGTAGAGCTCTAACCAAACTTATTACCCTTATGAGTATCAAAAGAAAACCAAAAATCATTACTTACAGCAATGAGCGGCAAAAAGCCATTGTCAGTATACTTTGGGCCTATAACTGGGTCATTGAAAAATTACGATACATCTACGAAGAAGAAGACCTTACATTACAACAATATAATATACTCCGCATTTTAAGAGCGAGCCCGGTACCGCTTTCTACCTTGCAGATACGCGAACAAATGTTGGATAAAATGAGTGATACCAGTCGTATTGTAGACAGGCTTGTTATTAAAAAACTAGTAAAAAAAGTGCCTTGTAAAGGTGATAAAAGACTGGTAGACATTACTGTTACAACCAAAGCCGTTAAGGTAATAGATAAGTTAGCAAAAAAAGAAGAGCATATGGACGAGATACTCCAGACCCTGTCTCTTGCTGAAGCGAAAACCCTACATAAACTATTGGATAAGATCAGCCATTTCTCTCACCCGGAGACTTAATTATCAATAAAATTTCACGAGAAAAATAGATTAAACTTGATTTATTATGGGCATAAAATTGCCTCGTTTTGCCGTTTTCTATAGTGGATACATTTATCTCCACAAAAATCATGCAAAAAATTATTTTTTCGGTACTTTTTTTAGTTTTGCAACAAAATAATTGTAATTTACGTGTAATACCAGGTATAAATTTTTTTCAAAAAGAGATCGATACTTGGATAAAACACTAAAACTACGATGGCACTCAGTCAGGGATTATATCAAAAACAACTGCAGAAATTATCTCCGCAGCAAATTCAGTTAATGAAGTTGTTGCAGGTATCCACAGCGCAATTGGAAGAACGCCTCAAAGAAGAATTGGAAGAAAATCCTGCATTGGAATCAGGAGAAGAGGAAGAAACAGATGAATTTAAAAATGATGAAACAGATGAGTTCGAAGAAACAAAAGAAGACGAATTCGAATTAGATGGTAGTCAGGATGAATATGAAAATATTGATATCAGCGAGTATGTTCAAGATGGGGATGATGATATTGCCGATTATAAATTAAGAGATGATAATTACCCCGAGGTTGATGATGGCAAAGTAATGCCGCATAAAGTAGAAACAGGATTCAATGAATTAATGTTGGAACAGTTAGGCTTGCTGAACCTGGATGATCACCAACAGATGGTGGCGGAACAGATAATAGGCAACTTGGATGATGATGGTTATTTACGCAGGGATATCGGCGCTATTGTAGATGATCTTGCCTTCAGGCAAAATATCAATACAAGCGAAGAAGAGTTAAAAGAGCTGATCGCACAGATACAACAATTTGAACCTGCCGGTGTTTGCGCAAGAGACCTGCAGGAATGTTTGTTGCTGCAATTAAAAAGAAAAACAGGCGAAAGTGTAGAGATGGCTATTAAAGTATTGGATAAGTACTTCGATGAATTTACTAAAAAACATTATGAGAAGATACAGCGCGGTTTAAATTTATCTGATGATGAATTACGTGCAGTGATCGGACAGATCGTTAAGTTAAATCCTAAGCCAGGCGGTAATATTGGTGAGACAGGTAAAGGCGAAGGCTATGTGGTGCCGGATTTCTTTATCGTAAATAATGCGGGTAAATTAGAATTAACATTGAACAGTAAGAACGCGCCTGATCTTCGTATCAGTGAAGGATACCGCGATATGCTGAAAGATTATGATAAGGGCAGTAAAAAAGATAAGCGCCAAAAAGAAGCAGTAATCTTTATCAAACAAAAAATTGATGCGGCAAAATGGTTCATTGATGCGATCAAACAAAGGCAGCATACTTTGTTAAGCACCATGGATGCGATTATGAATTATCAGTATGATTTTTTTACTACCGGCGATGAAACGGAATTGCGCCCGATGATATTGAAAGATATCGCCGAAAAAACAAATCTTGATATCAGTACCATCAGCCGCGTTGCCAATAGTAAATTTGTGCAGACCGAATTTGGCACGTATCGCTTAAAATTCTTTTTCAGCGAAAGCTTACAAACAGATAGCGGTGAAGAAGTAAGTACAAGAGAAGTAAAGAAAATATTAAGCGATCTTATAGAAGGAGAAAGCAAAAAAAATCCTTTAAGTGACGAAAGGCTAACAGAACTATTACAAGAGAAAGGATACAATATCGCCAGGAGAACAGTGGCTAAATACAGGGAGCAATTAAATGTTCCTGTAGCAAGATTAAGAAAAGAACTTTAATAATAATGGATAATTGGGCAATGGATAATTGACAATTATTGATCAACAAAATAACAATTGAACAATTCAGCCATTCAGCAATCACATGAAGAGCCAATACCGGTAAGGTTTTTAGCTCATGTATTATCTTATATTTTCCATCCTTTATTTATCCCTTTATACGTTTCGTTGTTTCTGTTATATATCCATCCGTCATACTTTGCAGGATATGATAATTATGATAAATTCTGGCTGCCGTTAAAAGTTGGGTACTCAACTATTTTTCTGCCTTTTTTTTCGGTCTTTTTGTTAAAGCAGTTGAAGTTTATCGATTCTATTTTTCTCAAAACACAAAAGGACAGGGTTGTTCCTTACATCATAACCAATATTTATTATTTCTGGATATTCTGGGTTTTTAAAAATGATACCGGTGTGCCCGTTATTTTAACTTCTTTTATGTTCGGCGTTTTTATAGTTTCTTCAGCTGCGCTGATCGCTAATATTTATTTTAAAGTAAGCATGCACGCTATTGCAATGGGAGGTATGGTAGGGTTATTTATTATTATACTACAACAAAATACCATGTTGATGACAGTGCCTTTATCGATCGCTTTAATAATAGCGGGGTTAGTTTGTACTTCCCGCTTGGTCGTAAGCGACCATCAACCTAAAGATATTTATTGGGGTTTATTTTTAGGCATGGCCTGCCAGGTTATTGCTGCGTATATTTTTTTATAAATAAAAAACCGGATCAATAATAAATACTGACCCGGATCTAAAAAATTATTAATTCTTAATTACTAATTTTTAATTAATTAGAACTCAGCGCTCTTAGGATATCTTGGAAAAGGAATCACATCCCTGATATTTCCCATGCCTGTAACAAATTGTACCAAACGCTCAAACCCAAGTCCAAAGCCGGCATGCGGACAAGCGCCAAATCTTCTTGTATCCAAATACCAGGATAATTCATCGGCAGGTACATGCATTTCTTCCATTCGTTGGATCAGTTTATCGTAACGTTCTTCTCTTTGAGAGCCGCCAACGATCTCACCAATACCCGGTGCTAAAATATCCATCGCTGCTACTGTTTTGCCATCATCGTTGAGGCGCATGTAAAACGATTTTATTTCTTTAGGATAGTTGGTTAGTATAACTGGTTTTTTAAAATGTTTTTCTACCAGGTAGCGTTCGTGTTCACTTTGCAGATCAACACCCCATCCTTCAATTAAATATTGAAATTTCTTTTTCTTATTATGGTTGCTTTCTTTTAAGATTTCTATCGCTTCGGTGTAAGTCAACCTTTCAAAATCATTGTT